>JAKAHA010000014.1 GCA_021825445.1 bacterium | reverse complement strand
TTAGTATCGTCCTTTTTGCTTTTTCAAGAAATTTCTATCTTTCTTTATTGTTTATCGGTCTATCTGGAGCTGGAGATATGATTTCGGCGGTCATCCGTAATGTCATTCGTCAAATTAATACGACAGATAGCTTAAGAGGAAGGATGACAGCGGTCAATATGGTGTTCTACACCGGCGGACCGCAACTAGGGGAGACGGAAGCAGGAATTGCCGCTCACTTCATGGGGACGCCTTTGTCCGTCGCCTTTGGCGGAATAGCAACAATCATTGCGACGATTTATATTGCCATAAAAACTCCGGAACTGTTGAATTATAAAGATTGATAGAGATTAGCAATATTAATAAATTATTAGTTGTATTATCGATTAATCGATTGACATTAATAAAAAACTATTAATTTTATTTGCATTTACATTTGTAATTGTAATATATATATATATAATTTAATTAATGGCAAAAAAAATTGAAAGAAAATTTAATAAGAAAGCCAAAAAAAATAACTTCTTCTTTATGTTTTTATTGTTGATAGTTGCTTCTGCAATTTTTATATTTTCTAATATCATCTCCAAATCATCTCTATTTACCAATTCAAAAGCTGCTATAAATTGTCGAAATTATAAAACAAAATATTGCCCTATTAACAAAGGTTGTCAAATATTTGGAGATAAGTGTATTATTGATCCAAGTTTTGGTTCAACTTCCCAAAGTATCAGAATAGCATGCTACAAAAATTCGGTTATTCAAGTGATGTATTATGGAAAAACTAAAGGAGTTGATTACACTGCCGCACGGGTGGCAACAGGAAAACTTTTGAACTCATCTCGGATTTTGACTGGAGGATTACTACCTCCAAAAATTAATAATAATTGTCAGGTTGATTTTGTAACCTGTTACGGAAAAATCGATCCCGATACAACATGTACAAGATTTAACCCCTCAAATCCTACTGTAAAATCTTGTTCTCAAGTCTGTAGTGACGGGGGAGACTCATGGTGTAAAGTATTTATAGGAGGAGGTATAAATTTGGCTAAGCCTTTTGGTTGTAAAGGCGGAAAATATTCATATCTCTATGGAAATATCCCAAAAGATTATAAAAATAATAGCAATCTATGGAATTGCCGCGGCAATACCAGTGCCGGAAAAGCACCTTATAATTATTATACTGAAGCTTGTTGTCAATATGGGTGCACTGATGTACTAGCCGATATTCCTAAATGTGAAATGAATGGGGCTAGTATTTTTTCAAGCCCCAAAGAATGTTATAGTTATTCTAAGAGAAATAACACTAATAATTATAGTGATTCTGATATAGAAAGAAAATGTGATACTCCTTGTATAAATGATAATCAAATTTTTTACAGACAAGCATATCCACGTGGATAAGAAAATTATTGTTTTACTTTTATTTTTTGTTTTTATTACTTTGTTTCTTAATAAAATCTACTTTAAAAATAATATTGATGCAAAAAGTACTATTCAAACTATTCAACTTCCTCAACTATACGTCGATAAAAACCAAATAAAAAGATCCGATACAAAAGCTATTATCCAATTTAAGGGTGTTTCTACAATGACCTTCGTTTACTATAACTACGATATAAATCAATTAATTACAATCTTAGATAAAGTTAAGCTTTGGAAAATTAATTTATTAGGAATATTTATAAACCCAGACAACTTGATAGGACAGGAAAAGAAACTTGATCAAGTGATAAACTGGGCTGAGAAAAATCATATTTACGTCTATCTTATGCCTGCAATAAACATTCATGACAAAAATAAAAGCGAAATGGAGCAAGTAGACGACTTTCCTAAAATGATGGAAATATTAGCTTCAAAATATGCTAATAAAAAGAATGTGATTTATGGTCTCTGGGCAGAACCAAGATATTTAATTTGGCCTCAATGGAAATTTATGGCTCAAAACATAGTCGACAGAATCATTATGAATAATCCCAATGCAGTAATTCTTCTTACAGGAATACAATTTGGTAGATACTTTGATACTAAAGATAACGATTTTGGCACGAAAAATATTATTTATGATTTTCATGATTATCCTGCTCCAAGCAAAAGAGAACTTGAGCCGCTATTAAAATACAAGTCTGATTTTTTATGGTCATCGTTTACTGATAAATATCCTGTGTTAATAGGCGAATTTGGAGGAACTTATTTAAAAGATTTTAGTAGTAAGGAAGATCTTCAATATATCAGTAAAGTTTTAACTAATATTAACAAAAACAAACTCAGCTATACTGCTTATACGATAGATGAGGAGGGAGGATTGGGGCTGATAGATTGGTCAACTGGTTTGCCAACCGTAAAAGGTAAAATTATTAAAGATAATTTATTAAAATATCCTCCTACTAACTTCAACAAATAATCCATTGAATAACTACTGTCTTGTCTGATATAATTGTTTTCTTATGAAAGCAAAGATACATCCAACATATTACGACGATGCTCAAGTTGTCTGTGCCTGTGGTAATACTTTTACATCTGGCTCAACCAAACAGACGGTCACTGTCGAGGCTTGCTACAAATGTCATCCTTTCTATACTGGTGAACACAAATTCTTGGATAGAAAAGGTCGCGTTGATTCATTCCAGAAAAAACAAGCTTTTGCAGTCAAATATAAGGCAACAAACGCAGGAAAAAAACAAAAAGGTAATAAACAAGAAAAAAACGTTAAATCTTTGCGTGAACTTTTGGGAGAATAATGGTATAATTAAAAAACCTTAGACATCAGGTACAAAAATAAATCCTGGTAAAATCCCCGCCGTGGCGGGGTACGGTAAAAATATGGCAAACACAAACAAAAAAAATCAGGTTTCTGCAATTTCTAAAGTAGTCGAAGATAATCCAAACATTCTTCTTGTAAAAATTGGTAAGACTACCCATCAAGGTTTGGAAACACTACGTAAAGAACTATTAAAAAGTAATTCAAAAGTCAAAGTCATAAAAAATACCTTATTTGAGAAGGCTATCAACAAAGTCGCTTTAAAAAATAAGGTATATGAGGATTTTAAAAAACAATTTTTCCCGTTGAAGGAAACCACGGGACTTGTTACGCTAGGTGAAAACTGGAATGAAGGACTAAAGGCGGTTTATGCTTTTACCAAGAAAGATGCTTCTTTAAGTTTTCGAATGTCTCTTTTGGACAAAACCATTTACGACACAGCAAAGACGATGCAGATTGCCCAACTTCCAAGTAAGTTGGAGTTACTAAGTAAAATTATTGGAAGTATGAAGAGTCCGATGAGTAAATTCGTTTATGCTTTGAAATATAACACTAATAAGTTTGTGTATATTCTGAATGCTAAATCAAAGGAGGTGAAATCATAAATGTCTGACATAAAATTATCTGATAAACTACAAAAAATTGCGAGTGAAATCGAAACTTTGACAGTAGTTGAGATGGCGGAACTTGCCAAATATTTAGAAGAAAAATTTGGTGTTTCTGCTATGCCAGTTGCCGCTGCTCCAGTTTCTGGAGGTGCCGCCCCTGCTGCTGAAGAAAAAACCAGCTTTACCGTTGTTTTGACTGCCGCCGGAGACAATAAATTAGGAGTAATCAAAGCCGTTCGAGAAATTCTTCCTAACTTAGGTCTAATGGACGCCAAAAAATTGGTAGAGTCTACACCAAAAGATTTGTTAGTTGACGCCAAGAAACCTGTCGCTGAAGAAGCAAAGAAAAAGATTGAAGCCGCTGGTGGAAAAGTTGAATTAAAATAAGAATTTTAAGTGTTAAATACCAATAAACCAATTTGAGATTAGATAAGAAATTATTTAATTAAAAAATTGGTTTTTTTGGTTTTTTGGTATTGAAATCAAATCTAGTTCTCTGTACAATGACCTATGGCAAAAAAAACTGATTCTTACGACGCTGGCTCCATAGTCGTTCTTGAAGGACTTGAACCAGTCCGCAAAAGACCTGCGATGTATATTGGAACCACTGCTCAATACGGCGTCAACCACTGCTTAAATGAAATTATAGACAACTCAATCGACGAGGCACTAGCAGGATTTTGTAAGAGAATTGAAATTAGAATTGAAGAAAATAATTACATGACCGTCATTGATGACGGGCGAGGAATACCCGTTGATAAAGTTCCCAAATATAATGTTTCCGCCCTTGAAATGGTTATGACTAAGTTGCACGCCGGTGGAAAATTTAACGATGGAGCCTACAAAGTTTCAGGAGGTCTTCATGGAGTCGGAGCATCGGTTGTTAACGCACTTTCAACCCACGTCATAGTCGAAGTAAAGCGAGACAACCAAATTCATAGGCAAGAATACAAAAGGGGTATACCGACAGGTCCAGTTAAGAAAGTAGAAAAATCAATTTTGAATTTTAACTTTGAGCAGGGGACAGCAGTTTCATTTTTGCCAGACGGAGAAATTTTTAAAGAAACTATAGAAATTAATAATAATATCTTTAAAAAACAGGTAAAAGAACGCGCATATCTAATTAATAATGTATATTTTAGAATTTTTAACAATAAAACAAAAGAAAAATTTGCCTATTTTTTTGACGGAGGCATAATCTCACTTCTTCGCGATATGAATCGTGGTAAAAAAACCTTACATGATGCAATTTATATTCATAAAAATGTTGATAATAAAGATATACAAGTCGTTATCCAATATAATCAATCTTTGAACGAAAATATTCATACTTTCGTTAATGTCATCAACACCCATGAAGGAGGAACTCATCTGACAGGATTTAAAACTGCTCTAACCAAAGCCATCAATAACTATGCCAAAAAAGAATTAGGAGAGAAAGACAAAAGTGGCGAAACTTTTTCAGGAGACGATGTCAAAGAGGGATTAGCTGCTATCGTTTACATAAAAATGTCAGCTACCGACTTGCAATTTGAAGGACAGACAAAAACAAAATTGGGAAATTCTGAAATCCAAACTTTAGTTCAGCAAACCGTATTTGAATATCTGGAAACCTATTTTGAAGAAAACCCAAAAACTGGAAAAGAAATTTTAGGTAAAATTTTTTTAGCACAAAAAGCACGACTGGCTGCTAAAGCTGCTAAGGAAGCCGTCATGAGAAAAGGTGCTTTAGAAGGCGCAACTCTACCCGGAAAATTAGCAGATTGTCAAGAAAAAGATCCATCGCTTTGCGAAATATTTATGGTTGAAGGTAATTCGGCAGGTGGTACTGCAAAGGAAGCGAGAAATAGAAAATTTCAAGCCATACTTCCACTTCGAGGTAAAATCTTAAATACTGAGCGTGCTTATTTGGATCGAGTTTTGGCTTTTAAAGAGATTAAAGATTTGGTAATTGCTCTTGGTATGGGAATTGGAGAAAATGTTAATTATGAAAAGTTGAGATATCATAAAATTATTATTATGACTGATGCCGACGTTGATGGGGAACATATCTTAACACTAATTTTAACTTTCTTCTTTAGACATTTGCCCGATGTCATCAGAAAAGGACATCTGTACGCTGCAATGCCACCACTATTTAAAGTCCAACAAGGTAAACAGGTTCATTATGTATATTCTGATACTGAAAAAGATAAACTTGTTACAGAATTATTAAAAAAACAAACAAGTCAACCAAATGTTCAAAGATATAAGGGTTTAGGAGAAATGAATCCCGATCAACTTTGGGATACAACAATGGATCCGGAAAGAAGAATTTTAAAACAAATCACGATCAATGAAGCAGAAGAAAGCGATCATATTTTTTCGATGTTGATGGGGGACGAAGTCCCACCAAGAAAAAAATTTATAGTTACTCATGCCAAGATGGCTAATCTAGACTTATAAGTTAAAAATATAAATAAAGATCTGACCTTGTCAGCAACTTAATATAAGGTCAGGCCTTATTAAAAGTTTTTTAAAAATATATGAATATCTCAAAACTGTCCGCCGGCAAGAACGTTCCGCAGGAAGTTAATGTTTTTATTGAAATTCCACAAGGATCTTCCATCAAATACGAACTTGATAAAGAATCAGGTGTCGTCATGGTTGATAGATTTAATTTTACCGCGATGTTTTACCCGTTTAATTATGGATTTATCCCAGGCACTAAAGCCAAGGACGGCGATCCAACTGACGTTTTAGTTATTTCAAGCTATTCAGTCGCCCCGGGAACCGTAATTCCAAGTCGTCCGATTGGAATGCTTGAAATGGAAGACGAAGCCGGAATTGATACGAAAATTATTGCTGTTCCAACTGCAAAAGTCGACCCATTTTTTGCTAAAATTAATGACATCTCAGATTTGGATGAAATGACTAGACAAAAAATTCAACATTTTTTTAACCATTATAAGGAACTTGAACCAGGCAAATGGGTAAAGACAAAGAATTTCTTGGGAAAAGAAAAAGCATTCGATGATATTATGAAGTCTGTCAAATTAGTCAAATAAGTCTAATAAGTCCAATATGAGCAACAATATCCAAATCACCGAAATTAATGGGGAAATGAAGCGAGCATATCTTGATTATGCAATGTCTGTCATCGTCTCTCGTGCTTTACCTGATGTTCGTGATGGACTAAAACCAGTTCATAGAAGAATTCTTTATGCGATGTATAAGCTCGGACTAACATCAAGTGCCCGTTTTTCCAAATCGGCTAAGGTGGTCGGAGAAGTACTTGGTAAATTTCACCCTCACGGCGACTCTTCAGTCTATGAGGCGTTAGCTCGTCTGGCTCAAACTTTTTCTATGCGCTATCCCTTGATTAAAGGTCAGGGAAACTTTGGATCAATTGATGGAGATCCACCGGCTGCTATGCGTTATACCGAAGTTAAATTAGCCAAAATTTCCGATGAAATGGTTGCCGATATTGAAAAAGAAACCACTCCTTTCATCGATAACTTTGATGGATCCTTAAAAGAGCCCGTTTATCTACCAGCAAAACTTCCAAATTTGCTCCTTATGGGAGCTGAAGGGATCGCTGTTGGAATGGCTACAAAGATTCCACCTCATAATTTAAGCGAGCTTGTTGATGCTTTAGTTTTCATGATTGATAAATCTAAATTAGGTGATGAAAAAAAAGCCAAAAAAACTCCAATGGAAGATGTGAAGGAGTTAATGTTTAATACGACCCTTGAGGACTTATTGACTTTTGTTAAAGGTCCAGATTTTCCAACTGCAGGAATTATCTATGGACATTCAGATATAAAAGAGATGTATGCAACCGGTCGAAAATCGATAATGATGCGTGCCCGCGTAACTGATGAAGATATGGGAAAAGGTAAAACAGCAATTATTGTTAACGAATTACCTTATCAAGTCAATAAGGCTTTGTTGGTTGAAAAAATCGCCAATTTAGTCAATGAAAAAAAGATTGTTGGTATTTCCGATCTTCGCGATGAATCGGATCGCGATGGAATAAGAATTGTGATTGAGTTAAAAAGAGATGCTTCATACAAAAAAGTATTAAATAACCTTTTTAAATTCACAAATCTTCAAACAACTTTTCCGGTCAATATCGTGGCACTAGTTGATGGTGTTCCACAAACATTGTCACTTAAAACAATTTTGGAAATATATATCAGAAATCGAGTCGAGGTAATTGTCAAAAGATCTGAATATGAGTTATCTGAAGCAAAAGCTAGAGCTCACATACTTGAAGGGTATTTAATTGCCCTAGATCATATCGATGAAGTAATTGCTGTTATTAAAAAATCGAAAGATGAAATAGAGGCAAAATCAAAATTAATGAGTAAATTTGGTCTTTCCATGATTCAGGCAACTGCAATTATGGAAATGCAACTTAAAAGACTCACAGGTCTTGAGAGAAGTAAGATTGAAGATGAATTAAAATCATTAAAAGCTACTATTTCATATTTAGAAGGTTTGCTTAAAGATATCTTTAAAATTCTTGCCGTTATTCGCGAAGAGATATTATATTTAAAAACCAAATATGGAGACGAACGTAAAACTCAGGTTATGAAATTCCGCCCTGGAGAGATTACCGATGAGCAATTGATTGAAAATAAAGAAGTGATCGTCGTATTGACCAAAGAAGGCTATATCAAACAGATTCCTAGAGAAACTTTCAGACTTCAAAATCGAGGCGGAAAAGGTGTTTCTGGAATGGAAACTAAAGATACTGATAATGTGTATTATATAACTACAGCCATGACTCATGATTACATGCTCTTTTTCAGTAATCAGGGTCGGGTCTTTCAAACACGAGTCTGGGATGTCCCGGTTGGCTCACGAATTTCTAAGGGCAAAGCCATAATTAATCTTGTTGCTCTAAAGCCTGAAGAAAAGATTACTTCAATTCTTAACTATAGTGCAGAGACTATGGAAAAAGCAAAAAGCATGTTTGTTTTTATGTCTACAAAATACGGCACAATAAAAAAAACTTCATTTGAAGACTATATAAATATTCGCACCAACGGTATCATCGCTATTCGACTTGAAAAAGGCGATGAGCTGTTGTGGGTAAAATTGACAGATGGCACAAATAATGTCATTCTTGCTTCCAAAAACGGTAAGGCAATTGTTTTCAAAGAAAAAGAAATTAGACCAACGGGAAGAGCGTCAATTGGTGTTAAAGGAATGGATCTGGACACTAAGGCTGATCAACAAATAATTGCCGCTGATGTTTTTTCAGACGCGGATTTCAAAAAAGACATACTCGTTCTTACTGAAAGGGGGATAGGTAAAAAAACAAAGCTTTCAAGTTTTAAAGGTCAACATAGGGGCGGAAAAGGTGTAAAAATCACATCGGTTGATCAAAAAATAGGGTCGGTTGCTTACTCTGAAATTTTGAAACCCGAAGATACGACTGTCATTATCACTAGTGCATTGGGACAGATAGTAAAAATGGACTTAAATAGCATCCCTTCACGATCACGTACGGCAAAAGGTGTCATTTTAATGAGATTTTCCGAAAAAACCGACCGAATTGTGAGTGCCACCTGTGTGTGAGAATATGATATAATGTCCTCATGTTTATCGACGGAAAGAAGATTGCAAATAGCCTTCTTAGTATTCTGAAGAAAGAACGTAAAGCTATAAAGAAGAAAATTGGAATTACTGTGTTTTTGGTCGGAAGTGCTCCAGAACAGCTTTCATTTGTAAAGATAAAATCGGAAATGGCTAAAGTCTTAAAAATCGATTTTAAATTAATCCATCTGACAAAAATTCCAAATTTTATCGATTTTGCTAATTTGTTAAAAAAAGAAGTTTTAAACCCCGATGTCACAGGAATAATTATTCAACAACCTCTTCCGGCTCAACTTTCAACAGACAGTATCTATGATTACGTTCCACTTCTAAAAGAAATTGAAGGTCACAGAAGAAAAACAGAATTTACTTTTCCCCTAGGACTTGCCGTCATGACAATCATTAAATATATATATTTTGGAAAAAGAAAACAAGATATTTCTTTTATTGATTTGAAAAAAGATCGAGTAATGTTTAAAAATATTTTGAAAAGTAAAAAAATTGTTATTGTTGGACGAGGAATGACTGGGGGAATGCCAATTGGAAAAACGCTTGGAAATCTTAATATTAATTATATCAGCACAAATTCCACAACCGTCGACCCTGAATCGTATTTTAAAACTGCAGATCTTATTATTACCGCAACCGGAAAAAAAGTGATTGAGCCCGAAATGCTAAAACCCGGTGTGGTTTTGATTAATACCGGAGTCAGAAAAGAAAATGGTAAATTAAAAGGTGATTATGAGGAAAGTGAAATCAAAGATATTGCTTCATTTTATACTCCAACTCCAGGAGGCAGCGGACCGATCGATGTGGTCTACCTATATAAGAATTTAATAGATGCTGCTAAGATGCAGAAATGATACCAATCTACGAATGAATGCTAATTTACGAATTTGTATATTCGTTGCTTCGTATTTATTTGTAGATTAGTATATATTAGTAGATTAGAATCATGATAATCATAACTGGCCAGACTGCCACAGGTAAAACAAAACTTGCTTTAGAATTAGCTGAAAAATACAAAGGTGAACTTGTCAATTTTGATTCGCGTCAAATTTATAAATACCTTGACATAATAACAGGTAAAGACTTGCCAGCCGAAAAAGTTTGGTTATATGATATCGTAACTCCTGATCAATATTTTTCTTCATTTGATTTTGTTGAAAGAGTTAAGCCAATAATTAATGACATAAAAAAACGAGGAAAAACCCCAATTTTAGTCGGAGGAACTTATCTATATTTAAAACATTTACTCTATGGATTTGATGATAATCAAACACCGCCAAATTTTCCTCTTCGAGAAAAATTAAATAATAAATCCGTCATGGAACTTCAAGAAATATTAAAAAAACTTTCACTTCAATCGTTTAATCGATTAAACAATAGCGATGTCAATAATCCAAGAAGATTGATAAGAAGAATTGAGGTTGAATTAAACCCTCAAATTAGTCAAATTAGACCAATTATACCCATTAGTCCAATTAGTCAATTTATAGGATTAAAATACAAAGATAAATCTAGACTTCGTCAAGTAATTGAAAAAAGGGTAGAGGAGAGATTAAAAAATGGAGCTATTGAAGAAGTTGAAAACATTCTTAAAATGGGTTACAAACCAACCGACCCAGGATTAAAAACTATTGGTTATCAACAAATAATTAAATTTTTAAACAAACAATTGACTTTAGAAAAAGCAGTTGAAGATTGGGTAAACAAGGAGGTTCAATACGCTAAAAGACAGCTAACGTTTATGAAAAAAGACGAAAATATCAAGTGGAAAGATGTGTAAAATTTCTAATTACTAATTTCTAATTGACCTAAACAATTAGCAATATCCAATTTCTCAATTAGTTATTGGAGTTTGGATATTTGTTAGAAATTAGATCAATTAGGTTAATTAGGTTAATTTTTTTATCTGCTTCACATCTTCTTCAATTTGCCTTACTAAATCTTCAACTAGTTTAAATTTAATTATGTCTCTCAAAAATTTTATTATTTCTATCCTAATATTTTTTTCATCTAAGTTTTCAAGTAGTTCATGATCAGTTTGGTTGACTTCAATTAAGTAAACTTCCAAGCTTTTTTGAAGTTCTCCAAAAGTAGGCACAGGACCAAAGTGCAGAGCGCCTTTAAAAGTTTTATTTTCAATAAAAACTTTTACCGCATAGATCCCTACTTTCAGATTGAAGTTTTCTGGAATTTTAAGATTAATCGTCGGAAATCCCATCGGTTTTCCTCGACCTTTCCCCGAAACATGAGTGCTTTCAAAAATCATAGAGTAAATTTTAATCCTATCGAGATGATATTGCAAAAGAAATATATGAGTTGTACAATGATTTTGTTCCTTCGGGGTTTAGTGTGTGAATCACAATCGGTGGTATAACCCACGAGTGCTGAGCGTTAGTCGAAGCACATGATCCGGTGTAACTCCGGAGTCGACCGTACAGTCGGGATAAAAGAAGGAGAGTTCTTCTTTTGTGCCCCCGAATATTATTAATTCACAAGTTCCTATGCGTAAAGTATTTAGTTATGGTCCTTTATTAATAGTCGTTGCTGCATCACTTTGGGCTTTTGACGGGATTATCAGAAGAAGTTTATATACTCTTCCATCTATTACTATTGTTTTTTATGAACATCTTTTTGGTGCAATTATTCTTTTGCCATATTTTATCTCAACTTTTAAAAAAGAAGGTCTCACTCGAAGAGAATTTTTTCTTCTTCTTTTTATTTCTATGTTTTCTGGAGTCTTAGGTACTCTTTGGTTTACAACGGCACTACTTAAAACTAATTTTATTTCTTTTAGCGTCGTTTATCTTATCCAAAAACTTCAGCCGATTTTTGCAATAACCACTGCCGCAATTTTACTTAAAGAAAAAATTACAAAATCGTATATTAAATGGGCTATCCTTGCATTGACCGCTGCATATTTTGTAACTTTTAAAAATGGAGTGATTAATTTTTCAACAGGGTCAGGGACTATCATTGCCGCCATTTACGCCTTGGGTGCTGCTTTTGCCTGGGGGACGTCAACTGCATTTTCCAAACTTGCTCTTGTCAAAAGACCAAGTACTTATATAACTAGCATAAGATTTTTTTTTACAAGTATTCTTGGACTTTTAATGGTATTTGCCATGGGGCAAAGTCAAAGCTTGGTCTCACCGACATTTTCACAATACAGTCGATTTTTACTAATCGCAGTTTCAACCGGAATGTTTTCTGTTGCTATTTATTATCAAGGACTAAAAAAAGTGCAGGCAAATGTCTCAACTATTCTTGAATTGGTTTACCCGTTGCTTGCCGTCTTTATCGACGCAACATTGTATAAAAGTTTTTTGGCACCAACACAATATCTGGCAGGAGTAGTTTTACTATTTGCGATTTATCAAATTTCAAAAATACAATTATCTCTTAAATAATTTCATGAAGGCTTCCTTAGGAATTTCAACCTTCCCAATCATCTTCATTTTTTTCTTTCCCTCTTTTTGTTTTTCCAAAAGTTTGCGTTTGCGTCCAAAATCTCCACCTCCAACTAACTTTCCACTTTTGATAAGTACATCTTTTCGAAAAGGAGCCAGACGAGCGGATGCAATAATTTTTCCTTTATATTTTGCTTGGATTTTAACTTCATACTGTTGACGAGGAATCAAATCTTTAAGTCGGTTTGTCAAAAAACTTGCCTTTTCATAAGACCTCTCTTCAACAACTACTTCACTAAATTCATCTATTGGCTCTAAATTTAAAAGTAATTCCAATTTGTCAGCTTTCACTTGTTGATACCTCAAAAATTCCCAATCAAGTGAAGCGTATCCGGACGATGCACTTTTCAGATTATCAAAAAAATCTGATATTAACTCAGACATTGGTAATTCGTATTCTAATACAGTCTGGTTTTTATTATCCATATTAATAAATTTTCCCCGATAATTTTGACAAAGTTGCATAACGACTCCAGTATAAGAATCCGGACAGACAATCATCGCCTTAACGTATGGCTCAAAAAAATTATTATTTTCATGTTTAAATTTGACTTGTGGCGGAGTCAAAACTAAAGAAAGATCATATTCACGTTCCAATCTTTCCCGCACAATATCAGCGTGAAGCAGTCCCAAAAATCCTACCCTAAATCCAGCACCAAGTGCCATACTATGAATCGATGAAAATTCAAGAGATGAATCATTGAGGTAAAGTTTTTCTAATGCTTTTTGTAAGTTTAGATAGTCACCAGTATCAGTTGGAAAGACCGATGCAAAAACCATCGACTTGACTTTTTTATAACCAGGAAGAGATAAAGAAGGGTCGGTAACTATACTATCTCCAACTTGAACTTTATGAATATCTTTTAGATTTGTGACAACATAGCCAATATCACCGTTTGTTAATAATTCCTGTGAAATTAGCTCTGGGTGAAAATATCCAACTTCTTGAATTTCAAAAGTTTCATTTGCCGCCGAAAGAATTACTTTTTTTCCTTTTTTTAATTCTCCGTCAAAGACACGAACAAAGGCGATCACTCCTCGATGAGAATCGTAGTAGGAATCAAAAATTAATGCTCGTAGGGGCGAACCTTCGTGTTTGTCTACATCAGGACCAGGAATCTTCTCAATTATTTCTTCCAACAGCTCCTTTACTCCAACTCCAGTTTTTGCCGATACACAAAATATTTCCTCATCTCGCACTCCCAAAAAATCTATCAATTGTTTTTTTGTTTTTTCTACTTCAGCATTTGCCATATCTATTTTATTGACAACAGGAATTATCACTAAATTTTTCTCTATCGCCTTATATGCATTGGCAATTGTTTGAGCTTGAATTCCTTGAGTAGCATCAACCAACAGAACAACTCCCTCGACGCATGCAAGAGTTCGATCAACTTCATATGAAAAATCCACATGTCCGGGAGTATCTATCAAATTCAGAATATATTCTGAATTTAAAGTTCCAAGCTCTAAATCCCAAGATCCAAATTGTTTTGAATTTTTATCATTAGAATTTTGAATTTGTTTGTTACTTGAGATTTGGTTATTGGTTATTTTATATTTCATCCTCACAGGTGCTAATTTAATCGTAATTCCTCGCTCTCTTGAAATTGGATTCTGATCAAGCATCTGAGCTTCATGACGACCAGCCTCAACTGTTCCGGTTAATTCAAGCAATCGGTCGGCTAATGTTGATTTGCCGTGATCAATGTGTGCAATAATGGCAAAATTTTTGATATTTTTCATAAATAAATTAATATATAATCAAATAATTATTGTAAATAATATGAACAATTTTTTATATTTTTTTATAATTTTGCTTCGAATATTGTCTGCTCCTTTAATATTTATCTTGCCCTTACAATCTATAATTTTATCAGTTTTTTTGGATATAATCGACGGAGATTTTGCCTGCAAAGTTGTTACTAAAAAAAATTATCAGTTAATTGACAAGAATCTTGATCTTTGGTGGTTTATCAATATCTTGATTTATTCCTTCATAAATTATCCTAATTATAAAACCTATTTGCTAATTCTATTTTTATATCGACTAATTGGTCAATTGATTTTTTATTTTAATCATAATAGAAAAGTTTTGATGTTTTTCCCAAATTTTTTTGAGTGGATTTTTTTTCTGATTTTTTTTGGAAAAAATTATTATCCATTTACACTAATAGTTTTTCTTGCAAAAATACTTCAAGAATGGTTTTTGCACATCGCCAATCTTTCAATTAAAGAAATTATTTTTAAAAAGAAAAGATTATGGAGAAAAGATTAAGTACCTTCTTCCCAGCTATTTAAATACTTTTTCTGGTCTTTTGTTAGTTTATCAATTTCTATTCCCTCTGAAATAAGCTTAAGTCTGGCAATTTCCGCATCAAGTTCTTTAGGTAGAGAATAAACCTGGTTTTTTAATTTGCCTTTATTTTTCCAAACAAATTCTGCCCCCATTGCCTGTCCGGCAAAACTCATATCCATGACTGAAGCAGGATGACCTTCAGCGGCCGCCAGATTTACCAATCTTCCATCCGCCAATAAATATATTTTTTTATTTCCAAAATCATATTCTGTAACCATCGGGCGAACTTGCTTGACTTTTTTGGCTAATTTTTTTAATGCAACCTTATTAATCTCAACATCAAAATGTCCAGCATTGGCAAGAATTACTCCGGATTTAGCAATTTTTAAATGTTTTTTATCCACCACATATTTGTCTCCTGTTGCAGATAGAACAACATCAGCTTGTTTGATTGCTTCTTTCAATGTCGAAACCTGAAATCCATCCATTAAGGCTTCTAGTGCTTTAACTGGATCAACTTCAGTCACAATAACATTTGCCCCCATTCCGCGAGCCCTCATTGCTACTCCTCGTCCACACCAACCATATCCACAAACAACAAATTTTTTTCCTGCAAGTAAAATATTAGTGGCTCTGATTATTCCATCAATACTTGATTGCCCTGTCCCGTATCGATTATCAAAAAGATGTTTAGTCAAATTATCATTGACTGCAAGTACCGGAATTTTCAAAGCCTTGTCCTTTTCCATTGCTCGAAGTCTGATAACCCCAGTGGTCGTTTCTTCACTTGAACCAACAACCCCGGGTAACAAGTCAACTCTTTTGCTGTGAAGCAAACCAACCAGATCAGCTCCATCATCCATCGTCAAATTTGGCTTTTCATCAAGAACGGCATTGAGATGTTTATAGTAACTTTTATTATCTTCGCCTTTTATGGCAAATGTTGGAATTCCATAATCTTTTACAAGTGAGGCAGCTACGGCGTCTGAAGTTGATAGGGGATTGGAGGCACATAAAAATACTTTTGCTCCACCCTCCTTTAACGTAATCATTAAATTAGCAGTTTCGCTCGTCACATGAAGACAACAGGCGATTGTCACACCTTTTAAGGTCTGTTCTTTTTTAAATCTAATCCTTATTAAATCCAACACCGGCATCTGTAAATATGCCCAATTAATTAACTGATTTCCAAGAGGAGCGAGCTTGATATCTTTTATGTCAGATTTCATAAGTTATTAATATAACAAATAAATTTTAAAAATGACAAGGTAAAAGCTAGGCGCTTAATTTTTTTCGACTTGGGAGTTTAGGGTTAAGCTTCTTCATTCTCATTTTGATATCCTTAATTTTTGGATTGTGATTCACCGTTCCATATTTTTCAATCGCAAAACTCGCCATCACGTTTCCCAATTTTAAACAATCTTTTGTTGAATAATTTAACAGTAACCCGGCAATAAACCCACCCCTCCAAGCATCCCCGGCCCCGGTCGGATCCAACATTTTTTTGACTTTGAATCCTTTTATAAGTATGGACAGGTCTAGACCTGTCCCTACGGTTTTTTCCTGATAACGGACTCCACCTTCCCCCAACGTCGTAATTACATTTACTCCTGTATCAATTAATTGATTAATTGATACATTCGTTCTTTTCAAAATCATCGCAATTTCATAATCATTGCCGACTAAATATCGACAATTCATTACACCCTCTTTCAAATCGCGATCGGCAATCCACGTCAAAGTCATCCCAGGATCATAGATATAAGGTATTTTATTTTTTATTGCCTCACGTTGAAAATATAAAAAAGAATTTTTATGATTGGCGGAGATAACTATAAGATCAGTTTCCTTATTTAATAATTTAAAATCAATGTATGGAATTTTTTCTGATGCACCATAATAAAATCCCCAGATCTGATTATTTTTTGTGTCAGTGATGACAGAACCTGCCGACGTATAAAGTTTTTTATCAGTGACAACTCCATTCGCATCGATCCTATTTTTTTTAAAAAAACTAATAAAATCTTTTCCATCCTTTCCCACTGATCCTAATAATTTGATATTTGAGCTTTGAGATTCATTTGTTATTTGTAATTTGTTATTTATTATTTGCGAAATATTGTAGGCAATATTTGTCGCTGTTCCTCCTAGCTGTTTCTCTAGTTTATTTACAACAAACGAAACATTAATCTGATGAAGTTTTTCAGAATGAAAATAATCCTGAAATTCGTTAGGGAAATTCATAATCGTATCGTAGGCGATAGATCCGGTGACAAAAACATTTTTAAAGATGTTCATTTGTAAGAAAAAATTGTATAGAAAGCAGTAAACAAAGATGCTAAAGTAATTATAATCGTCCCTCCAACAGCAAACCACTTTTGAAATTTATTATTTTTATATTTTCCCATAATTTCACTATTATTTGCAAATTTAATAAGAAAATAAAAAATTGGCGGCAATGTCATCGCGTTTAGTACCTGACTGGCAACCGCGATTTTAAAAAGATCGACTCCTGGAATTACGGCAATACTTGCTCCTATAATTATTTGACCAATAAATATTAAATAAAATATTTTACTTTTGTTGTAGGGAGAATCTAAGCTTCCGGTAATTCCAAAAAATTCTGAAAATGCATACGTGGTTGAAAGTCCAACGATGACAATCCCCATAAATCCCGCGTTCATTATCCCAAGAGCGAAAAGCATCGCTGCTAATTTTCCAGCAAAAGGTTCTATGGCTTTTGCAGCACCAGCTCCATCAGTCAAAATAATATTATTGACAAATAAGGTAGCGGCAGTTGCCACAATCATAAAAAAAGAAAAAAAATCGGTAAGAAATGCTCCCCAATAAGTTTCGATTTGAGAATAAAGAATTTTTCCAGCATTTATTTTTTTATCAAGACCAAAACTTGAAATAAAAAATTGCCCCCAAGGAGTAATTGTTGTTCCAAGCACACCAAGCCCTATGATAATATACTCCTTCCAATACGCAGGAGTAAAATTAATTCCTTGCGGCCACACTAAATTTTTGATAGCCACATTCCAATTCGGGTTTGCTTTAAAAGCGGAAAAAATATATGAAAGATAAAATAAAGAGGAGAAAAGCATAATGTTTTGGGTTAACTTATAGTTTCCCTTTATCACGAATGCAAAAATTGCCATCAACATAATCACAATTAACGGTATTACCGGTAAATTTAGCATTTGTGCTGTCGTTTTAAAGGCTACAATGTCAACAATTATTGTTCCCATATTTGCGATAAAAAGTGCTATAAAAATAAAAATAGCAACTTCGACACCATGAAACTCACGAATCAAATCACCAAGCCCTTTGCGAGTAATGAGACTAACTCTCATTCCCATTTCTTGAGTGATTGCCAGTAATATCGTGATCCAAAATAAGGCAAATAAAATCGGATAACCAAGTTTAGCTCCGGCTATCGCGTAAGTTGCAACACCTGAGGCGTCATTATCTGCCATGGCAGTGATCGTGGCAGGACCAAAAATACTAAAAAAAATAAGGAACTTAATCCTGTTTCTTTTGTAGATATTTATTATTTTTTCCATAAATACATCCGTACGGAACAGGCATGCCTGTTCCCTACACAACATCTGCAAACATTCCCTCTAATTTTTTAAACACTTTATATGCTATCAAATACAAGCCCATGGAAATAAAAAATCCAATCCCAAGACTTTCCCAATTTGGGTAAGTACCATTAAATAAAACTTGACGATAGGCATTGATAAATACTGACATTGGATTAATTTTAAAAATATAACGATATTCCGCTGGAAAAAATTCTGTTGAATAAATCACTGGTGTTACATAAAACCAAAGAGTCATGATCAAATCAAATAAATATTGAATATCCCGGTAAAAAAGATTTAATGCCGAAAGAAGCAACGACAAACCGTAAGTAAAAATAAACTGCAATAAAAATATTGGTAAAAAGAAAAGCATATAAAAGGTAAAGGGTATCTTAAAAAATATCATTAACAATACAAAAATAATTATCGCTAAACTAAAATCAAAAACTTTTGCAAGCAATGTCGATAATATCAATATCTCTCGAGGAAAATATATTTTTTTAATCAATGACGAATTATTTGTAAGGGCTCCCATGGCTGACGCAATTGAATTGGCAAAAAATAACCAAGGAAGAAGTCCTGCATAAAGATAGATCGGATAGGGGACTCCAATTCCCGTCATCTTCATGATTTTAGAAAATATAAAACTCATGATAATCATCTGAAAAAGAGGATTAAGTATGATCCAAAAAAATCCCAAAAAAGATTGCTTGTATCTAGCTTTAATCTCACGCAAAGTTAATTTCTTTAAAAGAGAATAGTATCTTAACATAACAATTTATTTGATAATTATTTTATTGCTTCATTGTTCGATTGTTGTTTTTTAACAATGTGACAATTGAACAATAGAATAATTAACTTTTAATATACAAATTAATCCCTTCATTTACCTCTCCATCAAATTCCACCTTACCTTCTTTCAAATATATAACCCTATTGCAAAATTGTTTTACCGTCTCAAGAGAATGAGAAACAAAAATTGTTGTTACTGCTTGTTTTTTAAATTCTTCCATTTTTTTAATACATTTTGCTTGAAAAGCAGTATCGCCAACGGCTAAAATTTCATCAACCAGCAAAATATCAGGCTGAGTAAAAACCGCGACGGCAAACGCCAATCTCATATACATTCCGGATGAATAATATTTAACCGGCGTATAAATAAATTTCATATCAATCTCGGAAAAGTCAACAATCTCCTGAAACTTATCGATTAAAAATTTCTCCTCCATTCCAAGAATAACTCCATTTAAAAATATATTTTCTTTTCCATTAAGCTCTGGATGAAATCCAGCACCAAGCTCAATAAGTGGGGAGATTCGACCATTAATTTTGATCGATCCCGATGTTGGAGAAGAAACGCCTGCCATAAGTTTAAGAAGTGTCGATTTTCCAGCACCGTTTTTTCCTATTATTCCTACCGATTCACCTTTTTTTATTTTAAATGAAACATTTTTTAGGGCATGAACCCGTTCTAAAGTTTTTTTTTGATGAAAGATAGCTGCCACCAGCTCTTTAATAGTTTTTTGATGTTGAAGATAAAAATATTTGTCGACATTACTAAATTCAATCTCTCCCATAGTAGAATTTTATCACAAAGACGCCTTAATAAAACCAGAAATATTCCTCAATCTTTCTACAATAAAATCTAAATTAAATTTAAATTTTTTTGGGTGTTTAAGATATAATCTCCACCAGTTGACCATATCTTGTTTAGCTTTAAAATTCCCCATCTTTTTGGATGTCGTCATGTGGTTGTGTAAAACCTCAATATCATAAGCTATTCCGAAGGACATATCCTGAGCGAGCGAAGCGAGTCGAAGGAAAAAATCTACGTCTTCAAGATAGGCAAAAAAATTCTCATCAAATCCACCTAATTTCTTAAAAACAGAAGTTTTTATTAATAAACACGCCGCCGTTATCCCATCCATGTTTGTTTCTTGGAATTTAAAATTTGGAATTTCTTTTATCAATTGTATTTTCCCTATTGGTAAAAGCCTATATCCATAATTTTCCACCTTTCCATCTGGATTTCGAAGAACTGGCGTCACTGCATCTAATTTATTTTTTTCCGCATATTTGACTAAATTTTCAAGAGTTGAAGACTTATCGTTTTGATCTTTGATCTTTGATCTTTGATCTTGAAAAATGATGTCATCATTAAGTATTAGCATCCACTTCGTCGTGACATCTTTAGCGCCTTTATTTACTCCTCCTGCAAACCCAAGATTCTTTTTTTTATTGTCAACAATTACAACTTTGTGGGGTTTTTCTTTAAAATAATTGGTTAAATACTTTAATCCTTCTACATTATTTAAAGTGGGAATAATTATCGTTAAGTTATTTTTTACCTTCATGACAATATTATAACTTTTTTTCTAAATAAATCTGATAGAATGAGCAAATGAATATTGCATTTGAAATTAGCCCTCTACTTTTAGCCTCTGGAAGTTTTGGTGATAAATCAGGAGTTTATAGATATTACTACGGTCTAATCAAAGCTTATGGAAATTACCTGAAAAAAAATAAGATAAATAAAAAAATTATTCTTTTTTCTTTTGACAAAAATCTTGTAAGTTTTCCTCCTACGAAAGATATTATTAATTTACTTAATAACGAGCATTTTTTATTTATTAGTAATCCAATCGCGATTAAAAAAGACGCTTCTTACTTAAAATTTAGAATTTTTGACTTAGCTTTAAGACCTTTTTTAAAGTTAGTAAATTTAGTTATTCCTATTAAAAAAATTTACAGTAATTTTTCAAATGAAATAATTTTCCAAGAATATGTTCTACATGTAAAAAAGCAATTAAAAAAGAATGCCGTTTCAACGATATATCACTCAGAAACTTGTTTTTATCCACTAAAAGGGTTTAAAAATATAATTACTATTTATGATTTGACACCAATTTTTATGAGTCATTTTCATAGAAAAGAAACTATAGATCTTTCTCAAAGAAAGCTTTATTTTGGTCAAAAATATTGCGAGGGCATAGTTTGTATAAGTCAATCTACAAAAAATGATTTGTTAAAATATTATCCGCTATATAAATATAAAAAAATTGTTATCTGCTATCCGGGAAGCGAACTAAAATTATTGTCATACAGGAAATCATTTTTTAGCGATATAAATTTTCTTTTAGGCAGACAAAAAAATATTATAAAAAAAGGTCGCTACCTACTATATTACGGCACTTTTGAACCAAGAAAAAATATTATTTCCGTGGTCGAGGCTTTTTATGAATTACAAAAAAATCGTGATATTCCAAAAGATTTTAAGCTTATTCTTACAGGTGGTGATGGTTGGGGAGAAAAGAAAAAAATGATAAAAAATTTTATTAAAGAAAATTATCCTTTGAAGGAAAAAAATAGTATCATTATGTTTGATTTTCTTAACGATGACTATCTCGTGAGCCTTATTAAAAATTCACTTGCCGTTGTTTATCCAAGTTTATACGAGGGTTTTGGATTGCCGGTTTTGGAAAGCATGTCTCTTGGGACAGCTGTTATTTGCTCAAACAATTCTTCTCTTCCTGAGGTAGGTGGAAATGCTGTTATATACGCCTCTCCAAATGATTATTTTGATTTGAAAAACAAAATCAAATATTTAATAAACCATCCTAATGTTGCAAAAAGTCTTTCAAAAAAAGGACTAAAACAAAGTAAAAAATTTAGTTGGGAAAAATCCAGCCATATTCTTCATGGCTTAATGCAAAAACTTAAATAATCAAGTCATTCTAAATTAATTTCCTTAAAATTAACGTATAGAGTTCTACCGTCAAGGTTACCGGGAATCACATCCATCGGTCTATATCCATTGGAATATACAAATTTTATTTTATGAACACCTTGATTAAGAAAATAATTAACGGGTAAGTTATAATTTTTCCATTCGGTTCCAATTGAAATCTTTCCAAGCAATTGGTTATCAATATAAACTGTCATTTCTTGTGGTTTACCAAGACTCAATGCTTCAACGGTGAAATTCACTGGATAATTATCTTTTGTCACCAACCTTAAAGTGGATTCTTTTTCGTTCGCCCAACGAGTTTCTCCACCTTCACTGATATTCCAACCGTTAATCAATAAACTATCTTCAAAATCATTGTTACCAATTTTTATATTGTTTAATTTATATTTTGATTTTGTTAAACAATCATCTGAATTACAAATATGACCAACCAAATAATAATCATTACTAAAAATAATGTCATTAAAAATAATCTTTCTAGCAGCAAACCAGGGAGTTGGTTTAAAAATCAAAGCCAGACCATTGTTTGGAACTTTGTTTTCAAATTGATCAGAATTGATAATTATTGGCTCAGATGAAATTTTTCTTGAATAAAGAAAATAATTTGTCCATATTTGTTTCCATAAAGGCGTTTGGTCTTCAATAAAATTTTCAGAATAAATAGGTTCTTTTATGTTTCTATTTTTAAGATCAAGTATCGAAATGAATTGTTTTTCAATCGAAAGATGTTCGGTAATAAATCTTTTGTTTAACTTTATTGCCGACCATAATTCAAGACCGATTAATAGCATTATCACTACACCCCAAAAATGTTTTTTATTTTTATATAAATCAACAAGTCCAATTGAAAACAGAACAACCATAAAAGGAAGAGAGTAGGTAAGGGCACGATTATACGAAAAAAAATTATGTTGACTAATTGCAGTCCAATAATAAAAAAGTAAAAATATCAATATGTAACTTGTCGTTAAAATTTTATATTTGCCTTTTATCATGCCTCTGACAATTATTAATATAACGGCAATACTTACAACCACTGCCAAAATTGTTGGTAACGGTTCAAAGTTGTGAATGCTATAAAAACCCATTGCTTCAAATGGATTGGCATAAGGAATTTTACTTCTAAAAAGCTGCCAGCCAATCGGATCGTTGTTTGGATTTCCTCTAAATGCCTGTTGAAAATCAACTATCATTGCATGAACGATCGAAGTCGCCCCCGTAATGATAGTAATAAAAGCAACTCTTAATAAAGCAGATAAATAATATTTGAAATATTTTTTTTTCTTAAAAAAAATTATAAGTAGAAAAATTCCTAGTGGAGCAAGAATAAATATAGCAGGTTCATGATAGGAAAAATATAGAACGGTAATTAAAATTCCAAGGATAAAATCATATATATTAAATCTGTTGATTGTAACTTTAGAAGTATCAAAATAGCTATAAAAAAATATAAAGAATAACATTTCAATCCCACCAAATAAAATTTGACCAAAAAAATCATGATATAAAATATATAGAAGGTTGACGTTAAGACCAGTAAAGATACTAACCATTATCAAACCAACAATACTTGGACCAAAAAGAATTTTAAACAAAACATATCCAAGAGGAATAAATAACGAAAACAATATTACTTGTGAAATATATGTATATTGGTAGCCCTCAAAATTAAATATAGCCAAAAAAAATGAATTAATTATTGGCGTTCCCCATCTATAGCCATGAAGAAGTACTACTCCAACTGATTGCTCAACATGTTCCTTAAAACTTTTTGATATCGGGTTATTTTTAAGATAATCTCCTGTTGTTGTATAGACTATAACATCATTGTTTCCTAAAGAAATAGTGTTCATTGTCCGATCGTGCCTTATTAAAGGTGACAGATTAAGTACTAAAGTTATTAATATAAAACCAGCCAACAAAAAATCCTCTTTAATATTAAAAGCAATCGTCGGTCTTATTTTAAAAAGTACATATAAATCTATACCCAAAAAAACTATTATTAGTGGCCAAATTATTTGTTTTACCGATAAACCAAATAAACCGGCAATCACAAGAATAAATATTGAAACAACAATCGTTGTCCATGGACTTAACCATAGCCAAAAAGTCTTCAATGATTTAGGAAGGATTAAAAGAGTTAGCCCAAAACCCAATAAAAACAGAATTATAATATGAGCAAAAGGAAAAAAAACTATAGGAAATATATTCATCAACTTGCTAAATATTGTTACCATAATTAATTTGTTAACCAAATTTTACTAAATTTACCTGACAGTTTTCTATTATCCAAATTTCCTGGTAAAACATCGGAAGGGTAATAATACTTATCAAAGATGAAATAAACAGTATTAATACCTGCTTCAAACTTGACGTCAATAGGAACAGAATGCTCCTTCATTGTAGTTGAGATATTAATCCTTGCTACCTTTTTTTTATTTAAATAAATCGTAACTGGCTGATCTTTATAAAAAGTGGCTCCTTCAAAATGGAGGGAATATTTGCCAACTTTTTGTACTTTAAACATAACACTACTTCGTCGATCAACCCATCGAAAATCATTTTCAGGGTCATACCAGCCAAATCCTAACAAAAGCTTATCGTTTATATTTCTCATATGAATCTCTTTATATTCACTATTATCCAACTTCCTTTCCCATAGTGAATGACCATTGTCAATAATTTTTTTTTCATAACCTAAGTTTTGTAGAATAGCCGAAAGTGAAGCACTGTATAATTTTTCATCGTCGTTAATAACGTATTTTATATCAAGGAAATTTATACTTCTTTTACTCTCGACTATATCTATCTCCTGCCAATTAACCAGGTCTTCTTTATCTGTGCTAGGATTATTTAATAAATTAGCATCAATTAATCTGCCAATATATCCAATAAATGGATCAAATCGATAATAATTTTTTTTGTAATCAGCAATCCTTCCAATATATCCTCCTATGACTGATTTTCCATGAATTAATTGACCAACTGTCAGTCCGATTGCATCTCCATCTCCAAAATAA
>JAKAHA010000013.1 GCA_021825445.1 bacterium | reverse complement strand
AATATTCAAAAATCAATAGACCAAACGGTTTTTAATTTTGATTCGATTGGTAATTGGTTATTGCTTGGAATACTTGAAATTTGGTTATTGGGATTTTATTAGAAATTAGGTAATTAGAAATTAAAAATTTTAATATATGGATTTATCAAAATTATTACAACTAACAATCGATAAAAATGCCTCGGATCTTCATTTGGTTCCTGGTTATTTTCCAACTATAAGAGTTAGTGGAGAATTATTTCAATTGACGACACTTGAAGTGATTGATCCAAAAAATATTGAAAAAATGTTGGTTTCAATTCTAAATCATGAGCAAAGTGAAATTTTATCCGCCAATAGGGAGATTGATTTGGCTTACAAAATAGGCGATGTGCGCTTTAGAGTCAATCTTTATTACGCACAAAATCAAATGTGTGGAAGTTTTAGATTGATTAAACCGCACATCGATACGTTAGAAAGGCTTTCTTTACCCGCCTATCTTCATCAATGTGCAGACTTAAGGCAAGGATTTGTCCTGTTGACAGGACCAACTGGTGAAGGTAAGTCAACGACTCTGGCTTCAATTGTTAATGAAATTAACCAAAAATATGCCAAGCATATTATAACTATTGAAGACCCGATCGAATACGTTTACCCAAAATATAAATCTATAATTTCGCAAAGAGAGCTTCATCAAGACACCCATTCTTGGGCAGTTGCTTTAAAATCAGCCTTAAGAGAAGATCCTGACGTCATATTGGTCGGAGAAATGCGTGATTTTGAGACAGTATCTCTGGCACTAACTGCAGCCGAGACGGGTCATTTGGTATTTTCAACCCTTCATACCAATTCCGCTCCAGAGTCGATAGACAGAATCATTGATATTTTTCCGCCTCACCAACAAAATCAAATTAGAAATCAATTAGCCAATGTTTTAAAGATGGTTGTTTCACAGCGACTATTACCTAAACAAAATTCAATTGACCGAATTCCGGCAGTTGAAATTTTGGTTAATAATTCGGCGGTTTCAACAAGCATTCGCGAGGGTAAGACCTTTTTGATAGCCAATATTCTTGAAACGACTGAAGGGGAGGGATCTATCTTATTTGAAAAAAATTTACTTGCTTTGTATCGAGCCGGAATGATCACAAAAGAAATTGCTTACTCTTATGCAATAAGACCAAAGGAAATTGCAAGACTAATTAAATGAAAAATTGACTTAATTAACCTAATTACTAAATAATAACCAATGACCAAATACCAAGAAACAAACAAATATCAATATTCAAAAATCAATAGACCAAACGGTTTTTAATTTTGATTCGATTGGTAATTGGTTATTGTTTGGAATACTTGAAATTTGGTTATTGGGATTTTATTAGAAATTAGGTAATTAGAAATTAGTAATTTTAATACATGTTCTTTCAATACAAGGCTGTAAAAAATGGCAAAACGGTCACAAAAAAAATAGAGGCAAGTAGTGTGGAAAGCGTTAATGAATACTTACAGAAAAACGACTACATGCCAATTTCGATATCTGAGGTTGTCGAAAGCAAATTTACGTTTTTGGATAATCTAACTCAAAAAGTAGACTTTAATGATATCGTTGACCTGACTCGCCAAGTAGCCTTAATGCTAAACGCCGGACTAACACTTATTGATTCGCTTGAAATATTAAAAAAACAGACTACAAAAATGGTATTGAAAAAATTAATTGAAGATATTTCCACAAAAATTAAAGGAGGTTCTTCTTTTTCAGTTGCGCTTCTTGATTATAGTAATATATTTTCAAAATTATATATCTCTCTTGTTCGCTCGGGTGAGGCTTCTGGAAAACTTGGGGAAATTCTTCTGAGACTAGCTGATAATTTGGAAAAAGAACGCGAATTCAAAAGCAAGTTAAGAGGAGCATTAGTTTATCCGGTGATTGTCATAATTGGTATGTTTATCGTCATGTTTATAATGGTCACCTTTGTTTTACCTAAATTACTTGGGCTATATAAAGACTTTAATGTTGAGTTGCCTGTGACCACAAAAATTTTAATTGCCGTCTCATCTTTCTCAGCTCGTTTTTGGCCAATTGTTATGGTTTTAATTTTTGCAGGTACCTATTTTTTAAAAAAATATTTGGCTACCAAATCTGGTAAAAATCAATTTGACAGATTTGCTTTAAAATTACCAGTGTTTGGAAGAATAATTTCCATTTCAGCATTGGTTGAATCAACTAGAACACTTGCGATTTTAATATCTTCCGGTATCTCTATACTTGACGCTTTATCAATTGTTGTTGATGCAACTGAAAACTCAGTTTATCAACAGGCATTTTTGACAGTCAGTCATAAAGTAGAAAAAGGGTTATCGATGGGTACGGCATTCGAGCAGGAAGAAATTTTTCCTCCAATTTTGGTTCAGATGAGTCAAGTTGGAGAGCAGACGGGTAAGCTTGACGATACTCTTTTTAGACTTTCAAAATATTTTGAAATGGAGTCTGAGATGGCGACAAAAACCATGACAACCTTGATTGAGCCATTAATATTAGTAGTCCTTGGAGTTGGGGTAGGGTTTCTAGTCATGTCAGTAATAACGCCGATTTATAATTTGACGAATTCGTTTAAATAATGTCGTAGGGAACGACCACCGTGTCGTTCCTTTAAACAATCAGGTCGGACACGATGGTCCGACCCTACAAAATGATTTTTTAATCCTTCGAAATTTGTTTCGTTTCAAACTTCTTTAATCGTATCTTCAACTCTCCCCAATCTTTAACATCATATTTTTCCATGAAGTATTCTACCGCCTTCTTCGTTTTTTCAATCATTTCAAAATCCCCAAGATTTGCTATTTTTAAGTTCACAAATCCATGTTGCTCTACTCCAAAGATATTTCCGGCTCCCCTATTTTTCAAATCAAATTCCGCCAATTTTGTCCCAAGATTATTTTTACAAAAATATTTTAGACGACTAATGGTTTTTTCCGAAGTATTTTCTGTAAATAGCAGACAGTACGATTGCCTATTAGAGCGACCAACCCGTCCTCGAAGTTGATGAAGTTGGGCAAGCCCAAAGCGATCTGCACCTTCAATAAGCATGACAGTTGCGTCAGGAATATCTATTCCTACTTCAACAACGGGAGTCGAAACCAAAATATCTATTTTTTTATTTTTAAAATCATCCATGACTTTATTTTTTTCAATTGATTTCATTCGACCATGGAGTAGAGACAAAGCATGCCTTGTCTTTACATCTGAAAATATTTTCTTCAATTTTTCAAATTCGCTTCTGACCGCTTTTAGGGATTTCATTGTTTCATTTTCCGATTCTTCAATGAGAGGGCAGACGATAAAAACTTGAGATTTATTTTCTTTAATTTGTTTTTTGATCCATTCATAACCATTAGTTCGTTTTTCTTTTGGGACCAAGAAAGTTTTGATAATTTGACGACCAGCGGGCATTTCTTCGATATAGCTCAAATCAAGTTCGCCGTATAAGGTTAGTGCCACAGTTCTTGGAATTGGAGTTGCTGTCATTGTCAAAATATGAGGATTAAGAGATTTTTCTTTAAGAAGGGCTCTTTGCTCAACACCAAAACGATGTTGTTCATCAATGACGACCAACCCTACTTTGTTAAATTTGGTTTTTTTTGACAGAAGGGCGTGTGTGCCAATGATTATGTCATATTGGTTTTTTTGTAGAGACGGGGCATGCCCCGTCTCTACGGAATTCAATTTTTTTGTCGACCCTGTGATTAATTTAATCGTAGGGGTCGGCTTTATGCCGACCCTTTCAAATAATTTTGATATCGATTGAAAGTGTTGTTGTGCCAAAATCTCAGTAGGTGCCATGAAAATCGATTGATAACCGTTAAGATAAGAAAGATAGCAAGCAATAGTTGCGACGATAGTTTTTCCAGAGCCGACGTCTCCTTGTAAAAATCGGTTCATTGGCGTTGTTTTTTTTAGGTCGGAAATTATTTCGTCTATTACTTTGGTTTGGTCGGAGGTTAATTTGAAAGGTAAATTGGCAATAAAATCCTGTAGAGACAAGGCATGCCTTGTCTCTACCTTAAAAACATTACCTACCCGTTCTTTTTTCCATTCCTTTTTAACCAAATTATTAGCCAACTGCAAATTAAACAGTTCATCAAATGCCAATCTTTCACGTGCTTTATCAGCCATCTCCAAACTATCAGGAAAATGAATTTGTTTGTATGCCTCATCTTCATCAATTAAATGATTAAATTTAATAATAGATGGTGGTAATGGATCTCGTAGGGTCGGACCATCGTGTCCGACCGGGACGACACGGGGGTCGTCCCCTACAACAGAATTTAAAATAAAAAATATTTTATCCCTCACGGTTTTTGTTGAAAGTCCCCTTTTTTCAGAATAAATAGGAACAATTTTTCCAGTATGTTTTAAATTTTTTTGATCATTCGATCGATCGAAAATAATTTCATACTCCTTTGGATCAATCGATATTTTTGCTCCAAACTGTTTGACTATTCCCGAAACTGAAACCATTTCTCCAATTTTAAAAACTCTAATTAAATATGGTTGATTAAACCAATTTACTTCAACAACTCCAGTATCGTCTGAAATAACTATTTTTTGAATTGTGATACGGGAGCGGGTGTATTGGTTTTTTGCCTCAATTATTTTTCCAATTATAGTGACAACTTCTCCGACCTGAATTCGATTAATTTTTGAAACAATTGAATAATCTTCATAACGTGTGGGAAAGTAATTAAGAAGATCAAAATAGGAATTAATTCCGAGAGATTTGAGTTTATGGGTAGTAATAGAGCTTGTAGCTGGTAGTTTATCAATTAAAATTTTTTCTATTTCCATTGTTTCATTGCTTCATTGCTCGATTGTTATTTTTAACAATGTAACAATTGAACAATAGAACAATCCAACCTATCTTAAGAACATCGGTGCAAATGACGTCAATATCAACAATATCGAAGAAACAATCATGATAAATTTCCAAATACTATTATGTTTTATCTTTTTTCCAAATATTTTCATATGAATATTTTGTAGAGACAAGGCATGCCTTGTCTCACCGTGGACAATCTTTCGATTTTGTAAATCCTAGCTTTTTTGCCTCGTCTTCATTACAGAACCAGCGATCGCTTGTTCCGGATTTTATAGTAATTCTATCATAGTTATAGCAATCTGGCGTGTGGTAAATACGCGTATTATCAGCAGGGCGGTAGTTGCCTTTAATGATGCAGCCTTCTTTTTTTGTCTGGCAAAAGCTTGACCAAACTCCTCGTCCGGTCAACTTTGCTTTGTCTTGCGATTGTTCAATCAACAGAGAATTTTCTGTAAGTGTTTTTCCTTTCAAAAAATATGACAAACCTTCTTCGGTCATTACTTCATTGATTAATAATTTATCTACAAATACGTACGATAAAACTCTGCCAAAATTATCTTTTCCAATTTTTTCGTATTGAATTTTCTTGTTTAAAACTAAAGTCTCCATTCTTGTTTTTGCATCAACCCCCATGCAGTCTTTTGGATATTCAGGAGCATCAATCTCATAAAGTCTAAGTCTCTCGCCATCCGTTGTATCAATCGTATCCCCGTCAACAACGTTTTTCACTACCACCTCAACTCGACTGGTTCTTTTTAAGAAAAAACTTTTATATTGTCTATATATAAAAAAGAAGTTTAAAATTAAAGAAAAAACAAACAAAGCAGATAATAAATAAAAAATTTTTCTCGTTATTTTCATATTTCATTTTAATTATAAACTATTAGAAAAAAAGTAAATATTAATTCAAGATAAAAACACTTCAATCGATTAAACGATTAAAGTGTTTTTATATACCAAACTGTTTTTTCCTTTCACTTTCTCGCTTTCTCTCCCAAGCATTCTTCCAATCAACTCCGTATTTACCAGGTGCAAATATTGTATTGAAAAAGTCGTCGATTATTTCCTTTGTTTTGTCTCTAAAAATAATATTGTCAAAAGCTTTAATAAGTCCATCTTGCTTATCTACAATTAGTAATTTAAATTTTGCAACGGTCGCTGAAGAAACATTTAAAGCCATACAAATATTATGGAAATCAATATTTTTTAAAAGAAGATAAATAATCGCAATTCTTTTTGCAAACATTATTCGTTCATTATATGAAAACACACCATTAACAATTTCATTAAATTCCTTTCTATCATCTTGCTTTCCAACAATTTCAAAAAATAATTCAAATAATTTTTCCAAAACATCATCTCTTAATTTAAACCTTGATATTCTTGCCATACTTCAATCGTTTAATCGATTGAAGTAAATATTAATTGGTATTGTTTTGACAACTTCAATCAGTGATTAAAGTAAGAGTATTCAAACATAAAAATCTTGTCAACGGTTTATAACCTACAAAAATACAAAATTGGAGTATAGGAATGGGATAATTTTGTCGATATATCAAAGGTAATGTTTTAACAACAAATTTCAATTAATTTCAATCTATTTCCTTAAATTTCTTTCTGCTATTTTTGCTATACTTTTCTTATGTATATTCCTCATAGGCTACGATTTAAATCTGAGTATGATAAAGAAAAACTTATTGCTAAACTCCTTTTTTTCCTAACGGGTGCGATTATTCTTGGATTTATCTTTTTATTTATCCTTTTTGCTTGGTATGCAAAGGATCTTCCCTCGCCTTCCAAGCTTTCGGCTCAAACCGGCTACTCGACAGTTTTTCTTGATCGCGATGGCAAAGTACTCTACGATATGTATAAAGACAAAAATCGCGTCCCAGTCACAATTGAGGAAATCCCAAAAACGCTAAAAGAAGCTTCAATTGCAATCGAGGATAAAAATTTCTACAAGCACAACGGCTTTTCTCAAACCGGTATGATCCGTGCCGTTTTTAACATGTTTATGGGAAAAGGCTTGCAAAGTGGTTCGACCATCACTCAGCAATTGATCAAGAATGTTTTACTCACAAACCGGCAAACGATTACTCGCAAAGTCCAGGAAATTATTCTTGCATTTGAAGTCGAAAGACGCTATAAAAAAGATGAAATTTTACTTATGTATTTAAACGAAGCTCCCTACGGTGGTAGCTACTGGGGCGTGGGTACTGCTGCCAAGGCATATTTTGGAAAATCAGTCAAAGATTTGACTCTTATTGAATCGGCTATTTTAGCTGGTCTTCCCCAATCGCCTAGCACCTATTCTCCATTTATTGGTAAAGCTGAAGCCTGGAAAAATCGCACAAAAAGTGTTCTTCGTCGCATGCGTGAAGACGGATATATCACAAAAGATCAGGAAACTACAACCTTGAAAAAAATTGAAACCATGAAATTTAGCGCCCCAAAAGTTCTTATCGAAGCTCCTCACTTTGTCTTTTACGTCAAAGATCAAATAGAGACTGAATATGGCTCAAAAATTATTGACCAAGGAGTAAAAATTAAGACGACTTTATCTCTCGAAGTCCAACAGGCAGTTGAAAAGATTGTGAAAGAAGAAATCGATAAATTGGAAGGTTATAACGCAACCAATGCCGCGGTTGTCGTCCTCGATAGTAAGACTGGGGAAATACTCGCCATGGTTGGATCTTATGATTATAACAACGAAAAATTTGGAAAATTCAACGTTGCCGTCCAGGGCGATCGTCAGCCTGGAAGTACCCTCAAGCCTTTTACCTACGGTCTTGCCTTTGAAAAAGGTTATACTCCCGCAACTATTTTTATGGATGTAAAGACCAATTTTCCCGATCAAGGTGGAAAAGAATATTCTCCTGTCAACTACGACGGGAAATTCCGTGGACCTGTCCAACTGCGTTTTGCTTTAGGAAATTCAATCAACGTTCCCGCCGTCAAATCACTGGCAATCTTGGGACTACGGGATTTCCTGACAAAATTAAATGATCTTGGCATGCCCTCTTTTGCACCAAATGACGAAAATTTAAAGCGATTTGGTTTATCTTTGACCTTGGGAGGCGGAGAGACAAAACTAATTAATCTAACTTCTGCATATTCCGTGCTGGCTGCAGGGGGATCAAGACATGAAGTAAGCTCGATTTCAGACATTTCAAATTTTAGTGGTAAAAATATTTTTAAAAAAGTTCGCGTTCAGGAAAAGCAGGTTTTTACTCCAGAAATTTCATTCTTACTTTCCCACATTTTGTCAGACAACAACGCCAGGATGGAAGAATTTGGACCAAATTCATTTCTTAATGTCCCAGGAAAAACTGTTGCCGTCAAAACCGGGACGACCGATGATAAAAAAGACAACTGGGCTGTCGGCTATACAAAATCGTTGACTGTGGGAGTCTGGGTAGGAAATAATGATAATACCCCGATGAATCCAAAGATCGCATCAGGAGCAACTGGAGCCTCACCGATTTGGTATAGAATTATGAAAGAATTATTAAAAAAATATGATGATGGGATCATGGAAAAACCGGCAAAAGTCAAGGCCTTGCAGATTGATTCTCTACTTGGAGGTCTACCAAAAGATGGAAATCCAACCAGGTCAGAATATTTTATCGAAGGTACCGAGCCAAAGGATATTTCTCCTTGGTATAAAAAAATAAAGATTTCAAAAGCAAATGGAAAACTAGCTAACGAAGTGGAGATAAAAAGTGGCAATTTTGAAGAAAAAGATTTTATAGTGATTACGGAAAGTGATCCTATATCAACCGATGGTAAAAACCGCTGGCAAGAGGCTATCAACGCCTGGGCAGGACAACAAGGGGACGCCAAATATAAACCACCGACCGAGGTTTCTGATGCCAACGCCGACTCAGTAGTTGTGTCAATCAAAAGTCCGTCAAACCAGAGCACTATTTCTCCAGGAAACGTAAACATAAAGGCAAAGATTGCATCACTTGATAAACTAAAAAGCATTAAAATCAAACTTAATGGGAGTGAGATTAAAAGCTGGAATGAAGATAAAAAAGATATAGATGAAACAATTTTTTTGACCGATGAAAAAGTTTATGAGCTTCAAATAATTGCAGTAAATGAAAAAGAAAAACAAGGCGACTCCACAATCAAATTCGGAGTAAATAAACCATGGGATTATGTAGCCCCGACTTCAATTCCAACTCCAACACCAACTCCTACGCCTTAAAGCCGACTTGTCATTTCAATGTTATATAAATTTTTTTTCCGTCGACAAAGGTCATTCCGGCATCTAACATTTCTTTTACATTAGGATTTTGTATTTGTCTTGAACTTAAAATAGTATATGACGTTCTATTTCCATATATGTGTATTTTGCACCCTTTTAGCGGTCTTACCTCATTGGTCAAAAATTGATATTCATTTTGATTATGATCTTGATCACGTTTTGCCAAACAAAGTGTTACTAAAGCTGACTCTTTTCGTTCAGGTCGAAGATTCTCCCGAATTAATTCAATATCAGAACCAATAAATCTTTTTAATAAACCGAATATTAAGGATCCGCTCGGATCCCTCTTAGCGATGGGTCTTGTCTCTAAGCGATCAAGTAACGGTGACATATATAAAGATAAATTAATATTTAACGTTGCTAATTATACTATAAGTCTTATATTTTTGCAAGAGTTTCTAATTTTTGTAACTTTATGGCAAAACAAGCCGTCCGAGTATTAAAGTAGGAAGACCTTCTTTAGATTCGCCTGGCTCAACAAAATATTTTGCCATGCCAAGAGGGATAAAGAAAGTACGAGAAAGCAAAACCATAGTTTCTTTTCCCAAAAGATCTCTATCTGCCATAGCTTCTAACACGCAAGGAGCAGAATAATCTTTATATATCAACCCTTTAATATCTTCAATTTTTACTAATTTGGCAGGTACACGAATTTCAGTCATGTTTTTTAAACTAAATTAGATTATAACTTTTCCAATTCACTTTTGGCATCAGATTCTGTAATATTTTTTTCAGGTGAAGAATAATAAAAACGAAGAGTTAGTTTATTTTGATAAAGAGTGACGACTTCAATTTTTTGCAACAACTTAGACTTAAATGCCATTTTTTGAATTATATCATATGTTTTTTTTGGATTAATTTCAAATGTTTTATCCAATTTAATAATTGCATAAGGATGAAGTGGTTTATAGGTTGGCACAAGTTGGCAGTTGTCAATTAGAGTTTGGAAATCAATTTCGGTCATAAATACACCATTTTTATCGACGATTTCCGGTACAGACAAATCATCCGGGATATTCAATTCCCTATAAACCGCCTCGACAATTCCCTTCAAATCGGCATAATCGGTATTGACGGCGATGCCAAGACGATATATCTCGTTTGGTAGGGAACAAATATTTTTGTTCCCTACAGGAATATAAACCTTTGCAATTTCAAATAATTTCAGACCAGGTGCAGTGTTGTACCTGGTTTTACCCATGTTTTCCTTTATATTTTTTGCAAGTGATGGAAGTAAACTAATTCGCAAAAACTCGATATCTTCAGATAAACTGTTTGAAAGTCGAAGATGATCTTCTATTTTCAACCCTCCATCCTCAATCATCGAGCGTGAGATCATTGAATAATTAATCACCTCATTCAGACCCAGATGCTTTAAAAATATCTTAATTCGATTTTGAAATACAAAAAGATCCTCCATCTCTTTTGGTTGCTCGACATAAACTGCTGGTTGCAATTTTGAAGGAATATTATGATATCCATAAACGCGGGCGACTTCCTCAACGATATCTTCGGGAATATCAATATCGTTGACGCGAAATGATGGTACAGTTATACGTAGGGTCGAACCATCGTGTTCGACCAAAAACCCCAAATTCGTCAAAATTTCATTAATTGTTTTTTTTGGTATTTCAACCCCGATTTTCTTACCAAATACCCCATAACTCATAACCAATAACTTCTTTTCTGGCTTTTTCGGATATATATCATATATTTTTGATCCAACTTTTCCACCTGTGTATTTTTCCAATAATTCAACGCCATAAGCTAATGTCGGCTCAACTCTCTCTGGGTCAAGACCTTTTTCAAAAAAAGTAGCAGCTACCGTTCTCACCCCAGTTGACATGGTTGTTTTTCGGATTTTGACTTTATCATAGGTCTGGACAAAAAGAAGGACGTTCTTAGTTTTATCAGTGATTGAGGAATTAAGCCCCCCCATAATTCCACAAAGATCAACTAGTCGACCTGAGCCATCTTCAATCACAATGTCTCCTCCTGGCAAAGTGACTTCTTTTTCGTCCAAAGTGATGATTTTTTCACCTTTTTTTGATTCTCTCATAATCATCGTCGATCCCTTTATTTGATCGTAATCGAAAGTATGGACAGGTTGACCAAGGGAGAGCATTAAATAATTTGAAATATCAACGACATTGTTTATTGATTTAATTCCACAAGCGATTAAGCGTTCTTTTATGAAACTAGGAGATTTGGAAATTAAGACATTTTCAATGACGATCGCCGTAAAACGCGGACATAATTTTGGATCGGTAATTTTTACGTGTAGGGAACAAATATTTTTGTTCCCTACAGTAATATTTTTGAAATTATATTTTTCTAACGGGTTTTTTTTAAATTTCGCATTCTTTCCAAACATTGGCAATATTGCAACAGCCTCTTGTGCAATACCAATGACTGAAGCATAATCAATACGATTTGAGATTACTTCTATATCAAATACGTAGTCATCTCCAATTTTCTCAACCGATTCAATCGAAGGACCGCACAGCGAAAGATATTCCCTGATCTGGTCAGGAGTCGCGTCAGTATCAAGGTAATCTAACAACCAATTGTAGGTAATCCGTATATTCATACTAAATTTCTAATTTCTAATTATTCTAATTGACCTAATCAAGCACTAATTTCCAAATTCCAATTGGTTTATTGGATATTTTTTAGAAATTAAATCAATTAGGTTAATTAGATCAATTTTAGAACTGCTCCAAAAACCTAATATCTCCTGAATAATAATTGCGAATATCATCAAGTCCGTATTTCATCATTATAACCCGCTCAATCCCAAATCCAAATGCCCATCCTGAGCTTGCCGAAGGATCAATTCCGCCCTCCTTTAGTACATTTGGATGAACCATTCCAGTACCTCCAAGCTCCAACCAACCAGATTTACACACACGGCATTTTTTTTGTACGGACAATTCATGAATTGTCCCTACACCTTTACACGCATTACAAGAAATATCAACCTCAAATGATGGCTCGGTAAATTGAAAATGATGAGGACGTAAACGAGTTTTTGTTCCCTTTCCAAAATAAATTTCTGCAAAATAATCAAGTGTTCCCCTAAGATTGATTATATTTATATCAGAGTCGACACAAAGCCCTTCAAATTGATGAAACATTGGTGTGTGGGTCGGATCCCAATTTGGTCGATAACATTTGGAAATATTAATCATTCTGATTGGTGGTTTTCCAACTCTTTTCATCTCTCGATTTTGACCGTTTGAAGTGTGAGGAGTCAAGACCATTTTTCCTAATTTTAAATGTGCAGGTACGTCGATAAAAGAAGTTTCGACATCATCGCGTGCAGGGTGGTTAGAGGGCATATTTAGCGACTCAAAAGCACCGTATTCCCAATCGACTTCAGGGTATGAGACTCGGATAAATCCTATTTTTTCAAAAATCTTGCTAATCTCCTCGACCGCATAAGAAACTATGTGAATACTCCCTTTGGGGTATGCTTTCCCTGGTAAAGTCTTATCAAAAAAAACACTGGATTTTTGTTTTGAAAGTTCTATCTTTTTTACTTTAATCGATTGATCGATTGAAGTTTTTAGCATGTTAATCTTTTGACCGTACTCTCGCTTTTCATCATTTGGAATATCTTTTATTTTAGAAAGCAGATCGTTGATTATGCCGTTTCGTCCTAATAATTTTATTTCCAACTCAGAAAGCTGTTCTTGTGATTTTGCAGAATTAATTTCTTCAATATATTTATTATCATCCATGTTAATGAAGATTATATAAGAAAAATATAAATTTGACAATTAAAAGATGTATTGATAATATTTGAAAATGTCTAAAAAAATTGCAGTTATAACAACTGAAAGAAAGGTGATATATTTTAATGGCGAAATTAGTCTTAATAGTTTAGCTGCTTTTCAACCAGATTTTGGATCTTTTAATGATGCAATTAACGCAGTACTCAGAATGTTATCGCGAGCAACTTTGGGTTTTGAAACATTAGAGGAAGCAAAAAGCAGACAAAAAAAATTATTAAATCAACAAAGATCAACGTTGAGAGAAAATAAAGGAACTATGATAAATATCACACCTATATCTAGTGAAAAAAAATCTTCTATCGATCCAGAACTCGCAGATATGAATTGTTACGCTCAATGAAAATTTACTTCGCCTTTTCTACAATCTTCTTGAAGACTCCCGGATGTTCGACCGCAATTTGTGATAAAACTTTTCTATCAAGTTCAATTTTATTGATTTTTAGTTTGTTGATAAAAATACTGTATTTCACTCCTAATTCTCGAACGGCTGCATTCATTCTTATGATCCATAGTTGCCTAAAATCTCTTTTTTTAGCTTTTCGACCTTTAAAAGCATATTCGCCGGCATGAAGAACGGCTTCTTTGGCCTTTTTAAATTGTTTATGCCTGGTCATCCAATAACCTTTGGCAAGCTTTAAGACCTTTTTATGTTTTGCTCGAGTTCGGACTCCTCCTTTAATTCTTACCATATTTTAAAAATTTCTAAGTTCTAATTTCTAATTAATCTAATTAACTTCCAATTTCCTAAATCCCAATTGGTTTATTGGTGATTTTTTAGAAATTAGGTCAATTAGATTAATTAGGTCAATTTACTTTTTACCTAGCATCATTAAAACCTTTTTCTTCATTAACCCTGCAACTTCCAATGTTTTCTTTTTTCTACGCAACCAGCTTTTGTTTTTTTTGCCTCGCAAATGTCTAAATCCTTGTCCACGGTTCAAGACTTTGCCCTTAGGAGAAACTCTAAATCTTTTAACTGCCGATTTTCTTGTTTTTGGTTTATTTTTTGCCATATCTTCAAATTTCTAAGTTCTAATTTCTAATTAATCTAATTAATTTCCAATTTCCTAAATCCCAATTGGTTTATTGGCTATTTTTTAGAAATTAGATCAATTAAATTAATTAGGTCAATTTTCCAATTACTTCTTCTTCGCAACAACCGCTCTCACAATTTTTCCTTCAAGTTTTGGCTCTTTAGAAATATTGACGTCTCCTAGACTTACAATAAATTTGTGAACTAGAGCAAAAGCCATGTCGCGCTTTGCATTCTCTCTTCCTCTAAGTAACAAATTAATTCTTACCTGGTGTCCTTCGGACAAAAACTCCAATGACCTTCTCATCATTCGGTCTAAATCTGCCTGACCGATAAAGAGTCCAAGATTTACATCTTTGACAACTCCCTTCTTGACTCCTTTTTTTGCATCTTTTTCTTTCTTTTCTTCCTGATACAAAAATTTCTTAAAATCGACAATTTTTGCAACAGGTGGTACAGCTTTGGGAGCAATCAAAACTAGATCTCCTCCAAGCTCTTGTGCTTTGTTTAGTGCATCTTGTCTGCTCATCACAGCAATCTGTTCACCTTTTTCATCAAGCACTCTAAGCGACTGTGCTTCAATCCTGAAGTTTATAAAGTAAAACTTTCTCGGTGTAAACTTTCTTTTATGAAAAATTCTCAATTTGAGATTTTAATTGATTTATAAACTTTGTAACTTCCATCATCCCCAAATCCTTTCCTTCCCTTGTTCTTATGGTTATAAATAATTCTTCTTCTTTTTGATCTTTGACCTTTGATCTTTGAATTTCTTTATCTCCTATTATAATCATAAACGGTATCTTTTGCAAGGTCACTTGACGAATCTTTCCACCAAGTGATTTATTTTCGTCATTTAACTCAACCCGAATGTTATTTTTCAACAACTCCTCTTTGACTCTTTGAGCAGGCTCTAAAAATTTTTCAGAAATTGGCAAGATAGCTACTTGAACAGGCGATAACCACAATGGAAAAGCTCCAGCGTATTGTTCAATCAAAATCGCCAAAAAACGCTCCAGTGAACCAAGTGGAGCTCGATGTATCATAACGGGTGTTTTTTCCAAACCATCCGGAGCTACATACTTTAAATTAAATCTTTCCGGCAACATGAAATCAATTTGTACCGTACCACACTGCCATTCTCTTCCTAGTGCATCTTTGATTAAAAAGTCTGCTTTTGGTCCATAAAATGCGGCGTCCCCTTCGGAAATAAAATATTTTGATCCTGTTTTGTCCAAAGCTTCAACTGCTTTTTCTTGTGCCTTTTCCCAAAGGGAATCTTCGCCTAAATATTTTTCCTTTTTAGACCTCACTCCAAGCCTGACTCTATAATCCTTAAATCCAAATACTTTATATAGTTTATTTATAAAATTAAAAACTGAAATAAACTCATCAACCGCCTGCTCTTGGGTACAAAAAATGTGGGCATCATCTTGAGTAAACGCTCTTACTCGAAGAAGACCAGCAAGTTCGCCTGATTGCTCATATCTATAGACTGATCCAATCTCAGCAATTCTGTAGGGCAAATCTCGATACGACTTGGGGTTAAAAGTAAATGACTGTATGTGCATCGGACAAGTCATAGGTTTGACAAGATACTCGTCGCCGTCAACGTCCATGGGTGAATACATCTTTTCCCGGTACAAATCCCAGTGACCACTTTTTTCCCAAAGTGATTTTCGACCAATGTGCGGGCTATAAACGTGTTTAAAACCAAGTTTTATCTGTTCAGTCACCATAAAATTCTCGATTTCCCGCCTGATTATTGATCCGTTTGGTAGCCAAAGAGTAATCCCCGATCCAACCTCATTATTGATTGTAAAAAGTTCCAGTTCTCGCCCAATTTTTCTATGATCTCTTTTTTTTGCCTCTTCAAGCATTTTTAAATATTCATCAAGTTCTTGCTTTGTTGGAAATACGGTACCATAAATCCTTGTCAACATTTTATTTTTCTCATCGCCTCTCCAGTAAGCTCCAGCAATTGAAAGAAGTTTGAAATATCTTAATTGTTCTTTAGGATTTTCAACATGTCCTCCTCGGCAGAGATCGGAAAAATCCCCCGATTTATAAACTGTGATTTTTTCTTTTTTGTCGACAATACCTTTTATCAAATCAAGTTTGTATTCGTTATTGTCAAACTGTTTCATTGCTTCATCGTTGGAAAGCTCGATCATTTCAAATTTACCCCATTTTTTTACCAATTCGTGCATCTTTTGTTCAATTTTCGGAAATTCTTTTTCTGAAAAATGTCCTGAGCCTGCCGAAGGACCAAAATCAATGTCGTAATAAAAACCATTTTCAATCGAAGGACCAAGCGTTAATTTAGCTTTTGGGTAATAAAATAACACAGCTGCCGCCAATAGATGTGCACACGAATGTCTAAGATTGTCCATATTTTTAATTATAAACTATTAATACCTTTTTCTTCCTCAAATGCTTTTACAAGCTCATCAATATCGCCTTTTGTATGGACTGCTGAAATCTGAACTCTGATTTCGTCGCGTCCCTTTGGAACAACCGGAAAACTAATGTTTGTAACAATGATATTTTTCTTAAAAAGTTTACGCACCAACTCACTTGTTTTGACTGGGTCACCAATTAGGACAGGTTGAATTGGATGAGATGAATCAGCAGCAAATTGGTAGCCTGCGTTTTTCATACGCTTTTTAAAATATTCAACATTTTCTTTTGAATTTTTCAGTAATTTTTTTCCAACAGGCTTATCTAAAAGTTCAATTGCTTTTAAAGCTGCCCCAGCTGTGCCTGGAGGAATTGAATTTGAATAAATATAGGTAGCCGCTGATTCTCTCAAATAATCAATGATTGTTTGGTTGGAAGCAACGTATCCACCATCGGCTCCATATGCTTTTCCAAAAGTTCCAATAAGAACATCTGCTTTGGCGCCTTCAATCTCTTCGGTTCCCCGCCCAGACTTTCCGGCAATCCCAACTCCATGAGCATCGTCAACCACAAGCAAAACTCCATTTTCATACTTTTTATCAAATCTGTCAACTATCTTTCTAATTTCTTTTAGTTTTTGATATTCACCCAACATGCTGAAAACTCCATCAGTCACAACTAAAGCTCTTTTATAAATTTTCTTATTAGACTCAAGAATAGCTTCCAAGTGAGACGGATCTAAATGTTTAAAAATTGCCCGTTGTTCTTTCGGAAGATTGGCAACTCTTATACCATCAATAATACTTCGATGATTTAGGGCGTCCGAAATTACTATTACATTATTATCAACGAGCGAATCTTTATTTTGTCCTGCGATCAAGCAGTATAAAACTGCCAAGTTAGCGGCAAATGACGAAGAAAAAACCATAGCATCATCTCTTTTGTGAAATTTTGCCAGTGATTTTTCAAGATCGAGGTGGACTTTTAGACTACCGGAAATAAATCTGACCGCTCCTGGGCCTGTTCCAAATATTTCCGAAGCTTCCCGTTCGGCCTTTTTCAAAAGAGGATGATGACGCAAACCCAAATAATCGTTTGAATTAAATACCTGATATTTTTCTTTTCCAATGATCGCCTTTGGTGACTTTTCTTTTGTAAAGCCAGTAATAATTTTTTCAAAACGTTTCGAGGTTTTTGCTTTATCAATCCTGTCAATTTCGTGTTTTAATACTGAAAAAAAATTATTTCGTGACATATTATTTTTTTCCACCGGCTGGTGGATCAATTTTTAATTTTAATTGATTCAACATAACTTTAGTCATTTTTTTAAGATCGTATTTGTGATTCCATCCCCAATCGCCTCTTGCTTGTGAGTCGTCTATCGATTTTGGCCAAGAATCAGCAATTTTTTGTCGTTGATCAGGTTTATAATCACATTTGAAACCAGGTGACAATTTTTCAATTTCTTCGACTAGTTCAATTGGAGTAAAATTGATTGCTCCAAAATTATAACTTGTGCGAACACTGATTTTTTTAGCCGGTGCCTCCATGAGTTTTATCGTTCCGTAAATTGCGTCATCTATATACATCATCGGCAACCTTGCGTCCTTTTTCAAAAAACAAGTGTATTTATTATTTCTTATAGCTCCGTAAAAAATATGGACAGAATATTCAGTTGTCCCATCTCCCGGTGGCGTTTTATAACCAATTAAGCCTGGATAACGAAGGCTGCGGCTATCTACCCCATATCTAAGAAAATAATATTGGCACAAAAGTTCGCCAGCTACCTTATTGACTCCGTACATCGTGGTTGGCTCAAGAATCGTTCTTTGAGGTGTGTTTATTTTTGGAGTGGTTGAACCAAAGGCCGCAATCGAGCTTGGCCAAAAAAGTTTAAACTTATATTTAACGGCAAGGTCAAGAATAGATTTTAAGCTACCAAGATTTATATCCCAGGCAAGATCAGGATTTTTTTCACTTGCAACTGAAAGCAATCCTGCCAAATGATAAACAGTACCAATGTTGTGTTTTTTAATTATTTTTTCCAAATTATCTTTATCACGCACATCTCCTTTTTCCGAAATTACATCGAATTGACTATGGGTAGTTTTATGGGAAAGTGTCACAATTTCATTTTTCTTGTACTTCTTTCGAAGCGCTAAAACCAAATCCGTACCGACCAAACCGTAAGCCCCAGTGATCAAAATTTTTTTCATTTGATTATTATAATTTATAATAAAAAACCCTCCTTTTGGGAGGGCAAATCTTACACAAAAAACACCCTCCTAAACGAGAGTGGTAGTTGTGCCGTTAATGTTTAAATTCATTTTCATATCTTTAAATATATACCTTAATTTTTAAAAATCAATAGATATTTTGTGACTGCTACAGGACTTGAACCTGTGACCTTTACAATGTCAATGTAACGCTCTAGCCAACTGAGCTAAGCAGTCTAATCGTCCTATTCAGTTACAATTCTACCAAAAAGTTTGCCTTTTTTATATTCAATAATTTCTACATTTTTTATTTGTCCATTTAAATTTTTTATAGTTTTAACATAAATTGGCAATTGATTATCAAGCAGTCCCTCTCTATACCCGTCAACAACGGTATTTAAAAACAAAACGGATGAGGTTCTGCCGACATTTAATTTCAAAAAATCCTCGTATTTCTTTTTTCCAAGATCGGAAAGTTTTTTTGCACGTTTCAATTTTATGGCACTTGATGGCTCCTTTAAATTCTTCTTCATATAATAAGCTGCAGTATTATCCCTACTTGAAAATCTAAATATATGAAATTTTGATATGGGCGATTTTTCTAAAAAATCGTAAGTCTCTTGAAAATCCCTATCTGTTTCGTCCAAAAATCCTACGATGACATCGGTTGCAATCAAGGTAAATTTGTTCAATCGTTTAATCGATTGAAGTTTTTTCATAACTTCTTCCTGTGCGTAACCTCGTTTCATTAAGCTTAAAATTTTATTTGATCCCGACTGGATCGGAATATGGAAAAAATTAACCAAACGTTTTAGCGGCAAAATCTTTTTATAATAGTTTAAAAATTCTTCATTAATAGACCACGGATGAATCGAACCAAAACTTATTCTTGGTATTTTAGTTACTTCAATCGTTTGATCGATTAAAGTAATTAATTTTTCTCCTGTGTCAAGCCCAAATGCTTCTGTGTTAATAGCAGTAAAGATAACCTCCTTGATTCCTAGTCCTAAATTATGCTTGTCCTCCGAAGCCTTGGCGTAGGAGGAAATTATTAACAATATACTTTTGATTTTTTCTGACTTTGGCGTTCCTCTCAAATACGGCACAATACAATAGCTACAAAACCTCTGACACCCATCCTGAATTTTAATCAAAGCCCTCCCCGAATTTAGATATTTATCGCCACCCTGCTTGCCCGTCGTAGCTTTAGCGAAGTCGGGTACTAACCTCGGAGGTTCGGACAAAGCTTGGCAAGACAGTCTATTTTGAAGTAATTTAACGAGGAACTCCTTATTTATATTATCAATTACTAAATCAACAGGTAGGCCTTCAAGTAGACTATTTTTCTTCCAGTAAGTAGCAGAACAACCTGTGACGACTATTTGACCATCTGGTTTGTCTCTCTTAAGCTTATAAATTAGCTGTTTAGCCTCACGCTCAGCCTTGTGGGTGACCGCACAAGTGTTGATAATTGCAATGTCTGGTCGGTTAACACATAACACATAACCCTTATCCTGCATCTCTGCGTCAATTACTTCTTTTTCCGCCTGGTTTACTCGACAACCGAAGCTGTATGTATAAAAAGTTCTTTTTTTCATCCGCTCATTATATCCTAAATTATTTCATGGTTTCATTGCTTCATTGTTAGAAAACAATGGAACAATTGAACAATATAACAATAGTTATAGGTTAAAGTTACCGATCCTTGACATTCCTATAGTTTTCTGCTATAATACTCCCCAGATCCTAAGGTTCTTCTAATTTTTAGAAAAGCTTTAGGATTTTTTTTATGAGTCCGTTTCCGATTAAATCGGGATTACGGACTCAAATCCTTCTAAACGAATATTCGACTGCGAGGATGTAAACCTCGAGTCGAACATGAGTGAAGGAGGATCCCATAAAAGTTAACGAGACATTAACCCTATGAAGAAACTAATAACTTTGATACTGATTTCCCTTTTCTTTTTTCTCTCGGCTACTTCTTCAGTCAGTGCCGAAGTATTTGCTGGTGCCTCAGCTCTTCTGACTCATAATTCATTTATTAAATCTGATGATATTGAGCAACTTAGACAAAAAAATATTGAGATTGTTATAGAAAATGTCTTAAATAGATATGATTCCCCCATGGCAAAAGATGCTCAAGCTTTCGTTAAAACTTGTGTTAAGTATAAAATAGACTGTTATTTATTACCCTCAATTGCCGGACTTGAGTCAACTTTTGGTCGCTTTGTCTGGCCAAATTCCCATAATGCTTTTGGTTGGGCCCGAGGCTACATGATGTTTGACTCGTGGGCACAAGGGATCGATACGGTCGGAGCCGGTCTTAGAAAAGGATATTTAAATAAGGGAGCCTTGACTGTTGAGGATATTGGACCAATATATTCTGAGAGTCCAACTTGGGCTGTAAGAGTAAATTATTTTATTCGTCAATTTGAAAAAGAAGAGGCTAAAATGTTATTGCTTTCAGATCAAATTACTGTACAATTATAGTCATGTATAGCTACAAAAAAGAAAAACTACCTAAAAATACAAGCCAATTTAATATTAGTATCCCAAAAGCTGATGTTTTAAAAGAAGAAGGAGAAGCTTTTGCCAGACTTCAGGCAAAGTTGACTGTAGAGGGTTTCCGCCTTGGAAAAGTGCCAAAAGCAATTGCCGAAAAACATTTATCTAAAGAGGATATTTACCAGGAATTAGCTCAAAAAATGATTTCTCGCATCTATCAGGAAGTTCTTACGAAAGAAAATTTGAAGCCTATAATTTCTCCAAAAGTAGATTTAACAAAAGCTAAGGAAGGAGAAGATTGGGAGGTAAAGATAACTGTCGCCGAAAAACCAACCATTACTCTTGGTGAATATAAGAAAGTAATTAAGGAAGCAAAAGAAAAGGCTAAAAAATCAAATATTTGGGTACCTGGCAAAGATAAGACTGAAAAGAAGCCGAATGAAGATAAGAATGCAGTCTTAAACGAAGTTTTGACTGCTCTTTTGAAAGAGGCTAAAATTGAAATTTCTGATATGGTGATTGATGAGGAAATCAATCATAGATTGACTCATCTTATGGACGAAATTCAAAAAATTGGACTTACTGTTGAGAATTATTTGAAATCAAAGAATTTGACAATGGATTCTCTCAAGGCTCAGTTTAGAAAAGAAACTGAGGATACTTATAAACTTGAGTTTTTATTGTCTGAAATTGCAGATAAAGAAGATATTAAGGTAGAAAAAGCAGATATTGATAAACTTTTTGTCAATATTAAAGACGATAAAGAAAGAAAACAAGCCGAACAAAATAGCTATTATTATGCGACTATACTTAGAAAACAGAAGACTCTTGACTATCTAATTAGCCTGTAGTAAAATATAGGGATGGTACAGACAACCAATCAAAAAACAAAGGCTCAAAAATATACTGAAAAAAATCCTTTGGAAAGTCTCACGGATTTAGGTACTTCAACTGTCAAAAAAACTGCACAGGAACTAGGAAAAATAGGTGGAGGAATGCTTGATCAATTTTTTGGCGGAAATGACGATCATGACGAAGATGATTTTGGAAATGAGTTTAACTTTAAAAAAGAAGTCGAAAAAGCTAAAGCTAAGACTGGAAAGCAGGAAGTTAAGGTTTTTAACTACCAAGAATACTACGAAAATACCCTCATTAAAAAGCAGATTGCAGAGTTGACTGAGGCGATTAAAAGAGAAGTTGAGTTGATTAAAAAAGCCGATACTTCACTTATCAATGAAGTGCGCGACGTTGAGAATCTAACAATTAATGGTTTACCAGAAAAACTTGGTGTTTATCATGTTCGATTTTTGGAAGTAGTATTAAATATTTTAAGAACTTTAAGAGCTAAGGTAGGCGAATCAAAGACTTGGCTTTCCGCTTTGATGTCAAAAAAGAAAAAAAGAGGATCAGCTTTTGCCGCAAGAAGTAAAAAATCCGGTACTCAGTATTCAATGTCTCAGGAGCTGTCAAATTCAAGGTCAGTTCAATAAGATTCGAATCTACGAATGCATGCTAATCTACTAATTATTTATTATTCGTTGATTCATTTTTATTCTAAGGCTTTCAAGAAAGTATTTACCCCATTTTGCCAACTACCTTGTGAGGGAGGTGTATATTTTTTCATGATAGCTGAGGCTGTCACTAACCCTTCGTCAATATAATGTTCTTTGATTCCTTTTGAAACAGTCTCAATTGCATCGTTGTAAGAATCAAACCTTGTGACTGTTGTTCCATATATCCCCCACCCCCAACAGTTGTAAGAATCATCAGGTATCACACGACACAAGTTTGATTCTTGCATGGCTATAGCTGGAAGAAGTCTATAGTCAAACTGGTATTTATCTGCTTCCTGAATAATTTTATCGGCATAATTATAAAGATCCGAATTATATTTTCTAAAAAAAGCTTTAAGATTGGCAGCTCTTGCGTCACCCGGCTTAATCTCGGCTTTATATCCTTCGGAAACATCAGCTTTATATGAGGCGGTAAACTGATAGTTTTCCGCATTGACTTTTCGATCGGAAATCTCACCTAGCACTTTTGCAAAATCTTTTCTGGTATTTGAATACGCAAACGCTTTTTCAATTAAAAATAAATTAAGTATATTTAAAAAAATATAGATTGCAAAAAGCACTGTGATCTTTTTCACCATATGATTAATATAGAGGAAACGGAGGCGAAATTCAATCGAAAGTGAGTCCGCGGGGACTCGAACCCCGAACCAATGCCTTAAGAGGGCACTGCTCTACCAGTTGAGCTACGGACCCATTCTAGTAAATATTAATGAAATTATACATTCTTGTAGATACTTTTACATTGAATCGTTCCGCTATAAGCGGAAATATTAAACTTTAGCAGCTACTTTTGCTGATATATAAGTACCTAAAACCCATGCGAAAATGCCCGTGCCAATACCCCATAAACCAGCATTATTTACATGAATATTTATTCCAGTATTTATTGCAATTCCTAAAAGCCCGGAAGCGAATGTACCAGTATAAAAAATAATTGCTTTTCCAATATCATTTTCACCCCGAATGTCCGCAATATTTTTATCAACATAACTTGTTAACCCTGAGCCGGGTTTTGTAACTGCCATATTTATTTTTTTTCTTTACTACAAATGCATTTTAACATATTCCGAACCGCCTGTCTTACCTGTGCTCCCAGGAGGAATCGAACCCCCATCACCTGTTCCGAAGACAGGTACTTTATCCGTTAAGCTATGGAAGCTAGCGTTTTCATATATTATACTAAAACAATGCTCCAACTTATCTTATATTTAATATTGGTGTTTTTGTTATTAATCTTTCTTGTCTTCATGTCCGTCTACGGACTCTCGCTTATTTATTCCTCAATAATGGGTGCTCCGTACGTGCCAACTCAAAACAAATTAACTTTAGATATTTTGAAGGAAGTGAAGTTTAAAAAAAATGGTTTGTTTGTGGAGCTTGGGAGTGGAGATGGACGCATCGTCAGAACGGCTGTTAAAAATTATGGAGTTTGCGGAATAGGGGTCGATGTTAATCCACTTTTAGTTTTTTGGGCAAATTTGCTTAGTAATGGAAATGACAGTTTAGCATTTAAACAGGCAAACATACTTGATATTGATCTCACAAAAGCTAATTATATTTATTTATTTTTATTTCCGGCTTTAATTGAAAAACTAGTCCCAAAATTTAAAAAGGAACTAAAAAAAGGAACAATAATAATTTCCCATGGATTTGAAATTGTAGAATATAAAAAGAAGTTAATTAAAAAAATTCCAAGATCAACATTCCCAACGTATTACTATGAAATTTAATTGACCTAATTAACCTAATTTCTAATTGACCTAAATAATAATCAATTTAATTTCCAGTAAAATGATTGACTAACCAAACAATAGCTAATATCACAAATGGACTAATTGCAATCAATTTTTGAAATTCATGATTTGCTTTGTTTGGAGTAACACCTTGTGGTACTTTAGTTAATTTCTTAAGCCAATTTATTTTATACTCCATTTTTAGAAATTAGGTAATTAGTAATTAGAAATTTGCTAGATAATCTCTTCCTTTCTTTTCCTGACAAAACTAATCCATTCCTCAACCACTTCAAATATTAATTTAAAAGGTGCTTCTATTATAAAGTCAAAGATGAAAATAAAAAAGTTCAATTTAGCAATTCCGGAACTGAAGAATTTGCCAAGTGATAGCATCGGCATAAAGAAAAAATCGCCAATTGGAGCTAATATGCTCGCCTTTTCTTCAAGTCGTAGTTCTTTAGTGACTTGGCGAATACGATAAGAAAAAAAAGAAACAACAGATACAAAGAAAATAAATATTGCCTGACTCACTAAATTAAATCCCAAGTTACTCAAAAATTCGTATATTAAAGTTAGAGTAATGAGAAAAGTAAGCGAGTAAAATACCGTAAATCCAAAAATCAAAAGAGGTCTTTTTGGTTCAGATTTTTTTGGTACAAAGGCAACTCGAGTTTCAAAAGTCTTATCGTCATCGATAATATCAATGATTCTCTGATAAATCTTTTTAGTATTTTCATCACCTGGCACTTTAAAAAATCCAAGTATTGCGATCATCAAAATTGGAGGGAAAATACTGTTGATAATAATCGCTTCTCGATTGACTTCTCCATAAAAATATAGAGAAACAGGGACCTCAAGGATTATCGCAAAGATCATCTTTGTCAACAATATATAAATAAAACTACGGATGGCGAGTGTCCTGATTCTTTTCCCCAGCTGTTGGTATTTATCTCGGCAGGTCTGATCAATTTCAATCCAAAGTCGCTCACGATTGGTTAGAATTTCTTGTAGTTCGTTTGGTTTACTTTTAATTAATGCAAATAGAATTAAAAATGGAGGTAGTTGTTTTCGAGTAAAATTTGCTAAATTTTCAACATATGGATTTGCCACCATGTCATCTATTTTTTTGAATATTGCAGGAAGTTTTGTTCCTAAATTTTGTAATTCTTTTTCCGAGTAATCATGAAGAGTTTTGTAGAACGTCGTAAATAAATGATATCGAAGATATGCCCGATCGCTTTTTCCAAAAACTTTTTCAATAGCAACTAAAAAATAGGCATCTTTCTGATCTTCTTTCAGACCTTCGATTTTTATTTTTTTTCGAAGTACCTGAAAAATAAAAGATGAAAGATTTGATTGAATAACGGCTGATTCGGGCTGCAAAGTCTCCTCTATCTCACAGGTAATAAAATCCATCAAAAACTGGTCTAAAAATATTTTGAGTTCCGAGTCTCTGCCGACGATTAATTGGCGACGTAAAAGAACATATTTATTTAACAAATTTTGAATAATGACATTATCTTCTCCACCAAGAACTCCGTTGGCAAAATACCTGGCCCATAAAAGCTCGCGGAGTAAATTCTCTGCCTCCCCGTGACCATCGGGATTTAGTGAAAAACGTCGGCGTAAAATTCGTTCAATTGCCGCTCGAAGAATAAGATGATCCTCGCGATATTCGACAGCATTTCTGACCTTTTCATAAACTAAAGCAAAAAAGGAAACTGTTTGGGAGACTGAAAGGGCAGAAATATCATCAGGTCGACTACGTTTTTTTACGTTCTTAAAGGTATCAAGAAGAGCCTTGGTATATTCGGACAAAACTATCGTATCGTCTGACATAAAGTGGCTCAATTATATGAAATTTTACCACTTTATTCAAGTCACACAGTTGTTTTGGTATAATATAATCATGTCATTAGAGGGAAAACAAATATATAACTTAGAACAACAGGTCAGACGTAATGTCCAGTTTGATTGGTTTAAAAAAAACGGGATCTACATAGATAGAATTGACGGTGTTCAAAAAATTGAAATCAATGCAGTTGAAAAAATATTTGACCAATTTAGATTCACGGGTTTTAAGGTAAGAGCATCAGAAACATTAGCAAAAAGAAAAAAAAGGGGTAATGACAGAATGTATGTGTGGACTTTATTCACCGACAAAAATGCTGTTATAGTATCCTACTCTCATGATTAAGTTCTCACCTGAGCGAATCTACATTGACGCCAACTT
>JAKAHA010000002.1 GCA_021825445.1 bacterium | reverse complement strand
CGGATAAAAACTTAGAGTTGACAAATTCTCAATATGCAAATATGACACCATCACCAATTTTGAAAATCACTCCAACTGTTGCTGTTACTCCAACCACAATTACTACCGTAGTTCCGAGTCCAGTTGTTGTGAAAGAAGAAACTCCAACAATTGAGCCGACAGAGATCGTCCTGGCAAAAGGTCCCACGATTACGTCCCCAGAAAATCCAACAATTACTACAAGTACCCCTCAAGTTCTTCCAGAAACAGGAAGTTGGGAAAAAGGATTTTTAATGATTGGGGTAGCAATCTCAACGATTTTCTTCTCTTTTTGGCTTTAATCTTTCACAGTTTGTTGCTTTTTCAAGCTTACAATCAATATATTTATGAACGATATTGATATCGTCGTTAATTGGAATTAAAACCCATAGCCCATCATATTTTTCAAGATTGATGGTTGGATTAACAAAAAAATCTTCGGAAAGAATTATTTTTTCTTGACTAAATTTTTTGCCTAAAATAATTTTCTTAAAAATAACCGCAAGTTGTTGATTGCTAATATCTCTTTTAACTAGTTTATCAGCCAATTTATAAAGTTTTTCGTATTGACTAAGATTAATTTTTTTTGCAATTATTATTAATTTATTTTTAATAGCCTCAACAACTTTTTGCTGTCTTTTTTCTCTGGCAAAATCAGTTCCTTCTGATCCAATCGAATGACGTGATCGTACAAATTCTAAGGCAGTTTTTCCATCCATGAAAGTATCACCTTTGTTAAAAGAAATTGTTTTATAACGGCATTTAAATTCTTGATCACCATTACATAGATCATTTTCACGACCTGTAATTGGAAATTCTTTATCTGTAAAAGAGTTTTCAATATTTACTTCAATTCCGCCTAAATAATCAATTAATTCTTCAAACTGATCAAAATTTATTGCAATTCCATAATGAATCGGCTGTCCTATTATAGTTTCAACTTCTGCTTTAGCCAATACAAATCCAGCTCCCTTTTTTTTGGCTTCGCCGTACGCATAAGCGGAATTAATTTTATCGCGTAACGCTTCACTCCAAACATCTCGGGGTATAGAGATGGTAGTTAAATAATTATCTTTTAGATTATAACTAAGTAGCATGATTGAATCAGAAAGATTAGGTCCATCATGATCAGTTCCAGCTATACCGAGTAAAAGAATGTTGACTCGGTTGTTATATGTTTTTATGTCATTTGAGAGAAAAAGAGTTTTTATAGGGGAAATTTTTAAAGTCTTAGTAATGAAAAGATAATATGGACGGAGGAGGATTATAAGGGCGATCAAAACGAAAGAAGCAATTATGGTCAGCTTTAGTTTGAGAGACATCTTTTTTTAATTTCTAATTACTAATTATTCTAATTTACCTAAATAATATCCAATATCTAATTCTTAAATTTGTTATATTGGAATTTGATCATTTTTTAAAAATTAGATCAATTAGATTAATTAGGTCAATTTAATTTATAATTATACTTCATGGACATAGATATTCTAAAACATCTAAACAAAAAACAAAAAGAGGCTGTGATTAATTATATTGGCCCAACTGTTATTTTAGCGGGAGCTGGATCAGGGAAAACCAGAGTTTTAGTTAGTAAAGTCATATATTTGGTTAAAGAAAAAAAAATACATCCTTCGACAATTATAATGTTGACTTTTACAAATAAAGCCGCGGCTGAAATGAAAGAAAGAATAAATCAGCAATTAGGAGGCACTACTCATTTAGGATTTGTAGGTACTTATCATTCTTTTTGTGTCAGAATTCTACGAACATATGCTAATGAGGCAGGGCTTGATCGCAACTTTATAATCTACGATGATAATGATCAAAAAACTTTAATTAAACAAATCATTTCCGAGCGAAAACTTGAGAAAAAAACTCCTGGATATTTTTCTTATTATATTTCACTTGCCAAAAATCAGATGATTACGCCGGAAAATTTTCTTGAGAATTTTAAATTTCATCAATCGGCACTTGTTGCTGATGTTTATTATCACTATCAAAAGAAGATGGCGGCAAATAAAGGAGTCGATTTTGACGACTTACTCATTATGACAACACAACTTTTTCAAAAAGATAAATCGGTCTTGGGTCGCTTGCAAAATAAATATGAATATTTTTTAATTGATGAATTTCAAGATACTAATTTAGTTCAATATATATTGACAAAGTTGCTGGCTGAAAAATCAAAAAATGTTACTGTGGTTGGAGATTTTTCGCAGAGTATTTATTCATGGCGTGGGGCTGACATTACCAATCTTAAAAAATTTGAAAAAGATTTCCCAGGATCAAAGACTTTTCATTTGGAAGAAAACTATCGATCGACTCAAAAAATTCTTGATTTTGCCTTTAATATTATTTCTAAAAATAATACTCATCCGATCCTTCATCTGTTTACCAGTAATCAACAGGGAGAAGATGTGACTTTTTATCAGGCAGATAATGAACAGGCAGAGGCAATTTATGTGGCAGAAGAAATAACAAGATTAATAAGCGCGAATACTGAATTAGAGCTTCCAAATTTTGCTGTTTTATATCGAACAAATGCTCAATCGAGAGTTCTGGAAGAAGTGCTGATTAGGTACGCAATACCATATATTTTAGTCGGCGGAACAAGATTTTATGAAAGAAAAGAAATTAAAGATATTTTGGCATATTTAAAATTATTACTTAACCCAAATGAGTCGGTTTCTTTAGAGCGAGTTTTAAAAATCGGCAAAACTCGATTTGCAAAATTTAAAATACTTTATGAAGAGGTAAAAGACAAAATAGATTCATTTACGACGGAAGAGCTTATGGAAAAAATATTTGAGAGCGTAGGATTTTTAAAAATGTTTGATTCCGAAGATCCCGATGATTTTAGTCGACTAGAAAATATTAAAGAACTAAAATCAGTCGCCGTTAGTTTTCCAAAACTGTTGGAGTTTTTGGAACAAGTGGCTCTTGTTGAGTCTGAATATTCACAACATGAAAAAGAAACAAGGAATAATAGGCGACTCGTCTTAATGACCCTTCATCAGGCTAAGGGGCTTGAATTTGACCATGTTTTTATTGTTGGCGTTGAGGAAGGACTGCTTCCTCACTCAAGGTCAATTGACGATCAATTTCAACTTGAGGAAGAACGGCGTCTTTTTTATGTTGGTATTACTCGTGCAAAAAAAACTCTTTATATCACAAACACCAGAAAAAGATTTATATTTGGCTCTCAAGGCTATTCGACCCCGTCAAGATTTATTTCAGATGAGCCAGTTTATTGAATAGAGGAGGGGATTTCATTTACGGATTTCTTTCTTTGATCGTCTCTCTTCATTAAGTTCTGATATTTTCCGTATCCCCAATAAATCCCTAGTGCAAGCAAGACAACAGATATTAATATTAAAAAATTTTTCATATAAAAAAGTATAGCAAAAATTGTAAAAGTCCACGGACTTTAATAAAATTATATTTTTTCTCGTAGTGGAACGATTCATCGTTCCATAATATTCCACTAACTTTGATGAAGAACCCTTCAAAATTTGACCCTGTACCATTCGATACAGGGTTTGAATTTTGGGAAGGAATTTGAAAGAATATAATTGTTATTAATAATAAATATGCTAGATGTATCAGAACAAATTAATATTTCTCCAGACACAGTAAGACGCATATTGAAGCCTGATCCTGAGATTATTGCAGCAACACCAGTTACTGACATAAATAAAATAGATACTAGCCATATTGATCGTATAATTAATGCGACGCCTTTGGAAATTCCAGTAGAACCTAAACCACCTGTTGAGTCTTCTCAAGAGCCAGTTGTATTTAAGGGTCAAAAAATGGCAAGACTAACAGGTAGATAATAAAAGTTTCCCATGGGATTCTTTGATATAATAAAAGTATCATGATCAAAGATAAAGATGGAAATGCGTTGACGGTATCCCAAGTTTTTGGAAAAGTTGTAAATAGAATAAAAAATATCTTTCTTGAATTTGAGGTTTATTTACTTCATTTAGTTAGTTGTGTTCCTCTGCATTGTTTTCGTCGATTTTTTTATCGTCTTGCTGGAATTAAAATTGGTAAAGGTTCAACCATCCATACAAAAGCAAGATTTTATGATCCTAGAAATATTGCCGTTGGTGAAGATACAATTATTGGCGAAGGAGTTGTTTTGGATGGTCGAGATCTATTAAAGATAGGTAATCATGTTGATATCGCAACTGAGGTGATGATTTACAATAGCGAACATGACGTTAATAATGAGACTTTTGTAGCTACAAATGCACCGGTCACCATCGAAGACTACGTATTTATTGGACCAAGAGTAATCATTTTAGCCGGGGTGACGGTTGGTCGGGGAGCAGTCATTGGAGCTGGTGCTGTTGTTACAAAAGATATTCCGCCTTACGCAATCGTAGGCGGAGTCCCGGCAAAAATAATCGGAGAAAGACGAAATAAAGACCTTCATTACAAACTTGGAAGGGCAAGGCTATTTAGATAAATTGACCTAATTAACCTAATTTGTCTAATTTCTAAAAAATTACCAAGTTCCAATAAGTAGTTGGGAATTAAACATTGGTTATTATTTAGGTTAATTAGAGTAATTAAAAATTAGAAATTTTAGTCCGCGGTTCCTACTAGATATACAGCTGCCCAAGGGCGGAAATTGGAATAAAATTTTGTGTCAATAATTGTTTTGTCTTTTTGAAAAACTTTGTAAGTAAAGAAAGCTTTAGCTCCACCTGCGGGAAAATCAACTTGTTTTGTCACCCCTTTTTTAAGAGTTGGGTCATCTTGATATTTTGGAGGAAGAGCAGGAACAACGTCATAGACAGTTGCCTTGGATATTTGTACTTGACGCCCATCTTTTTTCCCATATAGTTTAAAAAACAACAAATTATTTTCCTTATCAACTTCCGTTTCAATCAAGATATAGCTTGGAGTATCGTTTTTTATTTTTAAATCAACAGTTGGACCATAGACAGTCGCATCAAAACCCGGCTCCGAATCATTTTCATAGTAGCCAACTCTATAGGCATGGGCACTACGTTCAACAATAGGTAGTCCGGCGTTTAGGGCAGCCCTGAAAAGAGTTGTTGACACCTGACAAACTCCACCGCCATCTCCCAAGACAGTCTTGCCTTCTTTGATGACATAAGCTGGTTGATATCCGGTGAGCGAAGAGATGTCTCCGATAGTTTCGTTAAAAGAAAATTCTTTACCTTTGGGTATTAAAACTCCATTAAATTTTGAGGCGGCAAGAATGACATTATGGATTCTTTGGGGGATTGAATGAGTATAATCGGATTTGCCTTCAGCAATAAACTCCTCTATTCCATATTCATTAATATCAGATAGCTTTATTTCTGGCTTAACAACCTCAGAATTCAAAATAATTTTTTTGTTAGCTGGATCAATTTTGAGTTTATCTACAATCTTATCAATCTCAGATAAAAACTGGTTTGTCTTGATTTTTAAACCATTCGATTCTTTTCTAAATTCAACAACCTTTCCTTTTTCAAATTTAAATAAAGCATTTTTTGCCGGTAAATTATATTTATCTTCAGATTGAGATAAAAAATCCTTAATATTGCTATTATCATATTCAATTTGGCTTTCAAAATTAAACCTTTTTAAATTAAAAATTGACAAAATTTTTTGAAAATATTTAGATGATAAATTAGTTGAGCGTCCAATCAGAAAAGCCCTTTCCGCAATTGTTTTTCCGTCATATTTTATTCCAAGAGTTTGAGCAGAATAAGAGGCAACAGGCTCATTTGCATAAAAAATAGTTATTCTAATATTTTCTAATTCAGAAGATTTATTATTATAATAATTGATTATTTCATCTTTATTTTTTAAGCCAAAATTTTGGTTATCTAAGTAAACATTTGGGTATATTTTATTGCCTATATTTTTTTCATTTTTTAAAAAAATAAAAACAGTCGTCGATATAGCAATTAATCCAAAGACGAGCATTAATGTCAACAAAATATTACCTTTTAAATTTCTATTTTTTGATATCATGATAGTATGGAAGATGATAAAATAATTGTTGACCAAAATCAAGGTATCGTAAATAATGAACCTGCGATTGAAGAAGCTCCTCAAGACTTAAATTTTGAGAATGTACCACCTCCTGTTTATCAAGAAAATAATAATCAACGAATATTTATTGTGGGAGGAGTAATTTTGTTTTTGATAATATTTATTTTTATAGTTAAAGCATTATTTTCCGGTAATTCAAGTAAAAAATCGATTAATTTGATTTATTGGGGTTTATGGGAAGAAAGTCAGGTGATGGAACCATTAATAACTGCCTATCAACAAAAAAATCCAAACATAAAAATTACTTATCAAAAAATGAATCCTCAAAGTTATCGTGAAAAATTAGTGAATAGAACTAAAAATGAAGGTGTGAGTCAGGGGACGATCGAAAAGCCTGATATTTTTAGATTTCACAATACTTGGTTACCAGAAATAAAAGATATAGTAGCCCCCCTTCCTCCGACGATCATGAACGGTGACGAATTTGACAAAACCTTTTATCCTGTTCACAAAAAAGATCTTAAGGTTGGTAATTATTATTATGGGTTACCATTGACGATAGATGGTCTGGTTTTGGTTTATAATCAAGGTTTATTCAAAAAAGCTGGCGTCTCAATTGTTCCAACGACATGGGATGACATTACCCAAATTGTCCCAAAATTAACTGTCAAAAGTCAATCTGGAAGCTTGATAACATCGGGAATTGCACTTGGCACTACTTCAAATGTTGATCATTTTTCTGATATTTTTGGATTACTGTTACTTCAAAATGGAGGATCTTTAAATAAACTAAATCAGGATGAAGCATCCGGAGCTTTGGAAATTTACAGAAAATTTAGTGAATCTCCACAGGGATATTGGAATGAAGAGATGGTAAATTCAACAACTGCTTTTATTCAAGAAAAGGTCGCCATGATCATAGTCCCTTCTTGGGAAATTCTAGCTATTAAATCATCCAATCCTGATATAGATATGAAGGTTGTACCTGTACCAGTTGTTCCAGGAACTTCTTTAATATCAATTTCATCATACTGGGTTGAGGGGGTTTCGAGGTTTAGTAGTAATCAGTTGGAAGCATGGAAATTTTTGAAATTTTTAACGGAAAAGGAAAATATGACTAAATTATATGAAATTGAAAGTAAAATTAGACCATTTGGTGAGCCTTATTCAAGGGTTGATTTAGCACCTCTTTTAGCACAAGAGCCTTATCTGGGAGCGGTTATCAAGCAAGCAAATAACTTTGTATCTTTACCAATAATTTCTAGAACCATGGATAATGGACTAAACGATGAGATAATAAAATATATAGAAAACGCGATCAATAGTACAATTTTGGGAGTTTCATATAAAGAAGCATTAAGTACCGCCAAATCAGGAATAGATCAAGTATTTACAAAATATAATATTAATTAAAATATGAAAATACCATTTTTTTCAAAGAAAGAAAAGAAGGAGTATTTTTTAGGAATTTTCTTAAAAGAAAGTCAAGGGATAGTTATGATTTTTTTAAGGGAAAATGATCATTTGGAATTATTGGATCGAGAAAAATTTAACTATACAAATGGTTGGGAAAATTTGACGAACGATGTAGATGAATCATTATATAAATTAGAAAAAAATTTAGAAATAGAAATAAATAAGACAATCATATTTGTATATTCCCATCTTGTTGATGAGAAAATAGGAGATATTAAACCCGTATATTTACAAAAAATTAAACAGTTAACCAAGGCTTTAGACTTGAAGCCAATGGGATACATAGAGTGCTATGAAGCGGTTAACTATTATTTACAAAATGAAAATAATTCTGCTCTTACTGCCATATTGGTTGAGATAGATAAAACCCAGGTGGGAATATTCTCATATATTGGAGGGAAAATTGACTCAAAAATAGTTTTAGGTAGGACAGATAATATTGTAGCCGATTTAACCGAAGGTTTTGAAGAAATTAAGAAAAAGAATACTTTACCGTCTCGCATCATTCTTTATGATTCAGACAATCTGGATGATACAACAACAAAAATATTAAGTCACCGTTGGGGTAGTGATTATTTTATTCAGATTCCAAAAGTTGACATATTATCAGAGGACGAAGTGGTTAATGGTTTGATGAAAATATTTGGAGAGCAAATAAAAACTTCCTCCTCCACTGAAGTTCCGGTAGTTGAGACGATAAATGAAGTAACAAACTTTGGATTTATTGTTAACGAAGATGTAGGTGAGGTAAAAATTGACCAAACAGATACAAAAATTAATATTTTACCGAAAACCGATTGGAAAGCCAAAGCGTGGTCAATAATGAATAAGTTTCCAGCTATCAAGATTAATTTTTCCGGAAAAATATTTTTTATAGTAGGTATCTTAATAATAATTTTTAGTCTATTTATTAACGAATATTATTTTCATAAGGCAGAATTGACATTATACTTACCATCGCAAAACATAAATAAAGATATTAATTTAGAATTGGAATATAGAACTTCTAGTTCCTCTGCTAGCTTTTCTGAAGCTATTAGTACAACTGGAAAACAAGAAGTTGGAGATAAAGCACGTGGTCAAGTGACGATTCACAATTTTGATGATAAGGAAAAAGTTTTTACAAAAGGATCAATCCTTACAGCTTCAAAATTAGAATTTATTTTAGACACAGATGTAAAAGTAGCTTCTTCGAGTTTGACCGCAGACGGTTCTGCTAAGTTGCCAGGTAAAAATAGCGGTACAGTGACTGCGTCTGCGATTGGCATTGATGGAAATTTATCAAAAAGTCAAAGATTTTCTTTCGATGGATTATCCTCATCTGTATATTTTGCCGTTAATGATTCGGCTTTTTCCGGAGGAACTAAAAAACAGATACAAACAGTTTCTAAAAAAGATCAAGAAGAATTAAAAACAATCATTATTAATAAAGCTAAAAAAGAAATCCCATCTATTAAAGTACTACCAAATGAAGCAATCGTTTCAGCACTTTCTGAAACAAACTTTAATAAAATGATTTATTCGAAAGAAATTGGCGAGGAAAGTAGTAAATTGACTCTTCAAGCAACGGTAAGTGTAACTCAGTATTTATATAACAAACAAACATTTCTTGACAAAGTTTTAGTATTACTCAAGCCAGATGTAAGAAAAGAATATTCCCTAGAAAAAGAAAAAATTTCTTATACAATAAATAAAATTAAAAAAGAAGATAGCAATTTGTTGTCGGTTAATGCTGGAGTTAGTGCTAAGGCAAGTATGAAAATTTTATCAGATGAAATAAAAAATAATATCGTTGGGAAAAATGAATCTAAGATTAAGGAAATCCTGAAAAGTCGATATAAAATTGAGGGATATAATTTAAACATCGGTGAGCCTCTACCGTTTTTAAATAATTATTTACCTTTTTTCACAAAAAACATTATAATAAAAAATTCTAGTTTATAATTATGGCTCTCCATGTTTACGTTAAAAATAAAACCTATTCATCCAAGAAAAAAGCAATAAATAATTTTTCCTATTTATTTTTATTTGCTGGAGCGATGTTATTATTTTGGTCTTTTTATCCCATTGTGTCTTTTACTATTTATTCGAGTTTATTTTTAAAAAACAATATCAATGTTCCAGTTTCTGACAACAATACTTCTTCATTAAAAGATGCCAATTCGGTACTGGGTGCATTTAATATTTTTTCAAACAATCTACGAGACTATACTCAGGCAAGTATTTGGTTTCCTGCCTCTCCTCAATTAAATAAATTGTCAAAATTATCTATAAAAGAATATACTCTAACAATACCGAAACTTAACATTAAAAATGCAAGAGTTGTTGTTGGTGGTGAAGATCTGACAAAAAGTCTCATTCATTATTTACCTCAGTCACTACCGGGAGAGTATGGTAATGTTGCTATTTTTGGTCATTCGACTTTACCTCAATTATATGATCCAAAGGACTATAAAACAATTTTTACGTACCTTTCGTCTCTTGAAAAAGGAGACAAAATATATATTAATGTTGGGGAATTTGAATATCAGTATGAAGTTGCATCGTTATTTATAGTTAAACCAAAGGATATATCGGTTTTGGAACAAAAAAAGGATGACTCATATTTGACTCTTATTACATGTGAGCCTCCCGGAACATGGCTGGAAAGATTGGTAGTAACTGCTAAACTAACAAAAATATAACTTTCAATTCTCATTGAATAAACCTATAATATATGGTAAAATTCACCCATGAAAGTAAGTAAAGGTTTATATTATTTGGTCAATTTCTTCATAACTATTGGGGAGATTACTCAAAAGTGTCTTGTAACTCCAATAATTTTTATAGGCGGATTAATATTGAAAGTTATTTTCTTGATTTATGGTCAAATAGCTAGGATTAAGTTGAGACCAATTAATTTTCCAAATATTAATCTTCCAAAAATATCTTTGATCAAATTTAAATTGCCTAAATTTGCAAGGAATTCTGCTTTTCAAAAAGCAAAATATTTTTTTCTTGGATGTTTGATTACTTTAAGTGTGGTTTTATTGTTTCAATTATATATTTTTATTAAAAATCTTCCCTCCCCGTACAATATAGGAAAAACAAATTATCCTTTGTCGACTCATATTTATGATAGAAATGACAAATTGCTTTACGAAATTTATAGAGATCAAAATAGAACTCCGGTGAAAATTGATGAACTTCCTCCGTATATTGCCCAGGCAACAATTGCCATTGAAGATAAGGATTTTTATCGCCATCAAGGAGTGGCTGTATTTTCAGGAATAATAAGAGCAGTTAAGGAGATGGCAGTAAATAAAAATTTGCAGGGAGGGTCAACAATTACGCAGCAACTTGTAAAAACTGCATTATTGACACCCGAGCGAACAATATCGAGGAAGATTAAAGAAGTAATATTGGCATTATGGGCAGAAAAAATATATACGAAAAACCAAATACTTGAGATGTATCTAAATCAAGTTCCCTACGGCGGTTCATCATATGGAATTGAGGAAGCATCAAAGACATATTTTGGAAAAAAAGCTAAAGATTTAACTTTGGAAGAAGCTTCGTTATTGGCAGGTCTACCACAAGCCCCTTCAATATATTCACCATATATTAATCCTGATGCGGCTAAAAAAAGGAGAAATGAAGTGTTGAATTCGATGAAAAATCAAAACTTTATAACAGAAGAAATAAAGCAAAAAAGTCAATCGTCAAAGATCGATGTATTGCCTCCAAAAACGTCAATTCGAGCCCCTCATTTTGTTTTTTATACGAAAAATCAATTGGAAAATTATTATGGTATTAAAACCGTTGAAGAAGGTGGTTTAAAAGTGAGAACAACTTTAGACTATAAAATTCAAGAGGAAACAGAAAAAATTCTTAAGGAGGAGCTTGAAAAAATCAAATACTTAAATGTAACCAATGGTGCAATTCTGGTAACAAGACCTTCAAACGGTGAAATATTGGCTATGGTTGGATCAGTTGATTATTTTTCAGAGTTAAATGGTGCTTATAATGTTACGACAGCTCCTCGTCAACCTGGAAGCTCGATTAAGCCGTTAATGTATTCACTGGCTTTGCAAAAAGGATATACTTCAGCATCCATAATCAACGATTCTCCAACTGTATTTAATATCTCGGGGTCCGAATCGTATAGACCTGTCAATTATGATAATAAATTTCATGGTAACGTGCCGTTACGTTATGCTTTAGCTAATTCTTATAATATTACAGCAGTTAAAACACTCAATAGTATTGGTGTTGAAAATTTTATTGATTATGCGACAAAAATGGGAATTACAACTTGGGGTGATAAGTCCAGATATGGATTATCTTTAACCTTGGGCGGCGGAGAAGTTAAGATGGTTGATATGGCTGAGGCATTTGGAGTGCTTGCAAACCAAGGATATAAAATACCTGTCAATTATTTTAAAAAAATTGAAGATAGTGAGGGAAATGTGTTGCGTGAAGCAGCACCATCGAGAATAAAAGAGATTGATTCCGGGATATCATTTATTATTAGTGACATACTATCAGATAATTTTGCCAGAACATTTGCTTTTGGACAAGGTTCATCTTTGGAAATTCCTGGGTATAAGGTTGCGGTCAAAACTGGAACAACTGATAATAAAAAAGACAACTGGACAATCGGATATACTCCGGAATTTTTGGTAATCGTTTGGGTAGGTAATAATAATAATACCCCAATGAATCCATATTTAACTTCTGGTATTACTGGAGCAGCTCCAATTTGGAATAGGGTAATGAGCTATTTATTAAAAAGTTATGGCGGAAATAATAGCTGGTATGAAAAACCAGCTAATGTTGTGGAAAAGAATTGTTATTATGGAAGAAAAGAGTATTTTATCAAGGGTACAGAAAATACAGCTAACTGTAATCAAGCATTGATTGTGACTCCTACGCCAACGCCTTAATTTCTTTAAATCCCACAAGTGATTTGAGAACTTCAGGTATCTTAATACCTCCATCTTTCTGTTGATAGTTTTCCAAAATTGCAATTAAAATTCTTGGAGAGGGGATAGCCGTGTCATTTAGGGAATAACAATATTCGGTCGTCCCGTCTTTTTTGCGGTATTTTATTTTGAGTCGACGTGTTTGAAAATCGCCCATGATCGAATTTGAAGCAATTTCTCCATAGCCATTTCGATAAGGCATCCAAATTTCCGTATCATATTTGTAGACTTGCGGTTCACCCATATCACCGGTGCACATAAGTAGTCTTCTATATGGGATTTTAAGGTCTTCCATTATTTCTTCTGTGTTTCTCTGCAATTCTTCATGAAGTTTTTTTGATTCTTTAATATCGTTTTTAGCAATAATTACTTGCTCTACTTTCCAGAATTCGTGGACCCGATAAAGACCTTTGACATCTTTCCCATACGATCCGGCTTCTCGTCTAAAACATGGGGAGAAGGCCACAAATTTTTTAGGTAAATCTTTCTCATTTAATATCTCACCAGAATAATATGAAGTTATTGGAACTTCGGCAGTTCCTGATAAGTACGCGTCTTCATCATTTAATTTATAAACTTCTTGCTCTCCCCAGGGAAATTGAGCTGTTCCAAATAAAGTAAAACCTTTGACAATTGAAGGAGCAATCATTGGAACGTAACCTTTAGCAACCAATTTTTGAAAAACATAAAAAAGAATAGCAAATTGTAATTGTGCGGCTTGATTTTTCAAAAAATATCCGCGAAAACCAGAGACTTTGGATCCACGTTCTAAATCAAAAAGATCAAGCGACAAACCTAGGTCTAGATGAGATTTGACTTCGAAATCAAACTTTTTTGGTTCTCCCCATTTTTTTACTTCGACATTGCCTGATTCGTCTTTTCCGATTGGTACTTCGTCTAACGGGACATTGGGAACAAATGAGACTAATGTGTCTAATTCGATCAATATGGATGAAAGAGATTCTTCAAACTTTTTCAATTCTTCTTTGATTTCTTTCCCACGCTGAATGGTTTTTTCGTCAGGTCTTCCGTGGGAAGTTTTGTTTCTTTCTTCACGAAGGACTTGGATTTTTTGAATAAGTTCACGACGTTCATCATCAAGTAACAAGATCTTATCAATATCAATCTTACGATTTTTATTTTTTGCCGCCGCAATAATTTTCTCTTTATTAGCACGAATAAAATCAAGGGATAACATATTACTTGATTATCATATCAAATCCTTAATCTTTTTTGTCAACCTCTTAAGAGCCATTAATCTATGATTAACTTTCCCATGCTCTTTATGAGTTAGATCGTCGTAATATTTATTGAATCTATCAACAATAAATATGGCACGATAAGGATAACCACTAATTGGATTTTGACTTGGTTTTTCAGCAATATGGCCGGATATTTTTTCCATTTCATAAATAATTAATTTTATTTTAGGATTATAAAAACAAAGACAAGTTTCTAAATAAGCTTTTCTTTGTGTGCCTGTACAACCTCGGAGGTTATCAAGCGCATGGTTAATAAGCTCTAAATCCGTAGCATTTTTTCCCAGCCAACGCTTTGACTTGACTCCGGGTTCGTTATTTAAATAGGGGATGACTAGCCCGCCGTCATCGGATATAACTGGCAAATTGGTTAAATTAGCGTAAAATTTGGCTTTAATTAAAGCGTTTTCTTTAAAAGTGTCTCCACTTTCTTCCGGTACTTTGTCCTCCACTATTACGTCGTTTAATGTAAGAATTTTAATATTTTGTTTTCCTAAATTTATTAACCCAGTTTCAATTTCAATAATTTTTCCTGGGTTGGTGGAGGCGATCAAAATTTTTTTCACTTTTTAAATTTGCGCGGCTGAAACGATTCCTGCAAACTCGACGGTGCCGCCGCAGTATTTGGTAATAATATCAATTGATTCTTTCAAGGATCGTTCAACTTGAGCTCTAGTGACATCATAAATTCCATCAATATTCAAAATTATATCTTTTGTTTGTTCTGTTACAGCGGTTCTTTGTGCGTCGCGATAATTAAAATAAATATTATATCCGCCTGCCTGATCAAAATAAGCTAAGTCAATTGTTTTGTATTTGGTCGGAACTTTATCTCCAAGAAGCAATATCTCTTCGTTATTTTTTGGAAATCTTAATAATGTTGGGAATCTTAATTTATCGTAATCAAATGCTCCAATTGAAACGTGATGTTTCATAACAATTAAATTGTATGCATCAACACATGTATTGATGTTGTAAAGTCCTTTACCGGTAGCAATTCTTCGAAGTAGTGCTTCGGGAGACGGTCTTTTTGAGTGCCAATCTAACCCCATTTCTTTATAAAGTTTTCGGTAAGTTTGAATTTCAGGATAGCTGCTAATTATTTCATTAGATAAATTTGATTGTGATTTAATAAATTGGTCGACTTCTTCAAGTAGACGCGGATCAGATTTTTTAATATTAACGTTTTTAATAACAGCAATTCCGATATTGATTGACGGGTATTTTTGTGCAACTGTCGAGTCGATGAAAAATATTTTTTTGTCAGTAAGCTCGGGATAAGTATATTTATTTGTTGTTTGTTTGACAATATCTTGATTACTTCCTTTTAACATCGATAAAGATTTACCAAAGCCAATGTCTAAAATTAATTCTCCAATTTTTGGTCCAAATGGCTTCCCTGTCAGTGTTTGATAAATAGCTTCAAAAGCATCTTTAGGTTTTATTCCAGTTGTTTTAATACACTCAAAAATAGTCTGTTGAATCTCGTCTTTGTTATCTTTATTGATCAAAGATTTCAATCGATTAAACGATTGAAGTAAGAAGTTTTTTTGCAATTCAGATGGGGAAAATATTTTTTCCCCTATACTCAAATTTTTATCTTGGCTGTATTTTTCCAAATAAATTTTTGCGAATTTTATTCGTTCATCAAGAATTTTGATTTCATCATTTGTTAGAGAAGATCTTTTTTGTGTCTCAAAAAATTTATTTATATCTTCTTTTTTTGTTTTTAATAAATTGGCAATCGTTCTAAACCTGGGGATATACTGTCTAGTTTTAGGTAAAGGTTTTACTTCTGAAAGTTCTATTATTCTGGCTTGATCATCTGCAACCTCTCCGGCTTTATCTTTTGGTAAATTGTTTTCTAATTTTAAATAATAAGAATTCAAGCAACGATCATAGTCATCAAACAAATTAGGAATCGTATCTCCAACCGGATCAAAATCAAGATGAGTCTTAATTGGCGTTCGAACAAGCAAAAAACGTAAAAGTTCTGGGGGTAAGATTTGAGAAACTTCGTAAGCGGAAGAACCAATTCCCTTTGATGACGACATTTTTTTGCCACCGATTGTAAACCATTCATAGCCACCAAGGGCGTCCGGCGCAACAGTACCCAATACTTCCTTACAGAAATGAATTCCCATATCATAAGATCCACCTGAGGACATGTGATCTTTACCGGACGATTCAATTGTTACTCCAATTACTTTCCAATGAGCGGGCCAATCCAATTTCCAAACCAATTTGCCATTTTCATTTATTGGCTCAACTTTTCCTTCGTATCCACACCCTGTGGCCCATTCAACCATTTTTGGCTCACAACGATAGTGGACATATTTTCCATCCCATTTGTAAACACTGGTTGTTCCGATCTTTCCACATTTTTCACAAATTGGAGAATACGGAAACCAAGTTGGAGGACGATCTTTTTTGACAACTTTTTTGTAGACGTCGCGAACGGTATCGGCTTTATCTAATATTAAACGAATTGTTTCATTCATTTTTCCTGATCTGTAAAGTTCGTGTGACCAAATAATTTGTGGTTTACAGTTTATAGAATTAAAAACTTCAATAAATTCTGAAGCAAAATAATCGGCAAAAGACTTGAATCCCGGTTCAGGAGAAGGAATTTTATATAAAGGCATTCCCATATATTTTCCCCATTTATTTGCGTCCAAGTAAGATGGCATTCCATCCATCGGATCCATATTATTGAAGACATAAGAAAACTTGGTATTTACGCCAATATTTTTAAGGGCTTTGTGAATCAGGTCGTGAACAATGACACCTCGAAGAGAGCCGACGTGAACGCGCCCTGATGGGGTTTTCATGTCATCAGCCCATTCAAGGGGTAAGTTTCTTTCTTTAAGTCTTTTTGCTTCTCTATCTGCCCAAATCATAATATTTTTTGTCCCGCACTATTATATGCGGGATTTCGCCCTAACGGGCTCAACTTTTCGGTCTGGTCAAATCGTATCTTTATATTATATAAAACCTTTTAAAAAAGAGACGACATTATCTCCAAGTAAGGCGGTATTATATCCTCCTTCTTGGATAATTAAAGTCGGAATTTTTAAATCACTAATAGTTTTAGCCATTTTTTGATAATAATCAGTCGTTAATTGAAAGCCTCCAATTGGATCGTCACGATGTGTATCAAGCCCTAGGGGAACAACTAAATATTTTGGTTGGAAATCTTTAATTTTTTTCAAAGTTTTTTCCAAAGTTCTTTGGTATTGGGTATTTGTGGTACCTTTTGGTAGCGGAAAGTTTATATTTTTTCCTTCACCTTCATAAAGACCAATTTCATCAGCAAACCCGGTGTAAAAAGGAAATTTCCAATTAGGATCGGCATGAATTGAAATAGTCAAGACATCACCTCGATCGTAAAAAATATTTTGCGTACCATTACCATGATGGAAATCAACGTCGAGAATGGCGACTTTACCTTTTGAAGAGAGATTTTGAGCAGCTATAGCGCTGTTGTTAAAATAACAATATCCACCCATTCGAGCTTTTTCAGCATGATGTCCTGGAGGACGACAGAGTGAATAACCTACTTTTATTTTTTTATTAAGAATCTCTTCTGAAAGTTCATACGCTAATGATGATGATTCATGAGCGATTTTAAATATATTTTTTAACATTGGTGTATAAAGATCAAAGGAATATTTCCCATGATTTGCTAAATTATTAGAAAGTTTTCTGCCCTGATTTAAATCGTTATATGGGAATACTGATGGATATAAAAACACCGAGCCTTTTTTTATAAAATCAACATATTCTTTTTTATGAGTTTTTACAATCAAGGAAATTGGAGTTTTTTTCGTTAAATTATTTACTTTAAAACCATTTTTAATTAAACTTTTGTTAATATTTTCAATTCTTGATGGTACCTCGGCATGGGCATCGGGATGTCCATTAAAAATTTCAAACTCCGGAACATGAGAGAGATGGGTAGGCGAATATAATATTTTCATTGTGGGTCATATAAATTTATAATTTGTTTGATTTCTACTTGGGAATATAAACGATCTATATTTTCTCTTGGCAATACCGCTAGAGCAAAATCTTTCAAATATCTAAAAGGTATTCCCCTATCGGTTTGATGATCGTTTATAAAAACCGGATTGGCTGATGCACCGTCGACAACCGCTACATTATAAGAAAGTATTTGTGAAACACCGTCGGTTTTTGGAATTACAAACCCAGCAGAAGCACCGATTGCCGCCGAAGTTGATGAAGTATTAAATTCGGCCGTAATGACCGTCGGTAAAATATGCTGTGCGTTTAAAACTTGAGCTACCAAACCGGCAACAGAGGCAGTACATAAGCCAAGATTTTCATAGCCGTCAAGTGTGCTATACTCGGTTGTTTCAATATATTTAATTCCGGAGAATTGCATTGCTTCAGCAGTGCTCGCGGCGACCAGTTTTTTAGAGTTTGAATCACGGACACCACTAAACCATAGGTCATCTTGATTAGATCTCATCATTTGAATAAAATTTCTGATTTGAACGCGGTTCCAACCAAAACGTTCCCATAAGGCAAGTAAGTTTATCTCATCATTTTCATTAATTTGATTTGTTAAATTGAATCCTTTTGGGATTGACCTGACTTTTTCCAATGGTATTTTATGATTATTTCGATGTTCAATTAAATCTTTAATATTTCGTCCCTGAGAAGGCGATTCGTGATTATTTTTTCCTAAAAACACGATCGAAGAATTATCATCGGTCACCAAATTCATTGGAATAACCGCTTCAATCGGAAGATTAGTTTTTAAGGCTTGAGTTATAACGTCTTTTGAACACAAACTTCTCAACACAGTCCTTCTATAATCATTTGATAAAGCTTCCAGATCTCTAAATTTAGACATTAAGTATTTAAGTTCATTAACCGGGTCAATAAGGGTTTGATATAACCTAGAAAATGTTCTAGGTTCCGGTTCACCCGGTCGACCGACACTAGTATTTAATTTTTCTGATGGTGACATAAGCTAAGTCAACTTAACAATCAGATTATTATAACGGCTAGAATGGGAATGTCAATTTTTTAATATAATTTGACAAAAAACATATAAAATGTTAAAATACTAACAAATTATGATCACTATACCCGAAATCGTTGAAAAAATAGTCAAAAAAACGCCATTTCTTGAAGAAAGCCTTTGTGAGGGAATTATCAATCTTTCGGCTTTGGCCAGGATTATTAAACCGGAAATTGAGAAAGAACTTTATAAAAAAGTAAAAGAAGGTGCTATTGTTATGGCTTTAAAAAGGTTGTCGATAAAAACATCAAATAAAGTAGATATAGGCAAGGTATTTAAAAATTCACCCGACATAATTGTTAGGTCAAATTTGATTGAATTCACGGTGGCTAACTCAGGAACATTGATTTTGAAACATCAAAGATTGTTAGAAACAATTAATTCGCAAAGGGACTATTTTGGAACAATTACAGAAGGTGTTTTTGAAACAACGATTATTGCCAGTACTGAATTAAAACAAGAGATTGAAAAAATATATCAGCATGAAAAAATAATTTTTAGATTTAACAACTTATCTTCAGTGACAATAAAATTAGCTGAAGAAAATATCAATACTCCTGGGGTTTATTATTATATTCTAAAACCATTGGCTTGGGAAGGAATTAACGTTATTGAAGTGGTTTCAACTTCACATGAAATAACTTTGATAATAGATGCAAATAATGTCGACAGAGCTTTTACAATTTTGAAAAACCTGTTTAATAAATAAAATTATTTAATGTCAACTATTTTATACTGGACTTTTCCGGCAGGAATGTTTACTTCAACCTGATCTCCAACCTTTTTATCAATCAAGGCTTGACCAATCGGAGAATTTTGAGAAAGTTTTTTATTCATCGGATCGGCTTCGAACTCACCAACTATTTGAAAAGAATCTTTTTCTCCATTAGTTTCTACGACGACAGTCGATCCAATCTCGATTTGGTTACCTGCTTTATAAACTAGATTAACTTCAGCGTTATCCAAAATTGCCTGGATCTCTTTAATCCTTCCTTCAACAAATTCGCGTTCCTCCTTGGCTGCGGTGTATTCACTATTTTCAGATAAATCACCCATCGAACGAGCTTTAGTTAATCTATCGATGGCTTTAGGTTTTTTATTAATTAGTAGATCTTCCAATTCAAGTTGCAGATCGTTAAAGCCTTTTTGAGTTAATTGTATTTTTGTCATATTTAAACAAAACCCCCTCGCAAATCAGGGGATTAATGTTAAAATATTACCTGATAGCACTTTGAAAGTCAAACTGAAGGTCCCCTCGCTAAGCGAGGGTAGACCAAGCTCAGCTTGGTCCTATCGTCTAGTGGTCAGGACGGCAGGTTCTCATCCTGTAAACATCGGTTCGATTCCGATTAGGATCACAAATTGATTTTATTATTGAGCTTGGATGGCAGATTCTATAGAAAATACTTTATTGTGCCATTCCCAGAATTTTCCTTGGTCCTGTGCACAAAGTGAAGCTTCAGCTGCTTTTTGTGCATTCTGGTGAATCTGTACTAACGGATATTGTTTAAAGTACAAAGTTACATCTTTTTTATATTCTTTCAATATTTGTTCTACTGTTGGGAAAGCACGGATACAGTAAGGACATTCAAAGTCGGAAAATTCAACGATGGTAACTTTGCCGTTTTTTGCACCTGTTGCAACACTTTTTGCTAAATCGACTGGTTTTGCAGCAGGATTAAAATTTAAATTTGCCGGATCAGAACAATATTTTTGTAATTCAGTTGAATAAGCCGTACATTCACTTGACGCTGTTCCATCAATTTGTTTGTCAATTATTTCCTTAAAAAACTGAAATGGAAAAGCTCCTGCCAAAAATTGTCCATTAATAAAAAACCCTGGAGTTCCTTGAACGCCAAGACTTTGTCCATAGGTTGCATCTTTTTCAACAAGAGATTTTTTTTCTCCGGAATCCAAACATTTATCAAATTTTCCTGTATTTAATTTAAGTTCTTTAGCAATCTTTTTAAGATTGGGAACTGATATTGGTGATTCCTGTTGAGCGACTGCTCCACCGACTCCAATAGAGCCAATTTTTTTTTCTAAGGCAAACACTTTAATTGTTATAAAAACCATAAAAAGAGTCATGACCCCCATCATCGCATAAAGAACATTATTGTTTGGTTGAGAATAGGTAACAGGAGAGACACTGATCGAGGATTCTTTTTTTGTTTTTTTTGCTTTTGGCATATTTGTATTAAAAATTATTAATTCGTAATTTAAAAATAATCACCTTATAACTGTACCGTTTTTTAAAATTTTGTCAAGTAGGAGAAGTGGGAAATTATGATCGTTGTTAACACAAAATAGAACCGTTTGGGGTAGAAGGGGGTAATTCAATCAAAAGAGGTATGTGTCCTGGTAAGTCAACCATAAGGATAAAACCATTTGAAATTTTTCCTGCCATAGGTTTTGGGACAAGATTTGCTATAACAGGAACTTTTTTTCCAATAAGTGTTTCCGGGGAAAAATATTTTGCAATACCTGAGAGGATCGTTACTTCGCCATATTCTTCTCCCAAGTCGAGTGTAAGTTCAAGAAGTTTACTTGAATTTTCTACAAGATCAGCGGTTTTTATTTCACCCGCTCTAGCATCAAGTTTTAAAAAATCGGAAAATTCAATTAGAGGTTTTTTCATAGTTATTTTGCATAAATTCGATATAAGTTACTTCCTATCTTTTCAAATTTATAAATTTCTATTTTTTCAATTTCTGAGGTATTTTTTACATGCGGTCCTCCGCAAAATTCTTTTGAATAATTTGCAATAAAATAGACCTTAACCATATCTGGATATTTTTCCCGAAAAAAAGACTTTGCTCCAAGTTTTAACGCTTCTTCTTTTGGAATAATTTTAAATTCAACGGGAAGTTTTTCTTCAATTTTTTTATTTATTATTTTTACAACTTCTTTTATTTGCTCCTCAGTTGGTTTTATGGTTGATGCAAAATCAAAACGAAGTCTTTCCGTCGTTATATTTGATCCTTCTTGTCTAACATCAGACCCTATGACATCGAATAATGCCTGGTGAAGTAGGTGAGTAGCTGTGTGATATTTAATAGTTTGAGCAGAATGATCGGCGAGTCCACCTTTAAATTTTGCTCCTGATGAAGATCTAGATAATTCTTTGTGTTTATTAAACTCATTTGCAAACTGTTTTTTATCTATCTTTTGTCCTTTCTCTCTGAAAAGTTCCTCAGTCAACTCATATGGAAAACCAAAATTTTGATAAAGATCAAAAGCGATTTTTCCATCGACTTTTTCTATTTTTTTAATTTCTCTTAACCCTCGAGTGATACTCAAATTAAATTTTTTTATTTCTTCCCCGATTATCATAACGACTTCTTTTTTAAGTTTATTTCTATCAATTCCTTGTACTTGGTCATAAGTTGTAAGAACTCCGGTATCTGCAATTTCTGCAAAATCGGTAGTTTTTCCATCGGTTAACTCGTACATTTTTAAGGCACTTCGTCGAAGTAATCTTCGCAAAATATAACCCTGTTCTTTATTGCCTGGGATGACACCACCTGCGATTAGAAAAGTCGCACCTTTCAAATGATCGGCAATAATTCTCATCTTGGATTTATTTTTAACATCATATTTTTTTCCTGTGGTTCTTTCAATTTCAATAATTATTTTTGAAAATAAATCTGTTTCAAAAATATCTGGATCATCGTTTAAAGCAGCCGCTATTCTCTCCAGTCCACCACCAAAATCTACATTCATTGCCGGCAGATCTTGGAAGGTACCAGACGGTACCTTCTTGTATTGCATAAAAACCGAATTTCCAATTTCCATAAACCTACCACAGTCACAATTAGCGTGGCAAATTTCTCCAAATTTTTTGTCATGAGGAATTTGAGTAAATTCAAAAAAAACTTCGGAATCTGGTCCTCCAGGCTCGCCAGATGGCATATTGTCAGGTACTCCAGCTCGTGACCACCAATTTTTTTCCGGACCATATTTTCCAATATGATCATCAGAAATTCCTAAACCTTTCCAGATTTTTATTGACTCTTCATCAGCAGATAAATTATTTTTTTTGTCACCGGCAAAAACCGTAACGTAAAGTTTTTCTTTATCCAAACCAATTTCTTCAGTCAAAAATTTCCAAAACCAAGTCAGTTGTTCTTTTTTAAAATAATCTCCAAGTGACCAGTTACCCATCATTTCAAAAAATGTTGTATGGCGATTATCTCCGACTTCATCGATATCCTGAGCTCTTATACAAGGTTGGATGTCAAATACCCTCTTTCCCAGTGGGTGCGGTTCTCCAAGTAGGTACGGAACTAACTGTTGCATCCCGCTACCGGTAAACAAAGTTGTGGGATCGTTTTGAGGAACAAGAGGAATTGCAGGAATTTCTTTATGACCATTTTTTATACAAAAATCTGCATACTTTTTTCTAAGCTCAACATGAGTTAACATAATAATGTAAAATTATAACATTAAATCATTGTTTCATTGTTAAATTGTTTCATTGTTTTGAAACAATGGAGCAATGAAGCAATGGAACAATAGAACAACTATGATTATTAAAACATCAAATATTAAATCAATTCAAACATTTCTAAAAAAATTAAAATTACCCCAATCTAACTCTCACAAGGGTCAAAATGGTCGAGTATTGATTATTGGAGGTTCCTCCTTATTTCATTCGGCGTCTCTTTGGGCTGCTGAAGTTGCTTCTCATTTTTGTGATATGGTTCATTATTCATCCACAGAAGAAAATCAAGAAATATTTTTATCATTGAAGAAAAAATTTCAAAATGGCATTATTGTTCCCCAAGAAAAATTAATGGAATATGTTAAAGAAGATGATTCAATTTTGGTTGGATCAGGTATGGTGCGTGAGGGGGAAGAAGCAAAATACACTTATAATTTAACCAAATCGCTAATAAATAATTTTCCCGAAAAACAATTTATCTTTGATGCCGGTGCATTACAAATGATGAAAGCAGATTGGCTATTAAAATTGAAAAAAACCGCAATCATCACACCTCATCAAAAAGAATTTGAGACTTTATTTGGACAACCAATACTCAATCTTCCACTCAAAGAAAAAGTTAAATTAATGGAAGAAATGGCAAAAAAATATAAAACGATTATTTTACTAAAAGCGATCACTGATATTGTTTCCGATGGAAAAGATACTTATTTAATTGAAGGTGGAAACGCCGGGTTGACAAAAGGTGGCACGGGAGACGTCTTGGCGGGATTAACAACTGCATTATCTTCAAATAATCCTGCTTTGATTTCAGTAGTTATAGCTTCAATATTGTTAAAAAAAACAGGAGATAAGCTTTTTCAATCAAAAGGATACTGGTATAATGTAAATAATATTATCGAGACGATTCCAGAAGTATTGAGAGAAAATATTAATCTATGAAAAAAGAAACAGTGGTTGCCATTATATTAGGTTTGCTTTTTGGAGGAATCGTAGCGGTTTTTATTTCTTTAAAAAGTAAGGATATAGAACTTTCTAAAAATAAAGTGATCCCACCTCTCAAAGAAAAAATAGTATCATCAAATTTAACTGGAGTTGAGATGAAATCATTAGAATTAACCGAACCGGCAAACAATGCAATCTACGAAAAAGATACCATTCGTTTTAAAGGTATAGTCAGTAAAGATTCTTTAATCGTCGTTCAGTCGCCAATCAAAGATTTGGTAGTTAAAAATACGAATGAAAAATTTGATTTTGAATTTCCTTTGGCACTTGGAGAAAATTCAATTAAAATCGTTGTTTATCCAAAAGAAAAACAATTTAGACCACAAGAAAAATTTATTAAAGTCTATTATATAGATAGCGAATTATGAAAAACGCCATAAAAAATTGTTTCATTGTTATATTGTTCTATTGTTTTTTCACAAATTCAATTGCTTTGGGACAAACTCCATCCTCTACTGCTTCATCATCTCCATCGATTGTGGTTGACAAAGACATTCAACAACTAAAAGATAAAGTTGCCAATAAAGTTTTGGAAATTAGAAGACAAAATAATAAAGCTATTTCAGGATTTGTTTTAAGTAGAGATGGAAATGGTATGAAAATAAATTCAGATGAAGTCAATCAAGTAAAATTTGATGATACTTTAACCAAAGTTTTTAAAGTTTTGGGAACATCAAAAAAAGAAATAAAAAAAGATGACATAGAAAAAAACGATTATGTAATTGTCAGTGGAGTGGTGTCGGATAATACCATCACTGCTAATATTGTTTTAATTGATGAAAATTTTTTAGTCGATTCGGGGAAAATAACTGAAATAAATAAAGAAACATATAATATAAAAGTTTTGACGAGCGACAAAAATACTTATAGCCTAGATATTGAAACGGGAACGAAACAATATATGGTTAACATTAAAACTTTACTAAAAGAAACAATAGGATTTAGCAAATTAAAAGAAGGAGACACGGTTCATTTTGTTGTTAAAAAAACAGGGTCGGAAAAAAACAATACTTATTCGGCGTATAAAATTTTGGTGATACCACAAGAATATTTTATTAAATGATCCAAATCTACGAATATATGCTAATCTGCAAATAATTCGTAGATTAGAATTCATTTGTAGATTAGTATCATATTTCTATGTTTAACATTTTCAAATCATTTTTTGACTACAATCAACGAGAGATTAATCGACTTCAAAAAAAAGTTGGAGAGATAAATAATCTTGAAGATAAGGCTAGAGACTTAAAGGATAAAGATTTTGTAGTTGAAACAAGAAAACTTCAAAAAATTGTTCAAGCAGATGAAAATAAAATAGATGAAGTTTTACCTTGGGCTTTTGCTCTGTCTCGAGAGGCGGCTAGGCGGACTTTAGGACAACGTCACTTTGATGTTCAACTTATTGCGGCGATTGCCCTTCATGAGGGTAAGATTACTGAGCAAAAAACAGGAGAAGGTAAAACACTTTCTTCGGTACCGGCTTTATATTTAAATGCATTGTCAGGAAAAGGAGTTCATTTAGTCACGGTTAATGATTATTTGGCGAGACGAGACTGTGGTTGGATGGGTACGGTTTTTAACTTTTTGGGGTTAACGACAGCTGCGATGATTTCCGAAAAATCTTTTTTGTTTGATTTGAAGTTTACTGATAAAGATACTGTCGATTGGCGTCTTCAACATTTAAGGTCGGTATCGCGAAAAGAAGCTTATGAGGCCGATATCACGTACGGGATCAACAGCGAATTTGGATTTGATTATTTGCGGGACAATATGGCGTCGAGTCAAAAAGATACCGTGCAAAGAAAATATTATTTTGCTATTATCGACGAGGCAGATTCGGTACTAATTGATGAAGCAAGGACTCCTCACATTATTTCAGCTCCAAATGAAGAAGATACATCAAAATATTATTTATATCCAAAAATTATTAATCAATTAAGTGAAAAGATAGATTATGTCATTGATGAAAAATTAAGAACTGCGAATTTAACTGATTTGGGAATTAAAAAGATTGAGGGAATTTTAAATGTTTCAAATATTTATGAAAAAGATTTTGATACGCTCTTTCATATAGAAGCTTCTTTGAAAGCAAACACTCTTTTTAAGAGAGATAAAGATTATATTGTCAAAGACAATGAAGTAATAATAGTTGACGAGTTTACTGGTCGACTACTTCAAGGAAGACGATTTTCAGAAGGATTGCATCAGGCAATTGAAGCAAAAGAAGGTGTCACAATCCAGAGAGAGTCAAAGACTTTAGCAACAGTTTCTTTGCAGAATTATTTTAGAATGTATAAAAAGTTAGCAGGAATGACAGGAACTGCCACAACTGAAGCAGAAGAGTTTCATAAAATTTATAATGCTGATGTAATTTCAATTCCTACTCACTTGCCAATGAAACGCAAAGACGCTCCAGACATGATCTATAAAACTGAAAAGGGAAAATTTAATGCCGTAGTTGAGGAAATTGCTAAGAACTTTAAGATTGGTCGACCGATATTGGTTGGAACAACTTCGATCGAAAAAAATGAATATCTTTCGATGTTGCTTAAAAATAAAGGCGTTCCTCATCAATTACTTAATGCAAAAAATCACGAACAAGAAGCAAAAATAATTGCTTCTGCTGGTGAAAAAGGTGCGGTAACTGTTGCGACCAATATGGCTGGACGTGGAGTTGATATTGTTCTTGGTGGGGCGGTTCCAGTTGATAAAAAAATGATGAATGAATGGCAAAGAAATCACGATGAAGTTGTTAAACTAGGTGGGCTATATGTTTTAGGAACAGAAAAACATGAATCAAGAAGAATCGACAATCAACTACGGGGACGCTCGGGTCGTCAGGGCGACCCTGGTGAGTCAAGATTTTTTGTTTCACTTGAAGATGATTTAATGAGAATTTTTGGAGGAGAACAAATTTCAAAGATGATGACTTTTTTAAATTTTCCAGAAGATCAACCTCTTACCCATTCGATGGTTTCCAAAGCGATAGAGCAAGCTCAGGTAAAAGTCGAGGGTTTTAATTTTGACATAAGAAAACATCTGGTTGATTTTGATGATGTATTAAATAAACAAAGACAGATTGTTTATGAACTGCGAAAACAAATTACTAAGGAAACGATCATACAAATGTATAAGGAAGAAATATCGGTACTTGTCAATAATTATATGATCAATATTGATCAACTGACGAATGATGATAAGACGAAATTAATTCAGGAATTAAATATGATGATTCCGTTTGATGAAAAAGAATTATTATCAATGATTGAATCAAAAAATGAAGAAAAAATTATTAACTTTTTGAATAAAGTAATTGATAAAGAATATAATGTCAGGCAAAAGAAATTAGGTCAAGAAGTTTGGGAAAATATTATTCAATCGGTAGCACTATCAACGATCGATAAATTTTGGATGGATCATTTGACGGCGATCGAAGATTTGCGAGAAGGAATTAATCTGCGTGGTTATGGTCAACTTGATCCGCTGGTTGAATATAAAAACGAAGCATATTTAATGTTTGAAAAATTGATTGGGAATATTAATTTTGAAATAACAAGAAGATTGTTTAAAATTGAAATTTCAACAACCTCCGACTTCGCCAAGGCTACGTCGGACAAGGCAAGAATGGTTCTGCAATCAGCCTCCTCAATTGATCCTTTTAAAGCAAATAACCCTGACTCCGTCAAGGCTACGTCGGACAAGGCAATCACCAAACCGCATGGAAAATTGGGAAGGAATGATCCATGTTGGTGCGGGAGTGGGAAGAAATATAAAAAATGTCATTATCCGAACTAAAATATGAATGAGATTATGTCATCTCGTGAAGACGGTGATCCAGACTATAACTACATTCAAAAATATATAAATTTATGAAATCTGATAATTTTAAAGCGTTAATTTCTGTTATTTTGGCAGCTATTTTTGGTGGGGGAATTTCAGTTTTTGCAAAGATTGGACTAAAGCAAATACCTCCTTTTTCTTTTACTTTTTTCCGATTTTTTATTGCTTCGCTTTGTATGGCACCTTTTGTCTTAAAAGAAAAACAAAAGATAGAAAAAAAATTACTAAAAGTGGTTTTTCTTTCTTTATTGGCAACAGCTAATGTCACACTTTTCGCTTTTGGAGTCAGGTTAACGACTGCAACAGTTTCACAGATGTTATATGCAGTTGTGCCAGTGATAGCAGCGATTTTTTCATATTTTATATTGAGAGAAAAATTAAATTCCAGAAAAATTATTGGTATATTTTTAGGACTGACAGGTGTTTTAACTCTGATAATATTGCCTATTTTAGATAAAGCAATTGATTTTAGTGGGAATTTTTTAGGAAATTTAATTGTACTAACAGCGGTTACTTGCTTTACGATTTATACTGTATTATCAAAAAAATTTCACAAATATTATTCTCCTTTAACCATAACGTTTATATTTAGTTTAACGGCATCAGCAGTTTTGTGCCCTTTATTTATGAAGGATTATTATGCGAATCCGAATTTGTTTTATAGTTTAAATTTATCTTCAATTTTTTCGACATTTTTTGTGGGAATTTTTGGTGGAGCAGCCTATTATTTATTGTATCAATATGCAATTAAGCACGGTTCTCCAGTTATTGCATCGATGACAATGTATCTTCAACCAACTGCTACTTTTTTGTGGGCTTTTTTCTTACTTTCTGAAAAGTTAACTTTAGGAATTATAATTGGAGGCATATTGGCAATAGGAGGTGCTTTGATGGTAACAAGGAAAATTTGACATATAAATAGTTATTGTGATATAGTATGAGTGTTGGCAGTTGTTAAGTTAATATGTCAACCGAAGTTTTGGAAAGCACAGCCGGACTGGAGACAGAATGGATCTTCGATACAGTTTTCCTACTTTTTCTATTGCCATTTTTTGCCCTCACCAATACTTAGTTACATTTATTCCACATTCCTAAATTATTTTCTTTTGCTTGTTTTTCTAAAGATTTGAATTTTTGATAATATTTTATATCAGGTTTGATTACCATTATTTTGGCGTATCCGTTTGTTATTAAATATTCGTTGACGAATTGATCCCCAACATAAACATAGCGAAGAAGACGACCATATTTGTCTTTATCCGAAATATCTTTAACAAGACTAACTGTTTTTCCCTCAACTAATTTTTTGTTTTCCATATATGATTCTTCGGCAAAACATTGATCAATTTCCGGTGAATTTACTCCAATATATCTGACTTTTATTTTCCCCTCAATCTCAATTGTATCTCCATCAATGACATGGGTGACGAGGGCAGTTTGTTTTGTGTTTGGGATCGTAGAGACGCCCAAATTGGGCGTCTGTACATTTTGATTTGATGTTGGTAAAAAATTGTTTTTGCTAAATAATAATTGAATAACCGCCAAAATGATTGCCAAGACGTAGATTATAATTTTTTTATTTGTTCGGGTCATTGATAATTAAATTGTATCAAATTAGTAGTGGTGTGATTTATCACACCAGAAATAATCATTTGATGAACTATTATGGAAATTGTTACACCCTAATGTTACGGTGTAGCATATTTTTCAGCGCCGCTTGACAAGTAATAGTAGTAGCAGTACAATTTAGTTGTATGCCTCAACAAGGAGAAAGTAACGGAGAACGTAAAGCGGTGCAATTTCGTAATCTGCTCACGGAAAGAGGTTGGTTCCAGAGATTTTTAATAACGCGAATTGCAATAGGTGTGTTTGCAACTTTGCGTGGTTCAGAAGAATTACATCAAACCATAAATATGGTTTATCAACTCGATGGGAAGCCATATTACAGGGAACCTAAAACAAACGCAAGCGAAAATGAACCTATTAGACTAATTGGTGTATTTAGACGATAATTTAAAAATCTTCGTATTGCTTCACTATCACACTTTTTTCATTTTCGTATCTGCCTTGTAGCCCCAATACATATTAGCGGCAGCTATAATTATCAAAAATATTCCCATATTATTTTTTACCTTGTTAACGATCGTTCACAAGATAATATTAATTATTAGACCCGTCCAACAATCTACCAATTCAATTGAAAAATAAGACGTCTGATAGTAGAATAGTCTCATGAAAATGAGAGGAGAAGGATTTTCAAATTTTTTTAATCGGCTAGGTCTAACAACAAATGTTCGGTTTAACGTGTTTGCAGGTAAACTCTTATCTAACTCACCTGGAAGTAATAGAGGTAAGATAATAAAAACTGGATCCAGAAGAATTGGAGTTGATGGTAAATTGTATTATGATTCGGTGGAATATAAAAAAAGCCATTTAACGTTTAGGGGTGCACTGGCACTAGCAGATATATTAGCATCTGGAGCTTTGTTGGGATTGATGCATTATCTTTAAATTTAATATTTACTTCACCGTCACGCTTTTGGCTAAGTTTCTGGGTTTATCGGGGTCAGCTCCACGACCGACGCCAAGGTAGTATCCAAGCAGTTGTCCAACAATAATATTGGCAAAAATTGTCAGACTTCCAAGATCGGGAGTCTTTATCAAAACATCAAATTCATTTGATTCAAATGGAGCGACGCCAATGATGAGTCCTCCACGAGCTTTGATTTCTGAGGCACTCGAAAGCACTTCGTCTTTGACTTCGTCCTGAGACGCCAAAACAAAACAAGGAGTACCTTTTTGGATTAAAGTAATTACTCCGTGTTTTAGTTCTCCGGCGGCAAATGGCTCGGCGTGAATATAACTTGTTTCTTTAATTTTTAAAGCAAACTCTAAAGTTGCAGGATAGTTAAGATGTTTACCAATCAAATACATATGTTCTTCATTCATCAGATTTTTTGCTGTATCGATTAATCGATTAATTAATACGGGATTAAGTAAGTTTGTCAATACCGTACCCAATTTATTAATTTTATTTTTTCCTTCCTCAAACTTATCCGCGACAGCTGTCGAAAGTAAGTAAAGCGTTGACAGCTGGGAAGTAAAAGCTTTGGTTGAGACGACGGCAATTTCTGGTCCGGCACCAACTGATAAAACTGTATCAGCAAGTCGCTCTAAAGTTGATCCTCTGGCGTTTATAACTGCCACAATTTCTGCCCCTCTTTTTTTTGCTTCTTTCACGGCAATTAAAGTATCGGCTGTTTCTCCAGATTGAGAGATTGCAAAAACTAAGGTTTTTTTATCAATAAACTTTGAAAAAGGCATAAATTCATAAGATGAAATAGCTTGAGATTCCACGCCTTGAGTTGCAAAAAAATATTTAGTAGCAAGTGCACAGTAGGAGGCAGTTCCGCATCCAGTCAGTATAATTTTATATCCACCTTTAATTTTTTCTGTCAATTTATTTATTTCTTTTTCGTTTATAGAAGTTGTTTTTGGAATAGTTTTTAACTGTTCGTAAATTTCTTTTAACAAAAAATGAGGATAACCATTTTTTTCAGCATCTTCAAGTTTCCAGTCGAGAGTTTGTAGTGTCAATATTTTTTCTTTTTCTGAATCGATATCAAAAAGTTTGACTCCGCTTTTACTCAAAACAACCGCTTCCCCATCATTTAAAAAATAAACCGTGTTTGTTTCTTTTAAAAATGCCGGGACATCCGACGCTAAAAAATATTGACCCTGTCCCAAACCAACTACAAGCGGGGAACCGTTTCGACAGGCAATAATTGTTTGAGATTCATAGTCCAAAACCGCAATTGCATTTGATCCTCGAAGGATTTTGAAAGTTTCAAAAACCGCCTCATTAATCGTTTTTGTTTTTGCTTTTTCTTCAATTAAATGGGCAATTACCTCTGTGTCGGTTTCTGAAACAAATTGATGACCTTTTTTTATTAATTCTTCCTTAATTTCTTGATAGTTTTCAACAATGCCGTTATGAATGACAGCAATTTTTTTAGTACAGTCCAGATGAGGATGAGCGTTTAGATCCGTCACGCCGCCGTGGGTAGCCCATCGAGTGTGACCGAGTGCTATTAAACCACTGGGCAAATTAGTCATAGCTTCGCCAATTTTTCCAATATGCTTATCAATTTTTATTTGATCCCTCGATATAACCGATACACCCCAAGAATCGTAACCTCGATATTCAAGTTTTTTTAAGCCTTCAAGCACGTTTTGGGCTGCTTGATTATTTTTATCGTTAATGATTCCGTAAATTCCACACATATTAAAATAATATAAAAAATTGATGTCATTCCCGCGGAGGCGGGAATCCAGTCGATAATTACATTATAAAATAAATAAAGTGATTTTAGTCTGGATCCCCTCCTACGAGGGGATGACACTAAAACAAACCAATTTGATCAGGTTTTTCTTTCTTTGGTTCTTCTTTTTTTACCAGTTCCTTTTCTCCAAAAATTCTTTTCGTTAGCGTATTCATCTGATATTTCGTCATAAAATCAATCAATTTTTTATTAAATCCTTTAAACTTCAACCTTTCAATATCTAAATCAATTTCAACGTCGGTCATGATGGTTGCCAATTTCTCAGACAACAAAACGTTATCTTTTTCTTTTTTTAAAATTTCTCTGACCTTTTCCGACTCAATTTTATCAATATTTTTATAAATATTTTCAACAGTCCCAAATTGGTGAATCAATTTACAAGCAGTTTTTGGTCCAATACCTGCGGCTCCCGGATAATTATCTGAAGGATCTCCAACAAGAGCCTTATATTCAATTATTTGATTTGGAGCGATATCGAGTTTTTTTTCCACCTCTTCTTTGTCAAATATTTTTATATTAGCCAGTCCCAATTGGGGAGAGGCGACAAAGACCGAGTCAGTTATTAATTGAAAAATATCTTTATCCCCTGTCAAAATAACAACTCTAAAATTATTTTTTTCAAAAATTCTTGTTATTGTTCCAATCAGATCATCGGCCTCGTATCCCGCCTTTTCCATTCTTTCAATACCTGAGGCGTCAACTGCCTGTTTGACGAGAGGAATTTGGAGGATAAAATCATCGTCAATTTTTGGTCTCTGGCTTTGGTATTTCTTAAATAATTTATTTCTAAAAGTTTCTTCTGGTGTATCAAAACACGAAATTAAATAATCTGGTTTAAAGTCTGTGACAACTTTATTAAGCATCGAAAGATAACCATAAACAACATTGGTTGGAGTTCCGTCAGCAGCTTTAAAAGGAGGAAGAGCGTGATATGCCCGGTGCATAATGGCGTTACCGTCGATTATAAGAAGAGTTTGCATTAAAAAATTTCTAATTTCTAATTGATCTAATTAACCTAAAAAATGTCCAAGCTTCAATTTTGGTCATCGAGTATTATTTAGATCAATTAGAATAATTAGATTAATTAGGTCAATCTTTCTTTTTTCCCCACTATCTTCTCAAACTCATCTTGATCAATACTTTCTTTTTTTATCAAAAGCTCTGCAACTTTATCCATCAAATCTTTTTTTGATTTTACAATTTTGACAGCCTGATCATAAGCAGTCATAATTATTTTTTTAATTTCAGCGTCAATTTTATTCATGACTTCCTGAGAAAGAGGATTTTGTTCCATGTATGTCTTTCCCCATTCAGTTACGTCTCGAGTTGGACCGAAATTAATAGGTCCAAGAGTGCTCATCCCATATTCTACAACCATCGCTTTGGCAACAGACGTTGCCTGATCAAAATCATTTGAAGCACCGGTTGTTATTTCGTTAAAAATCACCTCTTCAGCTGCTCGTCCACCCATCATCACCGCAATTTTTTCTAACAAATTTGTTTTAGTTTCATGGAGTTTATCTTTTCCCGGGGGAATTAAAGTATAACCCAACGCCATTCCTCGAGAGACGATAGAAATTCTGTGAACTGAATCAGTATGAGGTAGAAAATGGGAAACGACGGCGTGACCAACTTCGTGGTATGCAGTTAATTTTTTGTCAATATCCGATTGAAGACGCTTTTTTTCTGGTCCAAGTTTGACTTTGGTCGCCGCATCTTCGATATCTTCCATATTAATTTTTTCTCGGGCAACTCGGGCAGCCGAAATTGCCGCCTCGTTTAATACGTTTTCAAGATCGGCTCCTGAATATCCTACAGTTCGTCTTGCCACTCGATCCCAATTGACTGATTCGTCGAAAGGTTTACCTTTTGCATGTATAATGGCAATAGCTTTTCGTCCCTCAAGATCTGGAAAATCAACTATGACTCGTCTGTCAAAACGACCTGGTCGAAGTAGGGCAGTATCAAGTAGATCGCCGCGATTGGTTGCGGCAATGACGACCACCTGTTCAGTCGGATTAAATCCATCCATCTCAACTAAAATTTGATTTAAAGTTTGTTCTCGCTCGTCGTGGGACGGCATCATCCCGACTGACCTGGCTCTCCCAATTGCATCAATTTCATCAATAAAAATAATAGAAGGAGCATTTTTTTTAGCAGTTGCAAAAAGATCACGGACTCGAGCGGCTCCAATTCCAACTAGCATCTCCATAAATTCAGATCCTGCAATTGAAAAGAAGGGAACATGAGCTTCGCCAGCTACTGCTTTGGCAAGTAATGTTTTTCCACATCCAGCAGGTCCAACTAATAAAACTCCTTTTGGAGTTCTAGCTCCAAGCTTTTTATATTTAGCGGGATTTTTCAAAAAATCAACGATCTCAACAAGTTCTTTTTTTGCTTCATCGACTCCTGCAACATCGGCAAATGTTGTGTTAGTCATACTTTTTACAAATCTTTTTCCTCTATTTTGTCCAAACGAAAAAACATTATCTTGAGCACCTTTTGCTTGACGAAAAAGAAAGATAAAAAAAGCAACCATAAGAATCGTCGGTAAAATATTTCCAATAATACTAGCAAGTCCAGTTGACCCTTGAGTATCTTTAATATTTATGTCGATACTACCCGGATTGACTCCTGAATCTTTTAAAGTTTTTACGAATGTCTCACCAACTTCTTTATAGGAAAGAGCCAACTTGTCATTTTTATAGTAAATTAATAATTTATTATCGATAATATCAATCTTTTTTATTTTTCCATCCTTTGCCTCGCGGACAATTGTGGTAATGGACTTTTCGGGAGCAACCTGTTTAACTTCGTTTGTTATTGATTTAAATGCATAAAAAAGAAACAATAAAACAAAAAAGATAATAAAAAAATTACGAAGATTAATATTGAACTTAAATTGAGTTATCTTGAGATTATTTTTAGTTTTGGTCATATGGGCTATTTTAGCAGAAATTTTGATAAAATTAAGGACATCATTGCTCAATTGTTAAATTGTTTTATTGTTATGAAAACAGTAAGAATTAATAAAGAAAAATATCAAGACGTAATAAGTCAAATAGTCAAAATATTGAGAGAAGGTGGTTTGGTAATTTTTCCAACGGACACTGTTTATGGTTTGTTGTGCGATGCGCAGAACGGAGAAGCTGTCAAAAAATTAATCGCATTTAAAAATCGACCAGCTGGAAAACCGATCTCAGTTTTTTGTAATTTAAAAATGTTGAAAGATTTAGTTAAGGTCAATGAAGATCAATTAAAAGCAATCAAACAAATAATCCCTGGACCATACACAATTGTCTTACCATCGAAACATCAAGTTAATAAATTTCTGGAATCGGAAACTGGGACGCTTGGAATTCGAGTACCGATGTATCGATACATCGAAGTATTGGTCAAACAGTTTGGGAAACCAATCACTGCGACTTCTGCCAACTTGGCTGGTCGTTCGCCTCATTATTCAATAGAATCGTTATTTAATCAAGTATCAGAAAAACAAAAACATTTGATAGATCTGATAATTGACGCTGGGATATTGCCAAAGAATAAACCGTCAACTGTCGTTGATTTGTCACAGTCTGATGTTAAGATTTTGCGTCAAGGAGATAAAGATTTTTCAAAAAATTCAAAAACATACTTATCAAAGACATTTAAAGAAACAAAAAATGTCGCCAATAAAATATTTCAAGATGTAGAGACAAGGCATGCCTTGTCTCTACGAAAAAAACCATTAATCTTTATCATTGAAGGCGAAATGGGAGTCGGGAAAACAGTTTTTGTTAAGGGGATTGGAGAACAGTTGGGAATCAAAAATATAATATCTCCTACATATGTAATATATTATGAATACGATAAAACAATATCAAATATCAAAGATCAAATATCAAAGTTAATTCATGTTGACTTATATAATTTAGAAAATAAAGATGAATTTAAGCATTTAGGTTTAGAAAAATTTCTTATTCCTGGAAATATTTTATGTTTTGAGTGGGGTGAGAAAGCGGGAGAGATTATTGAGTTGCTAAAAAGTAAAGGCGAAATTGTTTATGTGAAGATGAGGTATATTAATGAAAAAGAGAGAGAAATTATTATTAATAATTAACCTAATTAATCTAATTGATCTAATTATTCTAAATAAATTCCAATCTCAATTGGTTGCTGGAAATTATTTAGGTCAATTAAAAATTAGGCAATTAGAAATTTATGCGAATTTTAGCCATTGACACATCTTGTGACGAAACATCTGTTGCCATAACTTCTAGACGACGAGTTTTATCTAATGTTATTTATTCTCAAATTTTACTTCATAAAAAATGGGGAGGGGTGGTGCCGTCAATTGCAAAGCGAGCTCATGAAGAAAGAATTGATTTTGTGGTTGATGAAACATTGCGTAAAGTAGGGAACAAAAATATTTGTTCCCTACATAATATCGACGCAATTGCCGTGACACAAGGACCAGGTTTGGCGGTTGCACTGGAGGTTGGGATTAAAAAAGCAAAAGAGTTAGCCAAAAAATATAATAAGAAATTAATTTCCGTTAATCACCTAGAAGGTCATATTTACTCAGCTTTTGTGCAAAATAGCAAAGGCAATCCAAAACGTGATTTTAAATTTCCATATTTAGCTCTAATTATTTCTGGCGGTCATACAGAATTTGTCCTGTTTAAAAATCATTTAGATTATGAAATAATTGGTTCAACTTTAGACGATGCATCAGGTGAGGCTCTGGATAAGGCGGCAAAAATTTTAGGATTGGGTTATCCTGGTGGACCAGTAATTGAAAGATTGGCAAAAGAAGTAGGAAATATTGACTTTCATAATTTTCCTCGTCCAATGTTGAAATCAAAGGATTTAAATTTCTCTTTTTCTGGATTAAAAACATCTTTTTACTATTTTTTAAACGGTCAAGATGGCAAAGGTGCACATGTCAACCAAAACATTAAACAGTTGGCAAGTTCTTTCCAGGAAGCCGTCTTTGATACTTTGATTAAAAAAACCGAAATGGCGATTAAACTTACTACAATTAATCAATTAATTGTAGTGGGAGGAGTGGTGGCTAATTTACGACTGAGAAAATTAATGCGTGACCTAATTAGTAAATATCATGGAGAGGTTTTATTTCCACCTTATAAATATTTAACAGGTGACAATGCTTCAATGATTGGGGTGGTGGCAGGATTTAAAGCAGAAAAAGATTTGTTTATAAAAAATATAGATGAACTTGGTCGGATTCCGAGAATGAGTTTAAATAAATTTGACTCCATATAATTTTTTGCTAAACTATTACTACTCAAGTATATGTTAGCAATAACCAAACAATCAGATTACGGATTAATAATGATTTCTTACATTTATAAAAAAAAGCAATTAGTCACATTATCAGAGCTAATTGAGGCGACGGATTTACCACAAAGATTTTTGGCGAGAATCGCTGCTGAGTTAGTCAAAAACGGATTACTTATAAGTCGAGAAGGTAAAAGTGGCGGATATATTATTTCAAGTGATATAAAAAAATTCTCGCTTTTTGATTATTTGAAAATCTTTGAAACAGATATTTTAATCAGTAGTTGCGTTAATAAAGATTTTGATTGTAAGTTTGAAAAAATTTGCAACCATAAAGATTTTATTAAAAACAAATTGAACGCAGTCTTGATAAAAGAATTAAAAAAAATTAAATTAATTACTTTAATTAATTAAAGTGACTTATGTTAACTTTAAAAAATTTAACTGTTTCGATCGCCAGTAAAACAATAATAGAAAATTTAAATTTAAAATTAGAAAAAAATAAGGTTTATGTATTGATGGGTCCAAATGGAAGTGGAAAATCTACCTTTGCTTTAACTTTGATGGGTCATCCTTTTTATAAAATCAAGTCAGGTAAAATTATTTTTGAAAATAAAGATATTACAAATTTTGAAGCAGATAAAAAAGCAAAAGCTGGAATATTTCTTTCGTTCCAGTCACCTTTGTCAATACCCGGAGTCAATATATTTTCACTACTCAGAACTGCAATTACAGGGCGAAAAGATCCACTAGCACTTCGAGAAGAGATAGAAAAAACCGCAAAATTATTGAAGATAAAAAAAGAATTATTAGACCGATCTTTTAACGAAGGGACTTCGGGTGGTGAAAAAAAGAAACTAGAACTATTGCAAGCATCTGTTCTCAATCCCAAGTTATTAATATTTGATGAAATTGATACCGGAGTTGACGTTGATGCATTAAAAACAATCGCAGAGTTTATGGCGAAAAATAAACAAGGAAAAACGTATTTAATAATCACGCACTACAATAGAATTTTGAAATATGTCAAACCAGATGAAGTTCTTGTGATGGTCGATGGAAAAATTGTTAAAAAAGGAAACTATAAATTAGCAAAGGAAATTGAAAAAACAGGTTATGCAAAAATCTGATTTAAATTTTGACTATAAATTCGGTTTTTCGATGCCGGAGAAAAATATTTTTAAAGCAAAGAAAGGTTTGACAAGAGAGACGGTTAAAAATATTTCTGCCTTAAAAAATGAGCCGATTTGGATGAAGGAATTTCGTCTTAAATCATACGAAAGTTTTATCAAAAGCAAAATGCCTTCGTGGGGAGCTGATCTTTTCAATATTAATTTTGATGATATTTATTACTATATTAAACCAACTGATAAACAGGTTAATTCTTGGAAAGATTTGCCAAAGGAAATTAAAGATACTTATGACCGAATTGGAGTTCCAGAGGCAGAAAAAAATTTTTTATCGGGAGTTTCGGCACAATATGAATCGGAGGTAGTTTATGAGAGTATAAATAAGGAGCTCAATAAAAACGGCGTAATTTTTTGTGATATGGATACGGCACTCAAAAAATATTCAAAAATAGTTAAGGAATATTTTGGAACGTTAATTAATCCAAACGATAATAAATTTGCATCTTTAAATTCCGCCGTTTGGTCAGGTGGCTCTTTTGTATATGTTCCTCGTGGAGTCAAATTACCGATGCCGCTGCAGGCATATTTTCGAATCAATGCTGAGCGTTTTGGACAATTTGAGCGGACTTTAATAATTGCCGAAGAGGGAAGCTTTGTCCATTATATCGAAGGATGTACTGCACCAATTTATACAACCGCATCTCTTCATGCGGCAGTGGTTGAAATTTTTGTTAAAAAAGGAGCCCGGGTCCGCTACACTACTGTCCAAAATTGGAGTCATAATATTTATAATCTCGTTACCAAACGATCAATCGTTGATGAGGATGGCATTATGGAATGGGTTGATTGTAATATCGGAAGTGGAGTGACGATGAAATATCCAAGTGTTATTTTGAAAGGCAAAAAATCACATGGCGAAGTCTTGTCAATTGCATATGCCGCCAGAGATCAACACCAAGATGCAGGAGCCAAGATATATCACATGGTGCCAGATACAACTTCAAGAATTATTTCCAAGTCAATTTCTAAAGACGGAGGAAGAACTTCATATCGCGGATTAGTTCAAGTGTCACCAGGAGCTACAAATTCGAAAGTTTATGTTTCTTGTGATGCATTAATCATGGACGAGCAATCAAGATCGGATACTTACCCATATATGAGAATTAACGAAAAAGATTGTGAAGTACAACATGAGGCGACCGTTGAAAAATTAGGTGAAGAAAAATTATTTTATTTAATGTCCAGAGGAATAAGTAAATCAGAAGCAGAAACTTTATTGGTTAACGGTTTTATTGAGCCAATTGTCAAAGAAATTCCGTTAGAATACTCGATTGAGTTAAACAGATTAATTAGAATGGAAATGAGCGGGAGTGTAGGATGACAATATTAAATATCAAATATCAAAGTGCAAAAACAAGCTTAAAAATTAAAAATTTTTGAGATTTAAACTTGGATTTGATCTTTGATCTTTAAACTTTGATTTATGAAATATATAGACTTAAATAAAACTAGACAAAATAAATTAGTTTTCGATAGACCGGGTAATTATACGGTCTTCTTTTATAATCTCTCCGGTGAGTTTGATTTTAAAATAAATTCAGGTGGAGTTAATTTGGAAATACTAGGTTTGTATCATGGAAAAAAAGAAGAATCTTTTAAGTTAAAAACAAATCAATATCACATTGCTCCTGGATCGACTTCGAATTTATTGATAAAGGGAGTCTTTGAAGACCAGTCAAAGTTTCTTTACCAAGGGTTAATTAAGATTGAAAAGAGCGGACAAAAATCTCATGCATATCAAAAAAATAAAAATTTGATTTTAGGTGATAAAGTTTTTGTTGACTCTCGTCCATTTTTAGAAATATTGGCAAACGATGTTTTTTGTACTCATGGTTCAACAACTGGTAAAATTAACGAAGAATCTTTATTTTATCTAAAAAGTCGCAGTTTAGATCAAAAAATGGCAGAACAGTTATTAATTTCAGGCTTTATACAAGAAATCCTTGAAAAAATAGAGCCTTACAGCCACGCTTGTACTAACCTCCGAGGTTCGGACGGCTTGGCATAAAATATGTCAAACATACAAAATATAAAAAAACGATTTCCGATTTTTGAAAATAGATCTGATTTAGTTTATCTTGATTCGACAGCGACTTCATTGAAGCCAAAAATAGTTATTGATAAAATCAGGGAATATTATGAAAAATATTCAGCCAATGTTTTTAGAGGGATCTATCCGATGTCGGAAATTGCAACGACGGAATTTGAGGAAACCAGAGAAGTTGTCTCAAAATTCATCAATGCTAATAATGCTCGTGAAATTATTTTTACCAGAAATACTACAGAATCAATAAATTTACTTGCCTATTCGTTGGGTCGCAAGATTCTTGAACCAAGCGATGAAATCGTCACAACTATTATGGAACATCATTCAAACTTCGTTCCTTGGCAGGTTTTAACAAATGAAATTGGGGCAACGTTTAAGGTTATAGATATTAATGAAGATGGAATTTTAAATTTAGAATTTAAAATTAAGAATTCAGAATTGTTAAAAAAAATAATTTCTAAGAAAACAAAAATATTAGCGTTGACTTATATTTCCAATGTTTTGGGAACGATTAATCCAGTCGAAGAAATAATTGCAGAGGCGAAAAAAATTAATCCGAAAATTATTGTAATAGTTGATGCGGCTCAGGCAGTGCCTCATTTGAAAATTGATGTTCGGAAAATGGGAGCTGATTTTATTGTTTTTTCTTCCCATAAAATGTTGGGACCAACTGGAGTCGGTGTCCTTTGGGGAAAAGAAAAATTTCTAAATGAAATGTATCCATTTATGTATGGCGGGGATATGATTGATGAGGTTTACGTAGACAGAACAACATTTAAAGATACCCCACATAAATTTGAAGCAGGAACTCCAGCAATTGGCGAAGTCATAGCTTTAAAAGAAGCAATAAAATTTTTGGAAAAAGTAGACATGAAAAATATTAGAAAACATGAAAAAGAAATAACTGATTTTGCGATCGATCGAGCGATTGCAAAGTTTGGAGAAGAAATTAAAATATTTGGACCAAAAAATATTGATGATAGAGGAGGAATAATATCTTTTAGTTTTGGTAAATTTCATCCTCATGATATTGCTCAAATTTTGGCAGATAGTGGAATTTGTGTTCGTGCAGGACATCACTGTGCCATGCCTCTTCACACACGATTAAAAGTACCCGCAACAGTCAGAGCAAGTTTTTATATTTATAATGATGAAAATGACGTGGAAAAATTAATTGAGGGACTGAAAAAAGTAAAGAAAATTTTAATATGAACATCTATCAAGATATAATTCTCGACCACTATCACCATCCTCATAATTACGGCAAGATTGAAAAATCTGATAATTTAGTCAAAGTTAATAACCCTTTATGTGGAGATAAGATTGAAATGACAGTCAAATTTGAGGGGGAAAAAATTTTGGAAATTAAGTTCCATGGTGAAGGTTGTGTTATTTCCACAGCATCCGCTTCAATGCTAACCGACTTTGCAAAAAATAAGACAAAAGAAGAATTGAAAAAGCTTAACACGAAGTTTATTATTAAGATGTTGGGAATAGATTTGGGGATGACGAGAATTAAATGTGCAGTATTACCGTTGGAAGCATTGCATAAATTATTAAAAAAATTTTAAATAATAAATTTCAAGTTCCAAATAAGTAATAAACTTTAAATTTAATATTTAAAATTTATTTGTGATTTATTATTAATAATTTAATATTTAACTCAATATGGATCCAAAAATCAAAGATCAAAAGAATCCTTCAGGACCTGTTACATTAAAATCTGGTCATAAGGTTTGGGTAGATAGAAATTTGTGCATTGGTGCTGGCACTTGTATCGCGGTTTCACCAAAAGCGTATGTTTTGGATAATGAAGCCAAAGCTACAATTTTAAATTCTATAGATGATGATTCAATTGAAAACATAATAGAATCGGCTAAAGCTTGTCCAGTTGCAGCAATTATTATCGAAGATGCACAGGGTAACAGAGTGTTCCCGAAGTAATATGAATGATTTTACATGGTTGATTGGAGGAGAGGCAGGGTTTGGAATAATGACTACAGGAGTTGTATTTTCAAAAATCGCCACTCGTTCCGGCTATCACATTTTTGACTACGTTGAATATCCATCTCTCATTCGTGGTGGTCATAATGCCTATGAGGTTCATGTTTCAAATTCAGATGCCTCTCATTTGAATCCGTCGATTGATGTTTTGGTTTGTTTGAATAAAGAAACTTACGAAAAACATAGATCAAGATTGACTCCTGAAAGTTTAGTTGTATTTGATCAAGATGAGTTTGAAATAAAAGAGAATATTAAAAAAATAATTATTCCTTTTAAAAAAATTCTTGCTCGACTAAAAGGTCAGCCTGTCATGAAAAATACAATTTCTCTTGGTGCTTCAATTGGTTTGCTAGGTGGAGATATCGATGAGTTGATAAAAATAATTTCTGAACAATTTGCAAAAAAAGGTGAAGAGGTAATAAATTTTAACAGACAGTTTGTCCAAGCAGGATATGATGAGGTAAAGAAAAATTATTCAGATTTTATTTTAAATTATTTGGTTAAAAAGCCAGGAGACGATAAACTTGTTTTAACTGGAAATGATGCGTTTGCTCTTGGAAGCATAATAGCAGATATTCGAGTATATGTTGCCTATCCAATGACACCTTCTTCAACAGTCCTTACCGATTTGGCAGCTTGGGCTGAAAAAATTGGAATCGTCGTTCGCCATGCAGAAGACGAAATTTCAGTAATCAATACTGCGATTGGTTCATCTTTTGCCGGAGTTCGCTCGGCGGTTGGTAGCTCAGGTGGAGGCTTTGCATTAATGGTTGAAACTTTATCACTTGCGGGAATTACTGAAATTCCAATTGTGGTTTTTATTGCATCTCGTCCTGGACCTGCAACTGGAATGCCTACGTGGACTGAACAAGGAGATTTGCTTTTTACAATTTTTTCAGGTCACGGAGAATTCCCAAAAATAGTTCTTGCACCAGGAGACAACGAAGAGATGATTGAACTGACAGCAAAAGCTTACAATTTAGCAGACCAATATCAACTACCTGTTATCGTGATGTCTGATATGTACCTTTCGGAATCACATAAGAGTGTAGAAAAAAGTTTTGTAGATAAATTTATATCAGAATATAAGATTAATAGAGGTAAGTTAATTAATAAAGTGATAACAAATGATAAAATTCAAATGACAAACCAAACTCAAAATTCAAATATTAAAATTCAAAACTTTTTGCGATATCAAATTACTGAAGATGGAATTTCGCCGAGATTAATTCCAGGGACGCCAGGATATTTTTATCAGGCAAATTCTTATGAACATATTGAAGATGGTCATACGACAGAGGAGGCTAAACCTCGGATTGACCAGGTAGACAAGAGAGCGAGAAAATGGATAACATATTTAGAAAACGATTTTTTAATGCCAAAAGTTTATGGTGATATTGATAAATCTGAAACGGTTTTTGTTTCTTGGGGTTCTACAAAAGGAATCGTCCTTCAAGCTCAAAAATTATTAAAAGAAAAAAATATCGAGACAACCTTAATTCATTTCAATCACATCTATCCAATTGACACCCACAAAGTGAAAGAATTATTTAAGCATGATAAAAAATATATTTTGATAGAAAATAATTCTTGGGGGCAGTTTGGAAAAATACTCGCGATGGAGACGGGGATAGAAATAAAAAATAAAATATTAAGATATGATGGAAGATCAATTACAGTAAAAGAAATTATTAATAAATTATGACAAACATTCAAGATTTTTCAGGTTACAATCCGACTTGGTGTCCGGGGTGTGGAGATTGGGGGATTGGAATTGCCATAAAACAAGCCTTAGTGCAATTGGGTTTGAGTCCATCATCAGTTGCTGCCGTTTTTGGAATAGGGTGCTCAGGAAACATGAATGATTTTTTAAATGCTTATGCGATCCATTCTCTTCATGGTCGGTCAATCCCGACTGCCATTGGGATTAAAATAGCCAACCACAAGATGCCAGTAATTGTCATTGCGGGTGACGGAGATACCTATGGTGAAGGAGGAAATCATTTTCTGCATGCGTGTAGAGGTAATCATGATATCACAGTCATAGTCCATGATAATGGGGTTTATGGCTTAACAACAGGTCAATCAGCTCCAACCGCTCAAAAAGGATTTAAGTCAAAATCAACTCCCTCAGGCATAATTGAGACTCCTATAAACCCTCTAAGCTTTGCCATTACCTCAGGAGCTACTTTTGTTTCTCAAAGTTTTGCAGGGGACGCCATACATGCAGCTAGTATGATTAAGGCTGCAGTAAACCATAAAGGATTTTCGTTGGTAAATATTTTGCAACCATGCGTATCTTTTAATAAAATCAATACGTATCAGTATTATTTACAGCGTGTGTATAAATTGGGTGAAGATTACAAAAAAGATGACTTTCGCGAAGCTGTGCAAAAAAGTCTGGAAATGAATGAAGAAAAATTTCCACTGGGAGTAATTTATCAAGTTGAAAAACCGTCATATACTGATCAACTTCCGCAGCTAAAGAATGAGGTGTTAATTGATAAAAAAAGATTTATGGAATTTGATAAAATAACAAAAACATTTATTTAATTTAGTTGAACGATTGTGTAAGTTTAGAGCCTACTAATAGTATAAAATACTATAGGTTAGACCTCTAAAAATGGGTATTGACAGTTAGCAATTACTTTGTTATACTGCTAAAACATATGGTATTTTCAATTAGAGCGTTAGGACAATCCGTTTATCCAGTGGCACCAGTGCGCGATGGAATCGTATTTCCGGGGACTGAAAATGTTTTAGTATTTGGAAGAGCCAAGAGCGTGGCTGCGATTAACGAAGCATTGCGCCGCGACAAAAAAGTTGTTTTATTGATGCAAAAAAACCCTGCTTCTGACGACCCAAAAGGTAATGAGCTTTATCAGGTTGGGGTACTTGCAACCATTGATAAGACCGTTCCAGGAGATAAGGGCGAAATAAATGCACTAGTTAAAGGAGTCGAAATTGTAAAGATTACTTCTTTTACCAAGCAAGATTTATGGTTTGAAGCAAAAGTTGAAGTGATAAAAGAAAACGTGATTGAGGATGATGAGATCAAGGCGATGATCAGATATATCTCAACTCAAATAAAAAAAGCAATTAATTTGGGTAAGACGGTTGACTTCGTATTTTTAATGAATATTTTAAACACTGATAATCCTATAAACTTTGCTCATCAGATTGCAGTTGTTCTTGATCTGAAGCCCCAAGAAAGACAAATGTTACTTGAGGAGATCGATCTAAAAACAAAGCTAAAAAAGGAAGTAGATTTTGTAAACCGTGAAATTAAGGTATTGGAAATTGAGTACAGTCTTACTTCAAAAACTCAAAAAAAATTTGATCGCGGAATGAAAGAGTCGATACTCCGAGAAAAGATGAAGACGATAGAAGAAGAGCTTGGCGAAAAAGGAGAAGATAAAGATACCTCTGAATATAGAGAAAAAATTAAAAAAGCCAAAATGCCAAAAGAAGTTGAGGAAAAAGCAGAAAAAGAATTAAAAAGATTAAAACAAATGTCACAATTTAATCCAGAAGCTTCATACGTCAGAACTTATCTTGATTGGTTGGTGGAGCTGCCTTGGTCGATATCTTCCGAAAATAATATTGAAATAAAAGTAGCTGAAAAAATATTGGACGAAGATCATTATGGACTGAAAAAAATCAAGGAAAGAATTTTGGAGTATTTGGCAGTAATGGAGATGAGAAAAAAGAAAGAATTAACTCAAAAAACCAAAGGTCGACAGCCGACGATTCTTTGTTTTGTCGGACCACCAGGAGTTGGAAAAACTTCACTTGGTAAATCGATTGCACGAGCACTGGGTCGAAAGTTTGCCAAGATATCTCTTGGTGGAATCAGAGATGAAGCCGAAATTCGCGGTCATCGTCGAACTTACGTTGGAGCTCTTCCCGGTCGAATGATTCAGGGGATAAAACAAGCTGGGACAAAAAATCCGGTTTTTATGTTGGACGAAATCGATAAAATTGGAAAAGATTACAGGGGCGATCCATCATCAGCCTTACTTGAGGCGCTTGACCCCGAACAAAACCAGGCTTTTTCAGATCATTATCTTGAAGTGGCATTTGATCTTTCAGATGTTTTCTTTATTACAACTGCCAATATGTTGGATACCATTCCAAATGCTTTACTTGATCGACTAGAAGTAATTCATTTTCCTGGATATACTGAGGACGAAAAATTTAACATTGCAAAAACTCATTTAGTCCAAAAACAATTGGACGCAACCAGTCTTGATAATAAAGAAGGCTCAATTACTGATTCAGCTTTAAAGACAATTATTCGAAGATATACTCGAGAGGCAGGAGTTCGCGATTTAGAACGACAAATTTCGACAATATTTAGAAAATTAACCCGAGAAATAGTTGAAAAGAAAGTTAAAAATAAAGATGTAGGTTTGACTGATGTTACAAAATATCTCGGACCTTTTAAATTTTCAAATTCGATGATTGAGGCACGCGATACAATCGGAATCACAACAGGATTGGCTTGGACTCAAGCGGGCGGAGACATTTTGTTTATTGAAGTTGCCATTATGCCTGGTAAAGGCGGACTAACCCTTACAGGTCATCTGGGCGATGTCATGAAAGAATCATGTCAGGCAGCTCTTTCCTACATCCGACCCCGATGGAAACAGTTTGGACTCAAAGAAGATTTTTATCACAAAATTGATATTCACGTTCATGTACCAGAAGGTGCAGTGCCAAAAGATGGACCGTCAGCAGGACTTGCGATTGCAACCGCCATGATCTCAGCGCTAACTAAAACCCCAACAATTAGAACAGTTGCGATGACTGGAGAAATAACCCTTCGAGGTCGAGCTCTGGAGATTGGTGGGATTAAAGAAAAAATAATCGCCGCTCATCGTTCTGGCATCAAGACCGTTATCATTCCAAAAGATAATAAAAAAGATCTTGAGGATATTCCACAGTCAGTTCTTAAAGACTTGCAGTTCCATTATGTAGATCATGTGGATCAAGTCTTAAAGGTAGCGTTGAAGGGGAAGTAAATCAAGTAGTTACTTTTGGTTTTAAAATTGGGTTACTTGATCCGATTAAAGTTGACTGCACTACAGTGGCATTGTGTCCTCTGCGCATAATATTCAATCTTTCAATATGTAACATAACTCCTTTAATATTAGTATTAAAAAAATAAGATCTATCAGAGGTAATACCATCGACGATTATTGATTCTCCAATTAATCCTTTTGTAAATGGATTCAACAAGGCCTTGTCCAACGGTGATTCCTTATAACTTAACGCAAGTTCTTCTATTAATATTGCATCGATTTCCTCTGGTTTTTTTGTCAAAAGTTGTGTCCCAAATTTAGAATCAATTTTATTCATTATCTCTTGAGTAGTTGAAACATCAAATTGACTAGGTTTTTTCCAACCAACTCCAACAGGACTTGAAACGTATTCGGCCTGAATTTTTCCGGTCAAAGCGTAAAAATCTTCAAATACTTTTCTATTTTCTGAACTTAATTGATCGGGACTAAAATCAGTTTTATTTGATGTTTCGTTTGACATTTACTAAATATTACTTCTTCTTCTTCTTTTCAAGTCTAAATATTCAATTTTGATTGGACGAAGACCCCGTAGACTCGCCCCTCGGAGGCGAGGATGTAAACCTCGCGACGAGGAAAGAATTCTTGGGGTCAAGCGAAAATTTGACCATAGTATCATTCGATGATTTTTGCCTTTTAATATAATCCAATTTATATGTTTTGTAGGTTATAAGCGATTGACAAGAAAAGTCTATAAAGTTATAAAGTCAATATGGTTCATGAAATTATTTAAAATTACACATGACTAGTTAATTAATTAACTGTACATTATGGTAAACATATCAAAAAGACCTGTAGATGAGGAAAAGCTTTTCAAGCTTTATCAATTATTTTTTGAGGTTGTTAATAACGCTGGGGACAAAGATGAGTTTATGGAACTCATTCAAGATATTCTGACTCCGGTTGAGCAGATAATGATTGCAAAGCGAATCGCAATCATCTATTTACTTATAAAAAATGTCGAGCAGGTCGAGATTGCACAACATATTAAGGTATCTCGAGCCACAGTCGGAAAATTTAATTTATTGTTTTATAAAAAGAAGACGAGGTTAATAACAGTCATAGAATCATTTTTAAAAAGTGAAAAAATAAGTCATTTTTTTGAAAACTTATTTGCAGATTTGTTTACGCATGTTGGCTATTACCATGACCGTGATCTTGAGTGGCAGCGTGAAAAGAGAAAGAAAGAACAGAAAATGATTGATGTCTAGTTAATTAATTAACTAGACATTTGGTTTGTTTATTAAAATACGTCGATCAGGTGCTAAAGGTGGCGTTGAAGGGGAAGTAAAGATTAAAGACCTAATAAACCTCGTGCAATTGGTATAGCAAATCCACCTATTACAACTCCGGCTGCAACGGCTTTAGAAATTTCTTTGTATGTGAGTGCAGCGATAAAATCGAGAGCCTTCATCTGATGAAATTCTTTTGGCGTTGGAGCAAGATATTTAATTTTTCTTTCATTAAATAAACCGATATAACCTTGACCTTCTTTCCTACCCCAGCCCATATCTTGTTGTAATTTTTCAGAAATTATTTTTAAGCTCATTTGGGCATTCTACTACTACTACTACTACTTTTCAAGCGATTTTTTTATTGTAGCGGAACGATTCTGGTGTAATAAATTGCACCACTACTTAAGTTTTAAATATATTTCTCTCAGGAAGTAAATAAAGTTGTAGATTTTGTAAAAAATTGGATTAATTACCAAATCATAACTTCCAACAAATTCAACAAATTTTGTATTATATCCTTCTTTAAATCTCGTAAATCCCGCCCAATCGTTTGACGGGTCATAGTCTGGACCAAGAGATCCCCACATATCAAATTTGGTGGCTCCTAATTTTTTTCCCAGTTTGATCGCTTCCCACATCAATAAATTTGAAGCCATAAGATTCCTGTGTTGAATCGATGTTCCGCCATAAGGATAATAGAGAGTGTTTTTAAAATAAAAAAGTTCATAAGATGCTAAGGGTACGTTGTCATAAAAAGCAATCAAAATATGAGCGATATTTTTTTTCAAATTCTCCCAAATAATTTTATGATATTTTGGTGTGTGACCATAATATTTTTGGCGTTTACAAGTTTCAAAATAAAGCTTAGAAAATATTTCAAATCCATCCAGATCCGACATTTCTTTGACGACAACACCTTTTTTCTCAGCCAGACGAATGTTGTATCGAGTTTTAGAATGAAAGGATTTAAGGAGCTCGTCTTCGGTATGATTTAGATCCAGAATTTGAGTCCAGGAGGGAAATAATGGATGAGAGGAAATTGTTAAATTGTTAAATTGTTTCATTGTTTCATTGTTGGAAGACTTTTCAACGTCAGGTTCGATTTTGACAAAAATTATTTTGTTTTTTTTACAATAATCAGAAAAAAAACTTAAGACAGTTTTTGATGGTATAACGGATCGTGGCAAATAACCGATTTTATATTTATAAACCAGTGAATGTAATGTTAGCGTAAAAACATTTTTGCCATCAGATAATCGTAAAATCTCAACCCCTGTTTCTTTACGGGCTGCTCCCCATTCCCAAGTTTGAAGGGGATGATGGGCTAGTTTGTTGTATTCGGTTGATGAATAATCGTCGGGAATTATGCGAATCATATTTATATTATATAGGGTCAGTCCCTAAAGGGACTGACCCTCTGATAGACCCTCTGATAACATCTAATGTTTCTTTTCCACATTTTTCCCAAGAAAAATCTTTAATTCTTTGCCTGCCTTTTGAGATTAATTCTTTTCTAAGTTTAGCATCATCTTTAAGGATATTTAGTTTTTGAAGTAGATCATCAGAATTTTTTGGATCAAAATATAGACTGGCATCGCTTCCAACCTCAGGCAGGCTTGAAGTCATTGATACAATCGTCGGACAATCATAGCTCATCGCTTCAAGGACTGGAATTCCAAATCCCTCGTAAAGCGAAGGCAATACAAAACAAAAAGCATTTTTGTAATACGAAATTAATTCCTCATCTGGTACGTGTCCAGCAAAAATAATTTTATCTTCAAGATTCATTGCTTTCACTTTTTCAAAAATACTTTCATAAAGCCAACCTTTTTTTCCAACAATAATTAATTTGAAGTCGCTATTTGTTTGGATAAATTTATTAAAAGCATCAATTAGAACTTCTAAATTTTTTCTTGGTTGAATGGTGCCGACGAAAAGAATATATTTCAACGACTTAACCTCCGTGGTTTTCCCGCTTCGCTCCTCAACCGCAGAGGTTTTTGCTCCGGCAGTTTTTTCAAAGCCGTTATATATTACAGTGATTTTTGATTCATTAACTCCATAATTTTTCACAATATCCTTTTTTGTTGTTTTGGAGACGGCAATTATTTTAGTGGCTTTGTTTATCGAAAATTTTGTCCAATTAGTAAGTTGCCACAAATCTTTTTTAGTAAAGTCTTCCGGAAAAAAAATATAAGCTAAATCATGAATTGTTACTACTTGTGGAACTTGACAAAAACGAGGTAGATAATGAGCGGGAGAAAAAAAAACATTAATATTTTTATGGAGATATAGTTCCAGCGGTAGATAAATTTGAGACCAGAGAAATTTTCCTTGAATAACTTTATATTTAAAAAATTCATTTTCCTCTGGAAGTTCAAGTAAAGGTTTATTTTTCAAATACACAACAAATCTTATATCTTGATTGGCACTTTTATTAAAGTAATTCAAAACATTTTGTGCATAGACCGAAACTCCTACTTTATTTTCAACATTGGCTTCATTACCATCAACTCCTATTGTGATCATTAGTTATTTTTTATAAATTTTTATAAACTGATTCAAGTTCTTTGGCAGTCTGACTCCATTGATATTTTTCTTTGACAAGTTTATAGGCGTTTACTCTTATTTTTTCGTATAACTGTTTATTTGTTAATAACTCTTTTATTTTTATGACAAATTCTCCAGGATCATTGGCAATGACAACGTTTTTATTATTAGTTACTTCCAAGCCCTCAATACCTGTGACAGACGAAATGACCGGCATTCCAGACCCCATTGCCGCCAGTATCTTGAGTCTTGTTCCACCTGGTCCAAAAATTGGAGCAATAAATAAAGTGTTTTTTTTAAATAATTCCTTTACCTTATCAATATTGTCTGGCTCAATATTTATTATATTTATATTTTTATCAATCAAATTTCCCAATTTTTTTGCATTTTGTCCGGCAATAACAACCTTTACTTTGGGGAGTTCTTGAGAAAGTTGTGGGTAAATTTTGTTGATAATAAATTTGGCTGCCTCAACATTTTGTAGCCAGAAAAAATTTCCTTGAAAAAATATAGTTGGTATTTTCAAATTTTTGTTTTCCAATTTACTTGTAATCATTTCATCTCCGACACAATTTGGAATGATGGAAGTTTTAAGTTGTGGCTCTTCACTTTTTATTAATTTTTCATCAGAAGAAGATACTACAACGACCGCACTTGCTTTTTTCCAGTAAAATCTTTCCCAGTATTTAAGCTTGATAATATCAATATCGAAATATATAAAAAATCTTAGATAAAAAGGAAGCGAATTGACAAAGTGTTTGTAGACTTTATACTCAATTGTTTGTTCAACTAGGACGGTTGGGATCTTTGTTTCTGGAATATGGGGCATTACATAAAAAGTTTCGGCGTGGATTACATCAAATTTTTCCTGAAGAAGTAATTTTTTAATTATTATTTTTGCTTCGTCTGAAAAATTTCGGACAACTAAAAAAGGGGAAGTCGAGAATATCGTTTTAAAAATATTTTTAAATTGCCATGGTGTTGATGGGCGTTTGCAAAGATAAATTTGTTTACAATATTTTTCCAGATAAGATTCATATTTTTTTTCTTCATCATTTTTGTATAAAGCAACCAGTGTAATTTCATTATTTTGACTTAAATATTTGAGCAGATTATATGTCCGAATTTGACCACCTGATGAAGGAGGATATGGGACGTAGGGCGTAACCATCAGGATCTTCATAATTTGAACAGAGTGAATTTTTCATTTTCAAAAATTATTTTAAAATATGGTTTCATCATGTCAATTTGTCCTTGGCTTGATGTAATTAAATATTTATAGTCAAGTTTTTTAAGCTCGTCAGGGTCTTTAAAGATTGAAGGTGCACCTCGGCGACCACTCAAATATAGTAAGGTTGTATCTCCTGTTCGATCAGTCACCACTTTAGCATCAGGCTCAGTCAAGCTACTTATCACATTTGCCTCTTGAACTAATTCCTGCGAATATCCATAGTAATCAATTACTTTAAAATAAGAAAAATAAAATGAAAAACCAAAAATAAAGAAAATTAATAATGAAATGAAGCCAGAATTTATAAAGTTATTTTTATGCTCGTATAAAAAATTTACTCCAAGTCCAATCATCATTGCAAAAACGGGCAAGATTAAAGTTTGATAATATTCATGTTGAAGGTTACCGCCTTGAAAGACAAGAATATAAGCCAGTGCAGAAAATACAAAAGCAAGCGGCAAATATTTTTTTTGCTTTGAAATTGTACCAAGTACAAAAAATAATGTTAAATATCCTCCTAAAATTAAATTATTTATTCTTTCAAAAAATATCCAGCGAAAAAATGAAGGTCGAAATAAAATGCTTTTTAAACCCTGAGAAGTATTGACAGATGTAAATAACCAATCGGAATATGGAATCCCTTCAGGAAAATTTTTTATGTATGTCCTCCAGTATATCAAAGGAATAAAAACGATAACAAAATACAAATAAAAATCAAATTTTTTTATCAAACTCAATTTATATTTTCTATAAAAAAGAACTAAGATTGGAAGTAGATAAAAGATAATGGTTGGTTTTATCAGTAAAGCACCCGCGAATAAAACGCTAGATGCTAGATGACAGATGATAGATGATAGCCCTTTTTCTTTATATTCTATATTAAGATATAGAAAAAATATTGAGAGCATTGCAAAGGCGAGTGCTGCCGTCTCCGGTAAAATCACTCTTGAAAAAAACACAAAAAATGGAAGGATTGCATAAGTGAGCGAGCCAAATATTGCCGATAATCTACCACTTTCCTTAAATAAGATATAGTAAATTATTGAAATAATAATTAACGAAAAAATAATTGTTGTCAATCTTCCCCAAATTTCTAGGCTAAAAACAGGAAATGTTTTATATAAAATAGCTATGATTGCGTTGTATAGCGGGAACTCGACCATCCTGTATCCTTGAGGATTTTCGAACCCCGATTGAACATTTGAAAGATCGTCATAAATAGGGTGAAATAAATCTATGCCATTTTTTACGTAGTTTCTAGCAACGGACGCAGTATCAACCTGGCGCCAAGAGTGAAAATCGGCGAGGGGTGTATTGATTTTATACAGACGAAATACAAAAGCGACCACTAAAATAAAACTCAAAATAAAAAAATCTTTTATTCTAAAATTATTCTCTTTCATAGCCGGTAAAAATTCCTGCGACTAGCCAAAAAGTATAGGCCACTTTTGAAGCCTCGAAGACATCGATATAGGTCGCGTTCATAAGTAGGGCAAATAGTCCAAAAATAAATCCATATGCAAGTATCTTATTTTCTTTTGAGACTTGGGTAATTTTTTTCCAAATATTTTTTGTTATCAGAAAAAGTATCATCAAAAATGTAGTTGTTCCAATCAGACCAATTTCACCAAGCCAGCGAAGAAAATCATTATCAGTTGCTTCGGTAATTGAGGATGGTCCCGTACCCAACAATGGATTTCTACCAAATGCCTCAATTGCTCTTGGCCATTCAACTTGAAGACGAGTGGCAAACGAAATATCTGAGACAATTGTGTTGACGCCTTTTAAATTAGCAGATAGTGAAGCCATTAATTTATTAAAATCATTATCACTTAATTTTTGACCTGCAGATATTGATGCTTCTTTAACTTGTTCCTGAATAATCTGCTTTTTGAAGGTTTCAATATGACCGGCTGAAACTACCTCAGGTGTTTGATCTTTAAGCTTTACATAAAAAGATCCGGCAGGTAACTCTTTTGTAGTAACATTTTGATTTACATAAACAGAACCAGTTTTTTCATTAACTAAAATTCTTTTGACTTGAAAAGTTCTAAAAAATCTATTAGTTAAATCTTTTGAAGCAAACATTAGTCCGACAGTTAAAATAACCACAAACACAGTAAAAAAATATTTTCGGGCAAGAAGGAGAAATAATATAGTCGAAACCAAATAAGCACCAAAGGAAATCCTAGATGAAGTGTCAATAAGTACTACTAGAGAAAGAACAAATACAAGTAAATAAAAATAATTTTTCTTAAAATAAAAATAAAAAGATAAAACAATCGGTATAGAAAAAACCAAATAAGAAGCCAAATCATAATGCCCGGCAAAAGTAGCAGAAATTCTTGCCTCAGGAGTAAGATATAAAATATAACCTTTTGCGTATTCAGGATTCATTGTCTGCACAGCTGGGAATCCAAAATATTTCTGACCTAGACCATACAGAGCAACAATAAAAACTGAAAATACGTAAAGATTCATGAATGCAAAAAAGTCCCTTTTGTTTTTGATTATTGAAGCTACTATGAAAAAGACTATCATGTATTCAACCCGTCTTAGGGCATGAAGCAACCCAAGATGATAAAGAACTATGGTCTTGCCGATAAATATTGCCCACAGAGTTGAGGCGAAGACAGCTATCCAATAAATGATGAAAATCCACAGGTGAGTTTTATTCAACGTAATCTTTTTCCTTAAAAGTTGAATGATAAATACAAGTGACATTACAACCAGATAAATATCTTCAAGTCGTATAGCAATGTAAGTGTAGTCGATCATCTTTATTGGCAATTTTGGCCAAAGAGGAATTAAGAATATATAAACGCCAAGAAAAAACTTCAACAAATTGTCGTCAATGAATTTAAGAAATTTTAAAAGCTTGTTCATAGGTACTAATCAAATACCGGTTGCCTTTAATTTTACCAATTAATAACGCAATAATGGCTTTAAATTTTAAGATAGCATAAAGAATTAATAAATGGAAGAAGGAAAAGTGTTTTTTATAGAAAAATATAAAACCCCTATAAACTTGAAGAATTGGGAAAGTCTTTCCGTTGGATGAGGCTGAACCCAAATGAATAATTTGTGATTCAGGGTAAAAAAAAGTGTTTAATCCTAATTTTTTGGCACGATATAGTAGATCAACTTCTTCCATGTACATAAAAATATCTTTGTCAAAGCCACCTAAACGTTGGTAATACTTTTTTGTGGTCATAATACAGGCTCCACTTATCCAATCGACTCGACAAAATTTATCGGGTGAAGATCGAGTTAAGCCCCAGTAGTCGCCTTTTAAAAGTAAAGTGGCAAAGACAACTGGTAAAGTAAAAAATCTGCAGGCGGATGGTTGAGGAGTCAAATCACTGTTGAGAAGTTTTGCTCCAAGAAAATGAACCTGTTTCTCCCGAACAACATAGAAATTATAAAGTTTTTCAATGGCACGATTGAGGACAATCATATCAGTATTTAAAAGCAGTATATATTTTCCGTTTGCACGCTTGACGCCAAAATTATTTCCACGACCAAAGCCCAGATTGCTTCCGGTTTGGAAATAAGTTAGGTGGTTTGCTCTGTCTTTTGCGATTTTTTGAAGCGTTTCTTGAGAGCCGTCCAAAGAATTATTATCAACAACAATAATTTCATATTTTATTTTTGTGTTTGTAAGTGATCTATTAATAGATTCTACACAATCTTCAGTAATTTTTCTTGTGTTGTAAGAAACAATCACTATTGAGAGATTAGGTGTTTTCATGAGCTTCAATTTTAGCAAAAATTAATAAAAATTTCAGTAAGAGCTCGTGCAACGTTAAATATAAGTGGTATATTGACGAAATTATCCCGTCTCCATATCCTAATTGTGTTATTTTGTAGGCTATAACCTACTGACATGTAAAAAATTGTTGGTTATTATTATTATGAATATTCAACTATATCATTTGAGAGTATTTTCTTCATTATTTACTAACATAGCCGCTACTCTGATCCTAACTGTTCCGACAATCAATAATCTTTTTGTGTTGATATTTGATCTCATCTTAATTATTATTAGTTTGTCTTTGGCTTTAAAATTAGAAAGAGCCACTTTTTCTTATGATTGATTTAACTGAGTTTTTTAGAAAATTTCAAGTAGGTTACGCATTAGTTTTAATTGCCTTCTTTCTGATGTTTATCTTTTTCGGAAAATTTGATAAAGAATTGAGAAGAAAATAACCAAAGTAAATTTATCTCTCTTTAAAAACCGGACAGATCTGTTGGTAGTCACAATAGTTACATAAAGAATTTCGTTTTGGTTCTAAATTTTTGTTGTATTTTTGAAAATTGTATTTAAATTCTAAGAACTAAATACAGGAGTACCTTTCCATATACAAGTCTTGTTTGTGTGTCTATTTCACATTTGTATTTGAAAAGACAATATTTATAGTTGGCTATTTTACTTGGAGATAATTTAAAAATATTTTCTTCATTGTTTCAAAATACCAACAGGAAGTTTAATTTTCAGGAAATTTTATCTATTAAATAACCACTGCCAAAAGGTTTTCTTCTTGATAGTTTTGTTATTTGGCTTACTGATTTTTTTAGAAGTAGCTTTTTTTATGACAGAGATTATTTTTGTTGGTATAGGTGTCAGTGTGATAGTAGGAGTAGGTGTATCCGTTGGTATTGGGGTTTCAGTTGGAGCAGGTGTCCATGTTGGTAAGGGAATTGGAGTACTAGTTGGTGGATTATAAACAGGGGCAGATTCTTGAACTCCTTGAACAGTGCCTCCATTATGACAATGTCTCTCGTACCAAGGAACTCCCCAATAGTCACATCTCGTTCTACAATAGTGACATCCGTCAGATGCAGTCCTTCCTGGATGAGCAAAAACAGGATTACTAAAAATAAAGGGCGAAAGAAAAACAAGAATTACGAGAAAAACTTTTCTCATTAACCGATTATACTACTCTTGTCGTTAATAGTCTACAAAAGAAGGCTAAAAAGCAGGTTATTCTTTGTTGTTTATAAACAACAAGAAAACGTTCAATATTGAATTAATTGTTAATTTTAATATAATGTCAATTAAAAATTCATATGGAGATTCCAAAAGGATCAACAGTAGGTTTTAATCAATCGGTATATAAACTAGAAAAACCAGTTCGAGCAAGAAAACATAATACTTGCAAGATTATAATTCTAGAAGATGTGTCGGCTCGGTGTGTTTCAACTTCAACTATGAAGAATAAAAACCAGGTAACAACATTTTCTAAAGGTACACTGTTTAATTATACGCCGGTTAAATAAATACATAAAACACGGAACCTGGCACTTCATTAACAAAATCAGATTGTACGTGAGTAAGAAAGCTTGGTGCTATCGACAGGATTCGAACCTGTGACGTCCCGCTTATGAAACGGGTGCTCTACCGCTGAGCTACGATAGCTTAAATTCTTTCTTTTAAATACCTTCTACCAAATCCTGTTTTAAAATACTTTTCTCTTTTTATAGCTTTGCCTTCATTCAAACAAGCTTCATAATATATTAATATTAACGGTCTTCTTGATTTCGTTGCCATTACTTGTCCTTGATTATGTTCACTAACTCTTTTTTTTAAATTTCCAGTAAAACCAATATATAATTTTTTATCTACAGTACTTTCCAAAACATATGTATAAAACATAATGTTATAAAACGGGTGCTCCCCGCCTGCCACGCAAGTCGAGCTTGCGAAGGCGTTGCGGGCAGGTACCGCTGAGCTACGATAGCAATTAATTGGTAAATTATACTATAAATGAAGGAAATTAGGATTTATTTAAGTGATTTAAAAACTTTATAGTCACCAAATATTTTTTCTTTAAAAAGATTAAAAACTTTGTAATTTGATTGACCATATTGGCGAGGATAATGTGTAATTTCAACTTCAGAAAATTTTGCCCCACACTTTTCTAGTTTTTTAATCATTTCAAGCAGTATTGATGAATTTTGAGATTTTAAAACAATTTTTTTAAAAAATCTTTTCCTAATAAGCCTAAAATCACAGTCAAGATCGCTTATAGGCAATTTAAATAAATATTTTGAAATTTTTTGATATAAAAAACCAAATATTTTTCGAAGTGCATTATCGTTTCGATTTTTTTTATAGCCATTAACAACGTCGACTCGAGTTTGAATTTGTTTATCCACCAATTTGGAAAATTCTTTAATATCATATTGAAGATCTCCGTCTGTATAAAAAACCCAGTCCTTTGATGCTTTGAATAATCCATATTTGATTACGGCATAACCTTCGTCATTTTCAGTTTTGTCAATAATTATCAAATTGAGATATTTTTTCTTTTGTTTTTTGATTTCCAAAAAAGTTTTATCACGAGATTTTCCGCCATTTATGGCAATAACTTCCAGATCATCGGTAAATTTACTTCCTTCAGAGTAAGCAAGACCGATTGCCTTAGCAACAGTTTTTTCGTCATTAAGGAAGGGGAAAAATATACTTAGACTTTTTAGTTTTTTCATTTAGTCAATAAATAGCCTCAAAAAAAGAGGTTAAAAAAATCATAATCAAAACTAATAATAAAATTTATGAATAATAGTAAAAATATAATCAACTTGTTTTTTCGTTATCATCGGATGAAATGGAAGACTTAGTATATTTTTTGCCAACCGCTCGGCGATCAAAAAATCTTTAGATTTATAACCAAGATAAGAAAAAGCAGGTATCAAATGAATAGGATAAGGATAGTGAATAAGGGTTGGAATTCCCTTACTTTTTAAATATTTTATCAATTTATTTCTTTTTTTTGCTTTAATAACAAATAGGTGAAGAGGTGATAGGTAATTATTATCTAACGGCACAATATAATTGTTTAATTTTTCTTCATTAATTTTTTTATAAAAATATTTAGCCAGTTGAATTCTGGAATTTAATTCCTGCTTAATATTTTTAAAATAAATATTCAAAATGCCGGCTTGAATTTCAGGTATACGACTATGACCAGAAATAAATCGACTATAATATCTTTTTTTCTCACCGTAATATTTTGCCAAACAAATATAATTATAAAAATCTTTATTTTTTATCCAAATAGCACCTCCATCTCCTAATGTACCTAGATTTTTAGTTGGATAAAAAGAAAAGCATCCAAAATCACCTAAAGTTCCAACAGACTTATTTTTATATTGACTTCCAAAAGCTTGGGCACAGTCCTCAATTAAAAAAGTATTTTTATCTCCTATAATTTCTTTTATTTTATCTACATCGCAGACCAGTCCGTAAAGATGAGTGACTACTATAGCTCGTGTATTTTTTGAAAGTTTTTTTAAAATTTCTTTTGGATCAATTAATCCATTTTTATCAACGTCACAGGGTATAAGTGTGACACCCGTTTGGGCAATTGGGAAAGCGGTTGGATTAGAATTGACAGGAAAAATAACCTCATCCTCTTTATTTAATTTTAAAGACTTGAGAGTTAAAAAAATTGCATCGTGACCTGAAGAAACCGTTGTAATAAATCCATTTTTTAAAAAATGCAAAAGGTTTTTTTCAAGCTTTCTATTTTCAGGTCCATTAAGACAATAATTAGAATCAATTACTTTGTCAATCAACTTTTTAATTTCACTACGATATTTTTTTGCACGAATATTAAGATCATTAAACTCTATTTTGGTCGTCATAAATAAAGTTTTTTGACTTTTCATCTTTTAACCATTGAGCCAAAGTAAAACCTTTTTTATCTTTCTCTGACATAAGTGATTCGTTATTAACAAAATCATTGAAAAAAATCTTGATAGATATGTCGGTTAGAGACCAGTCAATATCTGGAGCTAGAGGATAAATGGATGCTTCCGTTTGAGGGCTATACTCTGATGTACAAAAGTATTCAATAGTAGTTTTTTCTTTAAAAACACTTCCATGAGCAAAACCCTTTGGGATCCAAATCCACTCATTATATTCTTTATCATCGTGTCCAACTAACTCATATGTACCAATTTTCCCAAATGTTGGGGAATTTAGACGAATATCAAGAAACAAGTCAATCATTCTTCCGTTTACAACCCTTACTAATTTATCAAGATAGGGGTTCCACTGTAGGTGAAGACCTCGGATGACTCCTTTTTCCGAACTGCTAACATTACATTGCAAAAACTCTTTATTTTTTAAAAAATCGATTTTCTGAAAATCACTTTTCCTGTAAATCTCGGTGAAAAATCCACGTGTGTCAACAAAACGAGCGTATTTAATTACTTTAATTTCGGGAAAAATAACCGAGCTTACATCTAAAATTTTCATAAGGTAAATTATAACAAAATAACATTTGATTGTATAATTATTATTAAATATGTTGCAGTTTTTTTATAATGAATTAGAAAAAATAGCTGATCCAGAAAGAGCAAAAAATTTAAGCTGGTTTTTTAAAACGGGAAAAGGGCAATATGGAGAAGGGGATATCTTCATAGGGATTACAGTTCCTAAGCTTCGAGAAATCAGTAAAAAATATCAAACACTTCAATTAGATGATTTGCAAAAACTACTGGATAGCAAAATCCATGAATATCGTCTTTCCGCTTTGATGATTTTAAGATTAAAATACGAAAAAATAGATGATAATAAATTTAAAGAAGAGATAGTTAATTTTTATTTAAAAAACACCAAAAAAATCAATAATTGGGATCTCGTTGATCTTTCTTGTCATTATATTTTAGGAAATTGGTTACTCGACAAAGACAGAAAGATTTTATATAAATTGGCAAAATCAAAAAATCTATGGGAAAAGAGAATTGCAATTATTTCTACTTTTGCATTTATTCGTGAAAATCAATTTGAAGATACATTAAAAATTTCGGAGATTCATTTAAGTGATAAACATGACTTGATTCACAAAGCAGTTGGCTGGGCACTCCGTGAAGTTGGGAAAAAAGATAAAAAAACAGAGACAGATTTCTTAAACAAACATTATAAAACGATGCCACGAACAATGCTTAGATATGCCATAGAAAAATTTTCTGACAATGAAAGAAAACATTTTTTAGCAAAATAATATTTTATTTAGTTCGACTTTCCAACTCTTTTTCTATATCTGATAAAGTAATTTCTTTTAAAGTTAAAAGAATAAATAGTTGAAATATTAGATCGGAAACTTCTGAAATAATTCTTTGTTTGTTTTTATTTTTTGCCGCGATCACTACTTCGATGGCTTCTTCACCAACTTTTTGAATAATCCGATCTTCTCCTAATCTGAATAGGGAAGCCACATACGAATTAGTTGGCATTTTAAGCTTTCGATCTCGGATTATTTCTATCAAATTATTAAGTTTCATATGTTTGTGTTTAACTGGATTCCCGCCTTCGTGGAAATGACAACTTTGAAAAACAAGATAAATTTCCGGTGTGACAGACATTTTTGCCTATAAGTAAGGCTTTGATTAAAATTGTATCCCTATCACAGTCAAAATATATTTCCTTAACCTTTAATTTATTTCCTGATTCTTCGCCCTTCGTCCAAAGTTTTTTCCGACTGCGACTCCAAAACCAGACATATCTGGTTTTCTTAGTTTTTTCTAAAGATTTAGCATTAGAATATCCAAGCATATAAACTGCCTTTGATTTATAGTCTTGAATAATGGTTGGAATAAGTTTTTTCATAGTCTGACAGGAATATTTTTATTCCACAAATATTTTTTAACCTGACTAATTGTTAAATCTCCAAAGTGAAAAAGCGAAGCCGCCAAAGCGGCATCAGCATTACCTTTTTTAAATATTTCATAAAAGTCGTCAATTTTTCCGGCACCACCTGATGCAATAATTGGAACATTGACATTTTTGGAAATTAATTTTGTTAATCCAATATCAAAACCTTTTTTCATACCGTCGGTATCAATACTGGTAAGCAATATTTCGCCGGCTCCAAGTGCAACTGCTTTTTTAGCCCATTTGACCGCCGAAACTCCGGTATCTGTTTTTCCTCCGTTGATAAACACGTTCCAACGGTTTTTTTTAACCTGTCTAGCGTCCAGAGACAAAATGACGCACTGATTACCAAAATAATTTGCACAATCAGTAATGAGTTTGGGATTGTTAAATGCTCCTGTGTTTACAGCAACTTTATCAGCACCATTTTCTAAGACCAACTTCATATCTTCAACTGATCGAATTCCACCTCCGACTGAAAATGGAATTGAAACATTTTGTGCAGTTCTTTTAACAACATCTAATAAAATATTTCTATTTTCAGTTGTTGCTGTTATATCTAGAAATACCAATTCATCGGCTCCTTGCTTATCATATTCTTTAACCAAAGTTACAGGGTCGCCGGCATTACGAAAATTTACAAACTGTATACCTTTAACTACCTTTCCTTCGGTCATATCCAAACATGGAATGATTCTTTTTGTGATCATATTAGTTTTATAAAATTTTTAATAAATTGTTTACCAACTTGCCCGCTTTTTTCAGGGTGAAATTGAGTAGCAACAATATTTTTCTTAATCAAAACAGAACAATAATTAATTCCGTATTCTGTTTCTCCAACGATTACTGATTTGTCTTTAGGTTGACAATAGTAACTATTAACAAAATAAAAACCACTATTATCAGGGATTTTTTTAAATAGTTTTTGATCTTTGATATTTGATCTTTGATATTTTATTTGGTTCCATCCGATCTGTGGAACTTTCAATTGCGAATTAAATTTCTTAACCTTTCCGTCAATTACACCAAGACATTTGACATTTCCTTCTTCGCTGTCTGAAAATAAAAGTTGCATACCGAGACAGATACCAAGGAATGGTTTTCCTCTGTTAATTTCATTTATTAAGACTTTATTAAGTCCGTTTATTTTTAAATTTTCCATTCCTTGGCTAGCACTACCAACTCCGGGTAAAATCAAGGCATCAGCTTTTTCAATATCTTTAATCGATTTTGAAATCATAGAATCAACACCCAGTTTATCCAGGGTATTTTTAACGCTCCCCAAATTTCCCAAACCATAATTAATGATGATTATCATAGAACTCCTTTCGTTGATGGAATTTCTAATGGCGATCTTTTATCAATTTCACATGCCATGCGAATAGCTTTTGCAACAGCCTTAAAAATCGCCTCGGCTTTGTGGTGGTCATTACGACCATTTTCAACTTTTATAAATAAATTGGTTTTAGCACTTTGGGCAAAAGCATTCCAAAAGTCATAGATTAATTCTGTGCTTAAATCTCCAATTTTTTCTCGGTTAAAATTACAATCAAATGTAAAAGCGTATCGACCGGCAAAATCAACGGCAACAGTTGCTAAGGCTTCATCCATTGGTAAGATAAAAAAACCATAACGGTTGATTCCTTTTTTGTCACCTAGTGCTTCTAAAAAGGCTTTACCCACTGCAATACCGATGTCTTCTATGGTGTGGTGTTCATCAATAAACATGTCACCAGTTGCTTTGATATTTAAATTAAATAAGCCCTGTTTTGCAAACAGATCCAGCATGTGGTTTAGAAAACCAATAGGTGTATCTATTAATTTTTTTCCTGTACCATCGATATTAAGATCAATGGCTATTTCCGTCTCATTTGTTTTTCTGACGATTTTAGAAATTCTTCTCATAATAAATATTTAATAACTTGTAATAATGTTTTAGTTTTATCAACATTTATGTAAGGAATTTTTGCCAACTTAGCAGCTAAAAAATCGCATTGACTATCTCCGATGTATATGGTTTGTTTTAAATTTAATTTTTTAATAACAGCCAGTATTGAATCAGGAGCAGGTTTGCTTTTGGCAACGTCTTCCAGAGCAAGAACACAATCAAAGATTGTTTCTAATTTATTTTTTTTGATGACATATTCGGCTTCTTTTTTTGGTCGACCTGTAGCAATCCCTAATTTTTTATATTTATTTTTTAGAAATTGCAATTCTTGTTTTGAAATTAACAATTTTTCTTTATCGATCAGACCGCCTAAATATATTTTTTGGAAATAATCCTTGACCATTTTATAACTAATTTCTGGTTTATTTATTAAGGCATAACTGGCATCCCAGTCATTATTCATTCCTGATTTATTTTTCATTTCATTAACTTCAGACATCAAAACATTTTTTTTTAAAAAATATCCAGCCGTCTGTCTGATTGCCTCACGATAAGACTCCGACACGTCAACTAAAACTCCATCCATGTCAAAAATTAAGCCGTCATATTTTGTGTTCATAATATTTTTTTTAAACTATTAATCAAAATATTATTTTGTTTTTGGTTTCGAATCGTAATACGCACACAACCTTCCAGATATTTTTTGTTGCTTCTATCTCTAACCAAAATATTACTTTCTTTAAGCTTTTGACAAATTTCCTCAGCTCTTTTACCAAAATTAACTAAAATAAAATTAGCTTGGGAAGGGTAAACAAAAAAACCAAGCTTCTCAAGTAATCGAGAAAGTCTTTCTCTTTCATTTTTGATCATCTTTGTTTGTTCTTTGATCCAATTTTGATCTTGCTCAAGAAGAATCTCTGCCAATTTACAGGAAAAATAACTGACTCCAAGCGGAAAACGGATAGCATCAAATACTCGGCTTAATTTTTCACTGGCTAGTAAATAGCCAACTCTGGCTCCTGCCATGGCTCCAAATTTTGAAAAACTTCGTAAAATAACCAGATTGTCATATTTTGCAAGTAACGGAACGCAAGTAACTCCATAAAATTCTCTGTAAGCTTCATCGACCAAAACAATTCCCGATGTATTTTTTAAAATCATTTCAATTTCTTCGAGTTTTGTTATAGTGCCAGTGGGATTGTTTGGATTACAAACAAATGTTATTTTTATGGACTTGTTTTTTAGTATTTTTATGACATTATTAACATCAGTTCCAAAAGTTTTTTCCAGCAATGGTACCTCAATTGCTTTACCTCGATTAATTTCACATTGTGATTTGAATATTTCATAGGTTGGAGGTTGAATTAAAAAATAATCACCGTTATTTAAAAAGGCTTTTCCAATAATATCAAGAGCTTCGTCCCCACTATTGGTGACTGTAATTGTATTCTCAGAGATATTCTCATATTTTGAAATTAATTTTTTTAATTTGTCATACGACGGATCCCCGTATTCATTAATTGGACAACTATTTGTTAACTCTTTCAAGAATTCTTTAATGCATGGCGGAGGATCAGGTAACGTATTAGTATCAAACCTTAATACTTCCGACCCAACATTTTTTGCCCACTGATATGGGGCGATTTTTTTATTCATAAATATTTGTTAACTTATAAATCTAATTGAAACTGAATTAGTGTGTGCTGGTAATTTCTCGACATCAGCCACAACTTCAATTGTTTTTTTAATTTTTTTTAACCCCGCTTTTGTACATTCCTGGACTTGCATCCATTTACCATATGCGTCAACGCCCAGTGGTGGATACATTTTTGCCATTCCGCCAGTAGGTAACACGTGATTGGCACCGGTTGCATAATCACCGCTAGATTTTGCTGTCCAATTTCCTAAAAATATTGATCCAGCATTATTTATTTGTTTTACAATTGACTGATTATTTTTTGTAATAATTTCTAAGTGTTCAGGGGCATATTTATTTGTAAAATCAATTGCTTCTTGCATTGTCTGGACAACTGCCAAAAGACCGTATCTATTTAAAGATTCTTCTACATATTTTCTTGTTGATAAACAAATTAATTGTTTTTCTATTTCTTTTTTGGTTTCTACGGCTATCTTTTTTGATGTTGACAGCAAAACACAAGCTGAATCTTCACCGTGTTCACCGTCAGCAAGCAAATCTGCTGCAATAAATTTTGGATTAGCGGTTTCATCAGCGATGATAAAAATTTCTGAAGGACCAGCAGGCATATCGATGCTAATCGTATCTCTAGAAATCATTTTTGCTGCGGTTACAAACGAGTTTCCAGCTCCGAAAATTTTGTAAACATTGGGGATTGTTTCAGTGCCATAAGTCATTGCTCCAATTGCTTCGACTCCGCCAACTTTAAATATTTTTTTAAGTCCGATCATATCTGCGGCAACGAGAGTTGCTGATGGGATTCTTCCGTCTTCTCGAGGAGGAGAGTACATAATAATTTCTTTGCATTCGGCAATTTGAGCGGGAATTGCAGTCATCAAAACTGAAGATGGGTAGATGGCTTTTCCGCCGGGAATATAAAGTCCGACTTTTTCAATTGGTCGCCATTCCCTCCAGACTTTAATACCTTTTTCCGATTCAATGATAGTGTCGATTTTTTTTGTCAGTTGAGCTTTTTGGACAAGAGTGATATTTTTTTTCATCTGTTTGAGAGCTTTTATCGTTTTTTTATTAACTTCCAAGTATGCTTTTTTTATTTCACTACGAGTTACTTGAATTGATTGATAGTTTTCTTTTCCATATCTTTGCTGATATTTATCCAAGATAACTTTATCTCCCAGTTTTTGAACCTTTTCCATAGATTTTTTTACAGCAAACATGATAGATTCATTTGTTCCCGCCGAACGGTTAACGATCCTCTGATAATCCGACTTTGATAAATCCTTCAGTTTTATTACTTTCATGCGATTAGTTTTTTAAAACGTTTAATTAGTTCTTGCATTAATATTTTTTTCTCCATTGATAAGCTATTTTGTTTTCCAGTTATCAAGATAGCCTGTGAATCGTATATTTTTTTAAAAACTTTTAAGTTGTTTAAAGCGAGAGTTTGCCCAGTTGCAACTAAATCGACTATTGCATCGGCTATTCCTAGAGCTGGAGTAATTTCTACAGATCCAGAAACTGCCATAATGTATACAGGAACATTTTTTTTCTTAAAATATTCTTTTGTTGAATTGGGATATGAAGTAAATATTCTGGCATTTCTAAGTTGTTTTACCAAAGTTAAATTTGAATTTTTAGGAATTGCTATCGATAGGGAACAAATACCAAAGTTAAGATTGATAATGTTTTTTACATCTTTATTTGATTCATTCAAAATATTTTGACCTACAATTCCCAAATCAACAGCTCCCGATTCTACATAGTCAGGAATATCATCATCTCGAACATAGACAATTTCCAATGGAAAATTTCTACAGCTAGAAAAAAGTTTCTGCTTATAATTTTCAAACTGTAGTCCAGAGGACCTCAAAAAATTAACCGCGTCTTCTGTAAGGCGTCCGTTTTTTTGAATCGCTAATTTTAAGTTGTTGTTTTTCATATTGATTAATATATTTTTAACTTGTCCTCCATATCTTGCTTTGAGACTTAAAACATCGCTATTCGCGAGGCGTCTCAAAGTGCGATATTTGGAGAACACAAGAGTTTCTAGGACTCACTTTGTATCGTCCAGAAACTCTAATGGGTGACCGACGGGATTTGAACCCGCAACTTTCAGCTTCACCGGCTGACGCTCTATCCAATTGAGCCACGGTCACCAATCGACCCCAAGAAGTCTTACCTCGTCGCGAGGTTTACATTCTCGCCTCCGAGGTGCGACTCTTCGGGGTTATGTATCTGTAATCCCGCTACACGGGAAACAGCTACATAAAAAAACCCCGCTTGTGACGGGGTAGAGTATTCAGTTAACTAGTTAACTTTTACATAAATGGCGACCCCGCCTGAGGCGAGGTATGATGAAAAACAGAACAAACTGTTATATTGTTGAATTGCTTCATTGTTATTGAGTTACTTTAATTAATTAAAGTAAAATAAATATATTAACGTGTTACTATGATAATACATGAATATTTGTTTGTCAAGTGATATAATCAATATGTGACTATTTTTCAATCTTACAAACCAAAAAATCAAAAAGAGAAGGCACTGGCGAGTGCTTTCCTAAAATTGAAAACGGAACAGGAAGTTGCTAATTTTTTAAGAGATATATTAACTATCAAAGAAATGGAAGAATTTGCCAATCGGCTTGAGATGGCAAAACTTTTAAAACAAGGAATGTCGTATAAAGTCATTGCCAAAAAGCTCAAAGTATCCACGACAACCGTTACTCGCACAGCTCATTGGTTATTTCATGGTTGCGGAGGGTATGAAAAAGTTTTAAAATAAATTATGGAAAACTGTTTGTTTTGCAAGATTGTAGCAGGAAAAATTCCATCTCATAAAATTTGGGAAGATGAAACACATTTGGCTTTCTTGACTATTTTTCCAAACACAGAAGGATTTACCGTTGTTGTTCCAAAGAAACATTATCCAAGTTATGTTTTTGATTTGCCAGATGATGTAATGAGTAAGCTTATGATTGCCACAAAAAAAGTTGCGAAATTACTTGATGTAAAGTTAGAAGACGTTGGGAGGACGGCTTTAATTTTTGAAGGATTTGAGATTGACCACGTTCATGCAAAATTATTCCCAATGCATGGCACAAAAAATAAAGATTGGAAACCAGTTTTATCAGATGACAACTTAAAATACTTTGAAAAATATGAAGGTTATGTATCTTCGCACAATGGAAAAAGGGTTGATGACAAAGTTTTAGATACTTTGGCAAAAAAACTTAGAGAAAGTTCTGGATTCCCGCTTTCGCGGGAATGACATTTTGTGTGATAAAATATATTCATGAATGCGAATTTGGAAGAAAAGATTCTGTTGGAAAGAATAATAAAAAAAGATGAAAAGGCTCTTCTTCGTGTTTATAAAAAATACCAGCCTTTGGTTTTTAAATACGTCAAATCACAAATAAACAACTATCAAACAGCTGAAGAATTGACGCAAGATATCTTTTTAGATTTTATCGAAGCACTTCGAGATTTTAGATTTCAGTCCTCGCTTAAAACTTTTATATTTTCAATAGCTCGTCACAAAGTAATTGATCAAATAAGAAAGAAAAAAATTAAAAGCATTTTATTCTCACATCTTCCGTCATTTATCGTCGAAGGACTTAAAGTTGTGCTGATTGACGAAGAGATTGATAAAAAAGAGTTAAAGGAAAAAATATCTAAGATAATTGGCTCTCTTCCGAATGATTATCAACTAATACTACGACTAAAGTATATTGATGGAATAAAAATGAAGGAAATTTCGGAAAAATTAAAATTAAATTTTAAGGCAACCGAGAGCTTATTATTCCGAGCCAGGAAAAGTTTCATTAAATTGTTTAATAGTCAAATATGAAAAATATTAATTTTCGAATGAAACAAAAAATGAATGAAGTCTTTTCAATTGAGCCAAATGAATTGGGAGTAAATTTTTTGACAAATTATTTTAGAAAAATTACCGCCTATTTGAAGGTGATGCCATTTGTATACATAATTCCTTTAACTTTTTTATCATCAATATTTTTATATTTTATTTTTGGGCGTTTTTTGATTAAGCTGGTGACAGTCCTGCAATATGGATTTTAAAAAAATTTTGGTAAATTGTTTATCTTCTTTTTTAATAATAGTAAATCGGTTTGTTGGTCTAATTTTTAATCCGTATAAAACAATGCGTCATATTAGCGACGAAAAAGATGTTTATCAACCTGCACTGATTATTGGAATAATTTTTATCTATTTCAAATTTATATATTATTTAAGGGATAAAATTTATCCTGCGACTTTAATATTTGTGATATTTATTCTAAATTTTTTACTCACTGTTTATTTTTTTTATTGGTTATCAAAGATATTTAATAAAAATAAAAATGAATTAAAAATTTCCAATTTTATTTTTACATTTATTTATTCTCTATTTCCAACTTTAATTTGGTTTTTATCGACCTCAATTCTTTATATATTTCTTCCTCCACCAAGAACGTTTTCTTTGATGGGGAAAGGATTTAGTATCTTGTTTATTGCATATTCTTTGAGTCTGCTGATATGGAAGTTGATTCTAGTATATTTAGCAGTTAGATTTTCTTCAAAGCAGAATTTTTTTAATATTCTAACGATGATTATTTATTACTTAGTATGGTTTGTTCCGTATTCGATATTTTTGTATCAGTTTAAATTATTTAGAATACCGTTTATTTAGATCATTTTTACTATCTCTTTTACCCACGGCACAATTTTAAAATCTTCGATTTTTAATTTATTGACAAGTTCAAAACCATAAGCATAATCATGATTTGGGTTAGGAATATTTTTTAATTCGGCTTGATAAATGTAGTCAATTTCATGTTCAGTAAAAATACTGTTTGGATCTTTTGCTTTATAATAAAATTTGCCTAAAAATTTTGGTTCTGTTGTTAATCCTTTTTTATCAATATTCCACTCTCTTTCTAAGGCTGTATTAATTGCTTCAAGATCGGTCTGCAACTTTTCATTATTATAAACTGGATGAGAAGAAAAAGTCAGGTCAAAATATCCATCGAAAATTGGATGTTTACGATGTTGGATGATCAAAGAATTTTGATAGGTCATAATTAAAGTAAATCCTCGATGAAGAACTCCTTCTTTATGAGCATTCCATCTTTCAACTTTACCAATAATGTTGTCTTTCTTATCAACTTCCGCCAGAAATAGTTCTTTTTTATAATAATCCATTAAAAAATTATATCATGAATGATTTTTGATTTTAATCCGACTAATATACTTATGACTCTTAAAGATTTTAAAACTACTTCAGCGCGACGAGAATATCTTGAAAAAACTCTCAATATTAAACTAAATAAAATTGCCCAGATTGAAGCCGATGAAGAAAATATTCACTGTGAAAATATGATTGGGTCAACGAGTTTACCGTTAGGAGTTGCCGGACCATTAAAAATTTTCGAAAAGAATTATTACATTCCACTCGCGACTACTGAAGGCGCTCTAGTTGCATCAGTTAGTCGAGGTTGTAAAGCAATTAATCTTTCAGGTGGAGCTACGTCCTACGTTGAAAATGTCGGTACGACTCGAGGACCAGCATTTGAAACTTCCGGACTTAAAGAGAGTATGGAATTTAAAAAATGGCTTGACGATAATTTTAACCTTCTTAAAGATATCACAGAAAAAACTTCTTCACATTTAAAACTTAAAAAATTAGGAACAAGGATCGCCGGAAGATATGTTTATGTGAGATTTTATTTTGATACTGGTGAGGCGATGGGGATGAACATGGTGACAATCGCCATAGACAGTTTGTCACAGTTTATTGAAAAAAATACTAAGGCCAAATGTTTGGCAGTCAGCGGTAATTTTTGTATCGATAAAAAACCAGCTTGGCTAAATTTTATTTCAGGTCGAGGTAAGCGAGTTTGGGCTGAAACTATTTTAAAAAAAGAGATTGTTGAAGAGGTTTTAAAAACGACCTCAGAAAAATTCTTTGAAGTTTGGTTGTCAAAATGTATGATCGGATCGGCGATGAGCGGATCTCTTGGATTCAATGCTCATTTTGCCAATATCGTGGCTGCTTTTTTTGCTGCGACTGGGCAAGATCTAGCTCACTTGGTTGAGGGTAGTATGGGAATGACGACGGCAAAAGTTTTAGAGAATGGTGATCTTTATGTTTCTGTATATTTACCAGCAGTGATGGTCGGCACGGTTGGCGGTGGGACAAAAATAAAAATAAAACAGGAGGCGTTATCAATTATTGGGGCGAAAAGTTCAATTGAACTAGCTGAAGTTTTGGGAGGAGCAGTACTTGCGGGAGAGATATCTCTGTTGGCATCGCTTGCGGAAGGAAGTTTAGCGAGAACGCATGAGAAGTTAGGAAGATAAAAAAATCATAAATCATAAATTTTAAGTTCCAAATAAATTTTAAATAATAAGCAAGAAATATTAAACTTTTTAGAATTTATTATTTAATATTTATTATTTATTTGTGATTTGTAATTTAATATTTAGAATTTCTTAAAATATATGGTCGGCATAGTTTCATACGGTTTTTACGTTCCAAAATATCGGATAAAAACAGAAGATATTGCTAAAGTTTGGGGTAAAAATCCAGAGGACGTCAAAAAGTCTTTACAGATTACAGAAAAAGCAGTTGCAGGAGTTGACGAAGACTCTCTTACCATGGCTTTTGAGTCGGCGTCTTTAGCATTGTCTGATGAAAAAATTGATCGAAGTAAAATCAAGGTTGTATTATTTGGTTCAGAGACTCATCCCTACGCCGTCAATCCTGCCTCAACTATTTTGGCAGAATTTTTAGGAATTGAAAAAAATTATTTGGCTTACGACACGGAATTTGCCTGTAAAGCAGCAACGGGGGCATTAATCTCTGCTCAAGCCTTGATAAAATCAGGTTATAGCGATTACGCACTAGTCACAGGGTCGGATAAGGGAATGGGAAAAACCCATGATATTTTGGAGTATACGGCTGCATCGGGTTCGGTTTCTTTGCTTTTAGGAAAGGATGATTTAATTTTAGAACTAATTGATTTTGAAACATTTTCTTCAGACACGCCAGATTTTTGGCGAAGAGAAGGAATTCGCTATCCTTCTCACGGTGGAAGATTTAGTGGAAAACCATCTTATTTTTACCACGTTGAAGAATCGTCAAAAAGTTTGTTTAAAAAAACAGGATTAATTCCAACAGATTTTGCTTATGGAGTTTTTCACATGCCAAACGGTAAATTTCCAGTTCAAATTGCAAAATCTTTAGGGTTTTCAGATTCCCAAATTAGCGATTCATTAGTGGTCAATAAGTTGGGCAATTCATATACCGCCTCAGCCCTTATGGGTTTGATGCCAGTTTTAGAAATTGCAAAAGAAGGTGACTTAATTTTTCTTTGTTCTTATGGAAGTGGTGCAGGTTCCGATAGTTTTGCTTTCAAAGTGACAAAAAATTTAGATAAAAGAAGAAAGGAATTTTCAAATATAATCTCTAACAAAAAATATATAAATTACCCAACCTATTTAAAATACATGGAAATGATATGAATTACGTAACTGGATATTACACAACCCGTTTTGGAGAGCTTTGGGATAAATCGTTATTTGATTTGGTTGAAGAAGCGATGAGGGGAGTCTTAAAGCAAAATAATCTTGAAAATAAACAAATTGATGCAGTATTTTTTGGGAATATGTTAGCTGGAGTTTTGGAAAATAATCTTCATACGACTTCAAAGATTGCCGAAATCTTAAAAGTTAATATCCCAATTTTTAGATCCGAGTCTGCATGTGCTTCAGGCGGAGTTGCTTTTAATTTAGCAAAAGCTTATTTGGAAGCCAATCCAAACAAAAATGTAATGATCGTCGGTGCTGAAAAAATGACCGATTATTCGCCAGAAGAAACAATCACTGGTTTGTCTGCAGCCGCCTCAGGTGAGGAGCAAGAAGCCGGTTTGACTTTTTCTGGACTTTACGCAATGATTGCAAACTTTTATTTAGAAAAATATCACTATACTGAAAAAAATCTCGCTCACGTTTCAGTAAAAAATCATTTTCACGGTACATTAAATGACAAAGCACATTTTCGAAGAACAATCACGTCGGATCAGGTTTTGAAAAGTCCTTATGTTGCTTATCCTCTAAAAGTATTGGATTCTTCGCCTATTTCAGATGGTGCATCCGCTGTCATTATGACAAATAATTTAGGCGTTGTAAAAAAACAAAAATATTCAGTTTCAGTATTAGCATCAGAAGTTGCAACTGACACAATATCACTTAAAGAAAGAAAAAATATTGATGAAATTTTGTCGACAAAAATTGCAGGAAATCTGGCTTTTAAGAAAGCAAAAATTAATCGATCGGAGATTAATGTTGCCGAACTTCATGATTGTTTTTCAATTGCCGAACTACTCGCCATGGAAGATTTGGGTTTTTGGAAAAAAGGAGAGGCAGGAAAAAAAATTATTGAACAATCAACCATGTTTGGAAATGGCGGAGATTTAATCGTTAATACGTCAGGAGGATTAAAAGCGTCGGGTCATCCGGTTGGAGCAACTGGAATCAAACAGATTGGAGAGATATTTTTACAACTGACTGGACAGGCGGAAAAAAGACAGATTAAAAATGCCAAATATGGTTTGGCTCAAAATGTGGGTGGGTCAGGGGGAACGTCTGTGGTTACAATTTTGGGAATTTAATATGATTTCACCGGTAAAAATTTGGCGAAGACAAAAAGAAATTAGAAAAGTCCTTGGAAAAAAAGGCAAAATATTGACGTGGACAAAAATTTTTACACCGGGATCAGATTTTAAAAAATATGCACCTTACCCGGTTGTATTAGTTAAGCTAGAAAATAAAGAAAAGATTTATGGTCAACTAGTAGATTGTGAAGAAAAGAATTTGAAAATCGGACAAGAAGTTATTTCAGTGCTTCGCAAAGTAAGAGCATCGTCAGAAGAAGGCGTAATTGCATATGGGATAAAATTTAAACCCATGAAGTAGATCAGTGAACGACTAATATGATAGACAAAATTACTTATTCAGCACCAGCAAAAGTTATTTTATCTGGCGAACATGCGGTTGTTTACGGTAATCCAGCCTTGGTTTCGGCAGTTAATCTCCGACTTAAATTTACCATCTTAGAGCGACCGCTACAAAATAGTAAATTAAATAAGGAAGTGCTATTTATTAGTCAAAAAGTAAAAGATTTTTTGAATATTAAAAAAATTATTTTTGAAGACAAACAGTTTAGTTATAAAATCGAATCAGAAATTCCAGTTGGTCGGGGTCTGGGATCATCAGCTGCGCTTTCAGTTGCATCGGTTGCCGCATTTCTAGAATTTTATACTGGACGAAAGTTTGATAAAAAAGTAATTAATAAACTGGCCTTTCAAATTGAAAAACATTTCCACTCTAATCCATCAGGGGTTGATAATTCCGCTTCTTGTTTTGGCGGATTAATTCTATATCAAAAGCAAAAAAGTCTGAAAAATTTGGATTATAAAATACCAAAGAATATTGAAGAGAAATTATTCTTGATCGATGGCGGTAAACCAGAAGAGACAACAGGGGACATGGTTAAATCGGTTGAATCAGTTGAATCGGTTGAGACTATTTTAATTAAAATAGAAATTGAAACAAAAAAAATATTAGACTCGATTGAAAATGTGAAGATTGACTTGTTTAAAGAAAGCATCATTAACAATGAAAAATTATTGGAGGAGCTTGGAGTTGTTTCTGAAGTAACAAAAACATTACTTAAAGATTTGTTAAAGTTTGGTGTTGGAAAAGTCACTGGTGCTGGTGGACGAAAAAGCGGGTCAGGGTTTATATTATTTTATGCAGAGGATGAAGAAAAACTGATAAAATGCTTGATTACAAAAAAAATTTTATTTTATAGATTAATTACAGATGATATAGGTCTGATACGACATTAATGTCATTCCCACGAAAGCAGGAATCCAAGAACCATGGATCCCCTTTTTCAAGGGGATGACAACTAATTAAAAAATAATTATGTTAAAAATAAAATCATCGGCACCGGGAAAATTGATGTTGTTTGGCGAACACGTCGTTGTTTACGGGTATCCTTGTATCGTCACCAGTGTTGACTCACGTATTTATGTTGAAGTTGAAAAGGAAAAGAAATTTAAAATTGATGCCCCGCAAGTAAAAGATCTTCGTTTTGTTGAAGAAACGGTTAAACAATTTTGCAAAAAATATAAAGTCAGTAGTAAGATATTATTAAAAACTTATAGTGATTTTTCTTCAAAATTTGGACTTGGATCATCATCTGCCGTGACTGTTGCCACCATAAAAGCGTTATGTAAATTTTATAAAATTGAAATTTCAAAAAAGGAAATTTTTGATTTGGGGTACAAAGTGGTTTTATCAATTCAAAAAGTAGGGTCAGGCTTTGATGTGGCATCTGCCGTCTTTGGAGGAACGATTTATTTTGTAACAGGAGGAAAAATAATCGAGTCATTATCTGTCAAAAACTTGTCTTTGGTAATAGGATATTCTGGAGTCAAAGCAGACACAACAAGTATTGTTAACAAAATAGGATCAAAGATCAAAGATCAAAGATCAAAAACTTTAAATATATTTGAGAATATGAAGCATATTGTTGAGGAGGCAAAAGTTAGTTTGGTAAATTCTGATTGGGAAAAAACGGGAGAGTTGATGAACCAAAATCATAAACTTCTTCAGGAGCTTGGAGTAAGTACTGAAAAACTAGATGTAATGTGTCAGGTTGCAATTTCTGCTGGTGCTTATGGAGCAAAGTTATCGGGAGCCGGAGGAGGAGATTGTATGATTTCAATTGTTCCCGAAAATAAAACAAAAAGCGTTAAGTCAGCTATAATTAATGCAGGAGGAGAAATATTAAACGTTAAAATAAATATATGAAAGCAACTGCAATTGCCCCATCAAATATTGCCTTCATTAAATATTGGGGAAAGAAAGATGAAGATAAAAAAATTCCAGATAATAATAGTATTTCGATGAATTTAAGCGATCTGACAACGACAACAACTGTTGAATTTGGCTCTCAATATGCCGAGGACTCTGTAGTCATAAATGACGGAATTGATGATATTCAATCGAGACGTGTAATCAAACATTTGGATTTAATAAGGAAGAAATCTGGCTTAAAATTAAGAGCAAAAGTCGTGTCTATCAATAATTTTCCAGATGGAACTGGTTTATCTTCTTCTGCATCGGGTTTTGCAGCTTTGACTTTATCTGCAACCAAGGCAGCAGGACTAAATTTAGATGAAAAAGAATTATCGATATTAGCACGCCTTGGATCTGGTTCCGCCTGTCGCTCGATCCCTGATGGTTTTGTTGAGTGGGTAGGGGAGTCGGCAAAATCTCTTTACTCTCCAGATTACTGGAATATAGTTGATGTCGTGTCGATTGTTAGCTCTGATAAAAAAGAAATTTCGTCAACTGACGGGCAAAAATTTGCTAAAACCAGTCCTTTTTTTCAAACAAGGTTAAACAATATTAATGAAAAAATAGCTCAATTTAAAAAAGCCCTTAAATCAAAAAATTTTACCGAGTTTGGAGAAATTGTTGAGAGCGAAGCTCTTGAGCTTCATGCGATCATGTTGACGTCAACTCCGTCTCTTATTTACTTTCAACCGGAAACAATCATGATGATGAAGTGGGTTAAAAAATGGAGGAATGAAGGATTGGAAGTTTATTTCACCGTTAATACCGGACAGGACATTCACCTGATTGTTGAAGAAAAAAATAGGGAGAAACTAATTAAGAAATTAGAAGAGATTAAGGAAATTAAGAAAATTATTGTTAATAGACCAGCAGTTGGAGCAAGGTTAGTTGAACAACACTTATTTTAATATGAATAGTAATTTCCCAAAACATGTAGCAATAATCCCTGACGGCAATCGACGGTGGGCTAGGGAAAAAGGAAAACTAGCAACAGAAGGTCACAGGTATGCTGCTCAAACTACTCTCCCAAATTTGATAGATAAAATGATTCGGCTAGATATAAAATGCTTTACTTTTTGGGCACTATCCACTGAAAATTTGGTTGGCAGAAGTAAAGATGAGTTGAATAATTTATTTGATTTAATTCGATATTTTTTAAAGAATAAATTGTCAGAATTTAAAAAGAAACAAATAAAATTTGTGGCAATAGGCGATTTGAAAGGATTACCCGACGATCTTCAAATTGAAATTACTAAAATGACAAAAGACACAGTAGAAAATAAGAAAATGACTTTTGTCATAGGATTAAATTATGGAGGAAGAGACGAAATAGTAAGATCAATATCAAAGATCAAAGATCAAAGATCAAAGATAACAAAGGAAAGTGTTGAGCAAAATTTAGATACGGAAGGGATTCCTGATCCTGACCTTATTATTAGGACAGGAGGAGAAAAGCGACTTTCGGGTTTTATGCTTTGGCAGAGCGAGTATAGTGAGCTATATTTTTCCGATCTATATTTTCCGGATTTTACTGCAGAAGAATTGGAAATTGCTGTTAACAATTATTCAGAGCGTAAGCGACGATTTGGCAAATGAAAATACTTACAGATTTTAAAAAAATATTTGATAAAGAAATTAATTTATATTTAAGTAGAAAAATATTTTTATTTGAGAAAATTGATAATAAAGCAGTCGATTTAGTAAAAATAATACAAGAATTTATTAATAATGGCGGTAAACGATTGCGACCGGCAATTTTTTATCATGCTTTTTTAAGTTACACTTCTCAAAATTCAGCAAAAGCTTTAAAACTTTCGTTTATCTTTGAACTATTTCATAGTTTTGCTTTGATTCATGATGATATTATTGACGTCTCCGATTTAAGGAGAAGAAAACCGACCGTTCACAAAAGATACAATCTCTCAACCGCAATTTTGGCGGGTGATTTGAGCTTAATGTTAGCTGATGAAATATTTAATCAAGAAATAAATGATTTGAATATTATTAATTTATACAATGAATTTAAACAAGAACTTTTAGTTGGTGAATATTTAGATACGGTCAAAATTGATGATGTTGATAAAATCATGGAGCTTAAAACTGCACGTTATACTTTTGTTAAGCCGGCAATTATTGCACTTAGTTTGGCTAAAGTTGAAAAGAGTGAAATAAAAAAATGGGAAGAAATTTTAAGAAAAACAGGAATTTTATTTCAGATAAAAGACGATTATGACGGAACATTTGCTGATGAAAAAAGTTTAGGAAAACCAACAGATTCTGATATAAGGGAGGGAAAAAACACTTTGATTATTCAAATTTTTTTAGAAAAAGCTAACAATATAGAGAAAGAACGTTTTTGTTCTTTCTTTGGAAAATCAACTTTGAAAGAAGGCGATTTGGTTTGGTTTAAACAGACTTTAATAAATTACAAAATTGACAAGGAAATAAAAGATAAAATATTGAGCGAATCAAAAGAATTAGAAAAAAAATTATTTCAAGATATCATTGATAGTGATTTAACAAAATTGATAAGAGAGATTCTAGTTTATTTCCAATCAACTACGTAATATTTTTTCCCTTTTAAATTTTTTGGCATGTATTCTTGAACAATCTTTCTTCCAGTTTCGCGTTCGACTTTCCAGGGATAGCGAACATGACCTTGACCAAATCCCAAAGACTTCATAAGTTTATTTGGAGCATTGCGAAGATGAAGAGGGATTGGATCAAGATTTTTTTCGTCGATATCTCCCATGGCTGCCATGATCCCGTTTGTTGAGGCGATAGATTTTTTTGCGGTGGCAAGATATGTTGCAGTTTGTGCCAATATCAGACCGGCTTCGGGCCAGCCGATCATATGGGCTGCCTGCATGGCGGATGTCGCCAACACTAATGCGGTTGGCTGTGCATTACCAACGTCCTCAGACGCAAAGATAACCAAACGACGGGCGATAAAAATAGGGTCTTCTCCGGCTTTGATCATTCGAGCTAAATAATGAAGAGTAGCATCAGGATTTGACCCCCTCATCGATTTGATAAAAGCGGAAATCGCATCATAATGCCAGTCACCTTTTTTGTCGTAAAAGATTGCTTTTCTCTGCACTGCAACTTCGGCAACTTTAAGTGTTATTTTTTTGGAAAGTGAGGCGGCGAGTTCTACAGCGTTAATTGCGGTTCTTCCATCACCGTTAGAATTTTTTATAATATGTTCAATGGCAGCTTTATCAAATTTATGTTTTGAATAAAATTTTATTGCCCGTGAAACAATGGTTTTTATTTCTTCTTCAGTCAAAGAATAAAGAACGTAGATCTGACTGCGTGAAACCAAAGGGGCAATCACTTCAAATCCCGGGTTCTCTGTCGTTGCTCCAATCAGTGTTATTGTTCCATCTTCAACGTAAGGGAGAAAAGCATCTTGTTGGGCTTTATTAAAACGATGAATTTCATCAACAAAAAGGACGGTTGTTTTTTGAAAAAGTCCATAATTTTTTTTGGCCTCGGCAATAATTTTACGGACCTCGGCAACTCCACCTCCGGCGACCGCCGAAAATGGGATAAAATTGGCTTCGATATATTTAGCAATGATTCTGGCAAGAGTTGTTTTTCCCGTCCCAGGAGGCCCCCAAAAGACCATAGAGATCACTTTTTTGTTTTCGATCATTCGGCGGATCGGTTTACCAATTCCAACCAGATGAACTTGCCCAACAAATTCATCAAGAGATTGCGGGCGAAGCCGCTCTGCAAGTGGAATATCCATGGATAAAATTACTAATTTCTAATTACTAATTCCTAATAAAACCTCAAATCACAAATAACAAATGTATGTCATTCCCTCGAAAGAGGGAGTATATAATAATGCGCTGGATCCCCGTCTTCACGGGGATGACAACATCCTTTATGTAAACAATTGTTCACCAATAATCATAAAATAGAATTTTTTGAAAAGCAAGGGATAAATATTTGTCGGTTATGAGTTATGGGTTAATTGGTTACTTGGTATAATAAATTTGTGAAACAAATTAAATTTATATATTTTGATGTTGGGAATGTTTTAAATGAATATGCAGCTTCATTTGATGAGACGACGAAGAAATTTAGTATTGATCCAGCTAAGTTTATGGATTTTTGGATGGAGCATGAAGATGATATGACTCGGGGAAAAATGACAGCCGATGAACTATGGAAAAAAGCAATCAAAAGATTTCAGCTTTTAAATGCCGAATCTCACGATTTTGCCGATAGTTGGGTTGGTAGTTGCACTCCTCAAAAAAAGATTCACAAAATAATAAGCAAATTAAAAAAAATTAATAAATATAAAATAGGGCTTTTGACCAATCATTATCTAGGGATGGTCGAAAAATCAATAGAAAAGGGAAAGATACCCAATCACGATTATCACGCCATTATCTCTTCGTGTTCAACTGGTTATCAAAAACCAGAAAAAGAAATTTATATGATTGCTACCGAAAAAGCCAGAGTTAAAGCAGAAGAAATTTTATTTATTGATGATTTGGAAGAAAATATTGAAGGTGCAAAAAAACACGGCTGGCAAACGGTGTGGTTTGACATGAAAAATAAAGATAAGGCAATTTCAGAAATTGAAAAAATTCTTGGAGTTTAAACTTTCACTACATTATAACATTATAATGTAGTATTTAGCCTCAAAAGACTGATAATTTATTTTCTCTCAAAAACTATGACGCTGCGTGGCTTATTTTCCTCACAAAATAATTCTTTTAACCCATCAGTTTCAGTTAATAAATGAACTGGTCTTTTAAAATAATGAGGAGCACCCTTTAAATGTTGAATGACCCGTAAAAATTGAAGCAGAGTGTTTGCATTTCCAACTCCCTCTGCCGGAATTTCAGCCTCACATTTGCTGCAGATTAATACTTCCATAGATAAACTATAAAAGACCCATTTTTTTTATTTTATTTCTATCAAGCTATTCAGCTTAGTTTTTTCTCGAAATTTTTCAATCGTTTCTATAACAACCTTTCTCGCTTTTTTTGTTCCTTCAATTAATATTTCTTTTGCAATTTGTGGATGATCTTCGTAATATTTTCTTTTTTCACGAATTGGCGTCAGAAAATTATTTAATGCAATAAATAGTTTTTCTTTTACTTCTACGTCGCTGACTTTTCCCAAAAGGTATCTCGATTTTAGATCTTCCACTTCTTCTTTATTTGGATTAAAAGCATCGTGATAAATAAAAGCAGGATTACCTTCAACTTTTCCAGGATCTGTTACATGAATTCTATTGGGGTCGGTGTAAAGACTTTTGATTTTTTTTCGAAGTATTTCTTCATCATCAGAAAGTAAAATAGCATTTGATCCGCTTTTACTCATCTTCATTTTTCCATCAGTTCCTACAAGTCTTTTTACTCGTCCAACTTTTCCCTCAGGAATTACAAAAGTTTCACCGTAAGTCTTATTAAATTCTCGAGCAATTTCTCTTGTTTGTTCAACAACTGGCAATTGATCTTCGCCAACAGGTACTAGATCGGCATTAAATCCCAAGATATCTGCTGCTTGAAGTATTGGATAAACAACAAAGGCAATTGATGGATCAAGTTTTTTATATTTAATTTCGTCTTTAACGGAAGGATTTCGAATTACTCTTGAGTGTTTTACCATCGTTAAAAAAAAACTATAAAGTTCAAAAAGCTCAGGAACTCCTGATTCTAAAAAAATTGTAGCTATATTTGGATCAATTCCTACTGCTAGATTGTCAAGAAAAACATTATATACGTTGTCATTTATCAATTCTGACTTGTCAAAATAATTTGCATACGCATGAACATTCGCAAGAATTATAAAAGTATCGTATTCGTGTTGGAGTTTTATTCTGTTTTCAAGCGATCCAACGAAATGCCCAATATGTAATCTTCCTGTAGGTGTATCTCCCGTCAAAATTCTTTTTTTCATATCTATTTATTATAGCAACTAATAATTTATATTTCTTTGCCATCCCCTTGAAGAAGGGGATCCAGACTAATATCACATTTATAATGTAATTATCGACTGGATTCCCGCCTCCGCGGGAATGACAAACTTTCTTATAATTGGTTGTGCAAAAACTTATCATATCCATTTAAATCTAAGAGTCCATGACCTGAAAGGTTAAAAAGTATCACTTTTTTCTTTTCCTCTTTTTTGGCGGTGATTGCCTCGACTATCGCCGCTTTTATGGCATGGGTCGACTCTGGGGCGGGGATTATCCCCTCAGTCCTGGCAAAATCAACACCGGCTTGGAAAACTGAATTTTGATCATAAGCAACTGCCTCAATCAATTTTTCGTTGTACAAAAACGAAATCTGCGGGGCCATACCGTGATACCTCAAGCCTCCGGCGTGAATTGGCGATGGTACAAATCCGCTTCCCAGTGTATGCATTTTAAGAAGAGGTGTCATTTGGGCAGTATCTCCAAAATCATATTCATATTTACCTTTGGTAAGCGATGGACAAGATGATGGTTCAACCCCCATAAATCTTGTCTTATTTTTATTCTTTAATTTATCGGCGATAAACGGAAAAGCAATCCCGGCAAAATTGCTCCCGCCTCCAACGCAACCGATGACGACATCTGGATATTCTTCTGCTTTTTCCATCTGTTTTTTTGCTTCCAAGCCAATAACTGTTTGATGAAGTAATACATGATTTAAAACACTCCCGAGAGAATATTTTGAGCCTTGAGTTTTAACGACTGTTTCAAGAGCCTCGCTGATGGCAATCCCTAAGGATCCGGAATGACTTGGATTACCAGCCAAAATTTTTTTTCCAAACTCGGTTTTATTTGATGGACTGGCTGTCACATCTGCCCCGTACAACTGCATAACAGTTTTTCGATATGGTTTTTGATCATAAGAGACGCGAACCATAAATATTTGACACTTTAAGCCAAAAAAGTTACATGCCAAACTCAAAGCCGATCCAAACTGTCCTGCACCGGTTTCGGCAATCAAAGTCTTCACTCCTTCCTTTTTGTTGTAATAAGCTTGAGCTATTGTTGTATTAAGCTTATGTGCACCAGTTGGAGATGCACCTTCATACTTATAATAAATATGAGCCGGGGTATCAAGAAATTTTTCCAAACGATAGGCTCGAATGAGAGGAGTAGGTCGATACATTTTGTAAATATCTCTGACTTCTTCGGGAATTTCTATTTTTTCTTCAAGAGATACTTCTTGTTTAATTAGTTCCATTGGAAAAATAGCTGATAAATCAGCGGGACCTGCCGGTTGTTTTGTCATTGGGTTAAGTGGCGGATCAGGTAATTTACCTAAATATTTTTTTAGATAATAAGAGATATTTAAATAATATTTTGGAATCTCGGATTCATTAAGTGCAAAATTTGTGTGATTCATAGTTTTGTAAAATTGAAAATTAATAATATTTATCAAACCCGACTTCGCTAAAGCTTCGTCGAGGCAAAGAAAAAACCTCCGCTTGAAGCAGAGGTTTGACCATCAAAAAAGTCTTCTGCTTCACCAGAGGTTGCTCGTCCACCAATTTTTGTTGTATTTGTTATTCATAGTAATTATTTGTCATCCCCGTGAACCCGCCTGCCACGCATTGCGAAGCATTGCGGGCATGGAACGGGGATCCATGTTCCTGGATTCCCGCCTCCACGGGAATGACAATTGCTAAACTTTCTTGAATCTCCCTAGATGTAACTCCCTCGATCCTCTTGTTACAGTTGCGACGCCGACTTTAAGACGTCGGGCGATCTCTTGATGGGGGAGGCCTTTTTTTATAAGTTTGATAATTTGTAATCTAGTAACAAGTTCGTCGAGTTCGCGTGGTGTAAGAATTCCTTTTAGGAAATCTAACATCTCGCTATTTGATTTGTTTTTCAAAAAAGCTTCGATCAACTCCCCTACCTTATTCATATATGTAAGTAGTATACTAGTATGATGATATCATGTCAAATGAATTTTAATTAAATTTATATTTGAAAATACCGAAGATCAAAAATCAAATATCAAAAAAAATTTAAAAATAAAAAATAACAAAAAACTTGAAGATTTAAACTTGGCTTTGAGGTTTGATATTTTAGCTTTGAACTTTCTTGCAGGCTTTCATCATACACATATCCATGACGACATTTAATCCTGCAGCACGGGCTTTGGTGGCAGCTACTTCGTCGGAGATACCTTCCTGCATCCAGATACTTTTGGCACCAATTTTGATTGCCTCGTCAACTATTTGTCCTACAAATTCTGACTTGCGAAAAATATCAACAACATCAATTTTTTCTTTTACTTCAGAAAGAGTTTTATAACTTTTAATTCCTAAGAAGTTATTAATATTCGGATTGACAGGAAAAATTTTAAAACCCTTTTCAAATAAATATTTTCCAACTTTGTATGATGGACGTTCAGGGTTGTCAGATAAACCAACTATGGCGATGGATTTTATTTTTTTAAAGTCTAACATTTTGGTATGGTTCCTTATCATGACTACAGTCGACGCAGTAAAGTCCAAACATATCTTTGATTAAAGTTTTTTCTTTCATTTCAACGTCAGGCCAATTAGAAGGCGCCAATTTGTCATCTTTTGTCACGGCAATTGTTTGTTTAAAAATATGAGGCTCTTTTGGTTCTGTTCCTTTTATAAAATATTCAAATCGTGGCGCGCAACTTTCGGTTCCATCCTCTTTTTTTGACATAAGATCGCCAGAATCCCAACACACCTGTTGACCTATGACATTTCCAGGTCTAATTGGCCAAAGATCAGGTTGATTTTTTAATAAATATTTCATAATTCGATTCCAAACTGGAGCAGCCCCAGTTACGCCTGAGGCAAGATAAGGATTCATTGGTGAATTATCATTATTTCCTACCCAAACTGCAGTTAAAAAATTTGGAGTGTACCCAATCGTCCAGTTGTCTCTTTTGTCATCGGTTGTTCCTGTCTTGACTGAGACAGCCTTTCCAGGAATTGCCAAGAGTGAGCCTGCTCCAAACGCTTGAGAGCGAGCATTATCATCAAGGAGAATATGAGAAATTATAAAAGCGGTTTCTTCTGAAAGTGGTCTTTTCCCCTTAATTGAAAAGAAGCTAGGATAATTTAGAGGTTTTTTTATGTCAGCGACAAAGTTTGGACTTTCAAATTTATAAAGAGTCTTTCCGAATTTATCTTCAATTTTCAAAATTGGATTAAGTTCTTTAACGACTCCACGATTAGCAAAACTGGAAAATGCTGTTGCCATCTCAGTCATCTTGACTTCTCCACCACCAAGAGTTAAAGAAAGTCCATAATTTTTTGGATCCTTGAAACTATTTATACCAAAAGCTGAGGCTGAAGCTACAAAATCAGCAACTCCGTTTAGTGCTAACATTTTGACAGCAGGGATATTAAAAGAATTTCCGAGAGAAAATCGCAATGCCTGTGGACCATGAAATTGTCCATCATAATTGACGGGACAATAACCTTTTGGCTGACCTCCTCCTACAAAACAGGTAGGCGAATCTATAAAGACAGTCCCCGCTGTAACTAGTTTTCTTTCAATTCCAATTGCATAATTAATAGGTTTAATCGAGCTTCCTGGTTGACGGTCTGAGGTGACAACATTAAAAGTACCGCTTCCTGTGGCAAAATAATCAACACTTCCAAGCATTGCCAAGATTTCGCCAGTCGGGGGACGAGTGATCAAAACTGCACCATTTGAAACATCAAGGTCTTTTGCTTTTTCGATTTCTTCCTTAAGAATTTTTTCCGCTTCTTCTTGAATATCCAGATCAAGAGTTGTTGTGATTTTTAGTCCGCCTTGTTCAATTTCTTCAGTAGAGTATTTTTGTTCAAGCAAATTTTTTATGTAAAAAACAAAATGCGGTGCTTTAATTTTTTCTTCAAAGGGTTTGACGATAATCCTTGAATTTATCGCTTTTTCATAAGTGTTTTTATCAATATATTTTTGTTCCAACATTGCTTTTAAAACTTCGTTACGGCGTTTTAATGCCAAATCAGGATTATTGTACGGAGAATATTGCGAAGGCGCTTGAGGTAATCCTGCCAAAAACGCTGATTCTGCCAGTGTCAGCTTCTTAGCTTGTTTACCAAAGAATCTCTGGGAGGCTTCTTCAATTCCATAGACTGCACCACCGTAAGGAATTTGGTTTAAGTAAAGCTCGAGAATTTCATTTTTTGAAAATATTTTTTCTGTCCAAATTGCAAGAACAATTTCCCGGACTTTTCTTTGAATTGTCCTCTCAGGTGTGAGAAGAGCGGACTTAACTAACTGTTGAGTGATTGTTGATCCTCCCTGTAATTGTTGTCTAAGTAGAGTGTCTTTGACAGCACGAAGCATTCCTCCAAATATTGAAATCCCATTGTGTTGATAAAAATTTTTATCTTCTATTGAAATTGAAGCTTTTCCAACATATTTTGGCAGATCATTAATTTTTATTGGAGATCTTTTTTGTTTTGAATATAGTTGGTAAAGCAATTTTCCGTTGCGGTCAAGAATATGAGTCGAAAGAGCTGTAGCTTTAAAATTTTTTAAACTAGCAGGGGAAGGAAGGCGATAGAAGATAAAAAAATAAGTAAATAATAATAAGAATAGTCCACTAACGGAAATAACAATTTTTTTGTGAGATTTTAATTTATTAAGAAGTATTTTTAATCTTTCTTTCATAATATAAGTTTAGCAAAAACAGTGGTTAATGGTGAGTGATTAAATTTTGAGGTTTTCCTTTTATGAAAGATTTTATATTACTTATCACCATTTCATAGCTTCTTTGATCGCCTTCAACCGTATTGAAAGCATTGTGAGGAGTTACAATCACATTTGGAAATTTGTAATAGTCATCGTTTTTATCAACTGGTTTAAGTATTGCTGTTTCAATACCATAACCAAAAATTTTTTTATTTTTTAATCCTTCGATTACTGCTTCTTTGTTAACAATCGTTTCTCTAGCACAATTTACGATTATTACACCTTGTTTCATTAGAAATATCTCTTCCTTGTCAATAAAATTTTCTGTATCTGAATTTAAAGGCAGGCAAACGGCAATAATATCTGATTCTTTAAACAATGTGTTTTTATCAACTAAATTTATTCCTTCATAGGTTTTACCTGATTTATTTAAGCCTAATACTTTTAAATCAAATGCTCTGGCAATTCGGGCGACTTTCAGACCAATATCACCAAGACCCAAGACTCCTAGGGTTTTTCCATAAACCTCATGACCCTTATAAAAAGAAAAATTATATGCACTTTTGAATCTGGCTTCCCGATCAAATTCATTTACTCGCTTGGAAAGATCAAGAATCATAGACCAGATATGTTCGGCGACAGACTCTGCGGTAGCACCTTTGATATTACTTATTGGGAGCTTGATTTTATTTGCATAATCTACATCGACCCAGTTGTAACCAATTGTAAGAAGTGCAATATACTTTAAATTGGTTAATTGTTTTAAGATTTCCTCAGTAAGTGCCCCTATTGATTCAGGACCTGTTACTAATATTTCCGTATCTTTTACCAGCTCTATAGCTTCCAATTGGTTCAAATTTTCTTTTTTATAAACTTTAAGTTTTCCGATTTCTTTTAATGGTTGAAGATATTTTTCAATAACCGGGTCAGTAGCGACACAAGTAATTTTCATATCAAAAATTATATCAGATTATCTTATATACGATCGTTCATAAGATAATCAAATCACTATCTTGGTGCGGTCGCTCCAAGAATGTAACAATGATTGATGAATCACACCACTACGAATATTATTTAACAAGGCGGGGAAAAAGCGGGGAGATTTTTGTAATTTTTCCAGTGGTGGTTTTGAGGATTTTTTCAGCGGTTTCTGGCAAGAACGGTTGGAGTTCAAAACCTATTTTATGAATTTCATTTAAGGAATTCGTTAAAAACTCTTTTCGTTCTATACTGTTTTTTTTCCAAGGCGCAAAGTCGTCAGTTTGTTTATTTAAAATTTTAATCTTTTTCCAAATATCTTCAAGGATAGTGTTGAATTGAAAGGTGTTGAATAAGGGTGTAGGGTGTAGGGTGTAAGGTGTAGAGGTAACTTCTAGTCCGTCTTTTTCGGCGAGAGTGGTAATTCTCATAACTAAGTTGCCAAGTTCGTTGGCAAGGTCGGAAGAATAAACTTCATCAAGTCTTCGGCATGAAAAGTCACCGTCGTCAAACGGTGGAATTTCTCGAAGCAAGTAATATCGCAAAGCATCAACTCCATATTTTTTAATAATTTCTAGAGGGTCTATAATATTACCAACAGTTTTAGACATCTTCTGCCCGTCAACCGTCAGATATCCATGAGCCATAACAGCCTTAGGTATGGCAAGTCCTGCCGAAAGTAAAAACGCTGGCCAATAGACAGTATGAAATCTAATTATTCCTTTGCCAATTACGTGCAAGTCGGCCGGCCAGGTTGAATCAGGAACTCCTGATCTGTAAATATTTAAAGCGTCAAACCAAACATACATTCTCTGAGTCGGGTCGTTGGGGATGGGTACTCCCCAATTTTTAGCTCTTTCGTTTGACCTGGAAACGCTAATATCACGAAGAGGTTCTTTTAAAAAATTAAGAATCTCAGCTTTACGAAAGTCTGGAGATATTTTAAGTTTATCTGATGAGATTAATTGGACTAATTGAGATTGATAGGATGAGAGCTTGAAAAAATAATTTGACTCAGACACCTTATCTAATTTTTTTCCTGGATGTTCGGCACATTCGCCTTTTTCATTAAGCTCGTCTTCAGTATAAAAAGTTTCACAACCAACGCAGTAAAGACCCTCGTAATTTTTTTTATAAATATCTCCTTTTTCAAAACATCTATTCCAGAGCTCTTGACTTGATTTGAAGTGAGAAGCGCTGGACCCTTTTTGAAAAACATCAAATTGACAGTTTAATTTTGTCAGCAATTCTTCAAACAATTTAGCATTTTTGTCAACAAACACTTGAGTCGGAAATCCTGCTTTTTCGGCAGCTTGGACGTTTTTTAGAGCATTCTCATCTCCACCGGTTAAAGCAGTTACCTTATCACCAAGCAATTTATGATAACGTGCAAGCGCGTCAACTTGGATAAATTCAAGCGCATGACCGATGTGTGGGGCGGCATTGACATATGGAATCGCAGCAGTGATGTAAAATTTCTTTGGCATACAAAAATTATAACATCAAATTAACATTTTATTAAAAATATGAAGAGAATCAAAAATAGATAGCTAATCCTATAATGGCTCCAATTATTGCAGCTGCTAATCGATAACCTGCCGGAGTTAAGACTCGATCCTTATATATGATGTCGAAGCGATTTCCATCTTTATTTACTGCATAGACAGTTTGATTTCCTACAGAAAGAATATTTTTATCTTTCAGACTTCCAAAATGATTTCTTCTTGGCTCAGTAAACTGTATCTCAGTAATCGACATACTAAAGAGTATTCTACTACTACTATTATTAATAGTCAACGGGCTCTCAATAAGCTCAAAGATAATTGTTACACCCTAATGTTACGGTGTAACATGTTGTCATTCCTGTATTATTGATTAATCGGTAATAAGTATTGCTCAATCGATTAATCGATTGAGCAGTTACTCACCTAATTAATAATCCAACTGCGATTGATAGGGCAATCACAAGAGCGATATTTAATAGATCAAAAAGCTTTAAAGATAATAGTGTAATTATTAAGAAAATTGGTAAAGTTAAAATAAGGGCAAGCTTTTTTGTCAAAAATGTTTTTAATAAAAAAAAGAAAAAAGAACCTATTAATATATTCATTATGGTGACAGTGATGATATTTGAAGGAGATATCAGATAGGCAAAAGTTAAGATAAAAAACAAAAATATAAGTAAAAATATTATTTTTTTTCCATATTTCTCTCTTGCATGTATCATGATCTTCAATTATAATAGGAATCTATGGCAAAAACAGTAAAAGCAGTTAAACCGGTTAAATCAGTCAAGTCAGCTAAGTCGGTTAAACAAGTCAAATCAGCGAAGACAGTTAAACCGGTTAAATCAGTCAAGTCGGTTAAATCTATTGTTGAAACAACTCCAAAATCAAATCTTGAAGATGACAAGCAAAAAATAATTGATAAATTTGGTCAAAAAAAAGGTGATACAGGTTCACCTGAAGTGCAGGTTGCCTTACTTAGTCATAAAATTGATAAACTTGCTGAGCATTTAGAGATTAATAAAAAAGATAATCATTCAAGACGTGGTCTTCTTAAAGTCATTGCTAAAAGACGCAGAATCCTAAACTATTTGCAAAAATTGGATGAAAAAAGATATAAGGCTTTAATAAAAGAAATTGGTCTTAAAAAATAATTAAAAATTCACAGGTGAACAATAAGTCTAATTGTTTCATTGCTCCATTGCTTCATTGTTAGACTTTAACAATTGAACCATGAAACAATGTAACAATAACTTTTAGGCTTGTTCTCACTTCTCAAAATTCTATGAAAATATTAGAAAAGTCGATAGAACTAGATGGGCAGAAATTAACGCTTCAGTTTGGAAAATTAGCTCAAGCAGTTGATGCTTCAGTTTATGCTACTCTTGGAGACACCGCAGTGCTTGTCACTGTTGCCGTTGGTCCAGAAAATCCTAATCTTGATTATTTTCCATTATCTGTTGAGTATGCCGAAAAATTATATGCCGGTGGAATTATCAAAGGGAGTCGCTGGGTAAAACGTGAAGGTCGACCATCGGATGAAGCTGTCTTAAACGGAAGAATTATAGATCGCTCAATTCGACCCCTTTTTCCAAAAACATACAAAAAACAAGTTCAGGTTGTAGTTACCCTCCTTTCAATTGACGGAGTTAATGATCCAGAAGTATTGTCTGCAATTGCCGTGTCAACAGCTCTTTCAATTTCATCGATTCCATGGGCTGGTCCAATTTCAACAGTCCGCGTTGGTTATGTTAGTTCTTCAACAGATAAAAAAGAAAGTGCTTTCATTTTGTATCCAACTGAAAACGAACAAGAGTTTTCTGATCTTGATTTAGTTGTGTCTTCATCAAAAGACAAAGTTTTAATGATCGAAACTAAAGCCAATACCATTTGCGACGAAATAATTCAAGAAGGAATTGAAATGGCAAAGATTGAAAATAAAAAGATAATTGAATTTATTGAAGAAATTGCAAAAGAAATTGGAAAGAAAAAAGATTCTATCCCTGAGGAGATTGATTATTCTGAAATAACAAAACTTGTTAAATCAAAATATGCTACCCAAATTCTTGAGGCTGTAAAAATCTCTGCTTCAACTGCAGGGAGTGACAGTGCGTTGATCAAAGAAATTGTTGAAACGATCTATGAAGAATTAGAAAAAAAATTTGATACAAAGCAAATTTTGACGGCAATTACAAAATATAATTACGCCAACATTAAATCTGACATAATAGACAAAAAAATTCGACCAGATGGAAGAAAATTAAATCAAGTTCGTGAGTTGGGAGTTGAAGTATCTTTACTTCCTCGAACTCATGGCTCAGCATTATTTCAGAGAGGGTCAACTCAGGTTTTGTCAATTGCAACTCTTGGTTCATCAACTTTAGAACAGCTGATTGAAGGACCTGAGGGAATGGAATCAAAAAGATATATCCACCATTATTCAGACGGACCTTATTCATACGGTCAAACTGGACGAATGATTGGTCCTTCCCGTCGCGCCATTGGTCATGGAGCTCTTGCCGAAAAAGCGATTGAACCAGTCCTTCCAACCCCCTTAGATTTTCCATATGCGATTCGAGTAGTCTCTGAAATTTTATCTGAAAACGGATCTTCTTCGATGGGTAGCATTTGTGGTTCATCATTGTCTTTAATGGACGCAGGTGTTCCTTTAAAACAGGCTGTAGCAGGTGTTGCGATGGGAATTGTCACGAAATCAGATGATGAATATGCAGTTTTGACCGATATCGTTGGGTTGGAAGATTTTGCTGGAGAGATGGATTTCAAAATTGCAGGAACTACCGACGGAATTACAGCTATTCAGCTTGATGTAAAAAATAAGGGATTGACATCAAAAATGATTAAAGATATCTTTGAACAGGGAAAAGTAGCCCGACTTCATATTCTTGAGGCAATGAATAAGGTAATTTCTGCACCTCGAAAAGAAGTATCACGATATGCTCCAAAAGTTGTGGTCCTCACACCTCCACCTGACAAAATTGGAGAAATCATAGGACCGGGTGGAAAAAATATCAGAGCTTTAATTGCCCGAACTCAGACAGAGATCAATGTTGATGATGACGGAAAAGTGACAGTCTCTGGCTTAGACCGAGCCAAGGTAGATGAGGCTGTAGCCCATATTGGAAATATAACCCGCGAAATTCAAGTTGGGGAGGAGTTTGAGGGAGAAGTGAAAAGAATGTTGCCATTTGGAGCGTTTGTTGAAATGGTCCCAGGAAAAGAAGGTTTGGTTCACGTTTCCAAAATGGGAACAGGATTTGTCAAACATCCAGAGGACGTTGTAAAACTAGGTCAACGCATCAAAGTCAAAGTCTACCAAATTGACAACATGGGGCGGGTAAATCTGCAAATGATAAAATAATCCTGTACAATGAAAAATATGGCTAGACGTAAAACATTTTTTAAATTGCCGTTTTTTAAATTCAAAATAAATAAGGGAGCAATATTTAATATCTTTGGCTTTATTATCTTTGGTTCTTCACTTATTTCTTTAATTTCTTTTATAAAAAGTTTTGCCAATCAAGAAAGTGGGCGAATCCTTTATCAGATAAATCAAGTATTGGTTTCAAAATTTGGTGGTCTTTCTATTTTTATTCCTTTAATTCTACTTCTTCTTTCAATTCATTTTTTTAATACTAAGAAATTTAAATTTATCAAGCCAAATATCACAGGAGGATTAATTATGATCTTTGTGGCTTTAATTGGAGTTTTTCAATCGGGTGAGATTGGTTCAAGTATTTTTGAAAATTTAAAATTAGATTTTTCGACAGTTGGAGCGGTGATTATTATTGGGGTAATTCTCATCATCGGATTAATCTTATTTCTAGATACTTCAATCGATGCATTTTTGATTTTTATTTTTACTATTTTAAAATCAGGTTTAATTTTTATAAAAAATTATGTATTTCGATCATTATTTTCTAAGAAAGATGATAGGTTTATAAAAAGTGAAAATCAGTTTATAGTTGATAGTAAGATTGAGGAAAAGTCCAAAAAATTAATGGTTACTCAGATGGCTCCCACAACGGTAGTTTTGGAAAAAAAAGAAGAGTTTACGATCAAACCTCTTCCACAATCAACAAATTCAACCTGGGTATATCCTCCACTAAGCCTGCTTGCTGACGTAGCCCAAAAAGAAGCCGATCGGGGAGATGTAAATAAAAATGCCCAAACAATCGAAACAACTTTAGATTCTTTTGGAATTAAGGCTAGAGTCGCAGAGGTCAATAAAGGTCCAGCCGTTACGCAATATGCTTTACAAATTACACAAGGAACCAAATTATCTCGAATTACTGCTTTATCAAATGATTTGGCTCTAGCTCTTGCCGCTACAACTGGACAGGTTCGTCTTGAGGCACCAATTCCAGGTAGGGCACTGGTTGGAATAGAGATTCCAAATAAAAGAGCGGAAATAGTTACTGAAAAAAATTTACTTTCATCACCTGTATTTACAACTAATAATGATCCATTACTTGTTCCTTTAGGTCTTGATGTTTCAGGTCAGCCAGTTGCTGCCTCTATCTCCAAAATGCCGCATGCACTGATTGCCGGTTCAACTGGATCAGGTAAATCGGTAATGCTAAATGCTTGGATTTCAGCGTTTTTATTTAGGACTCGACCTGAAGATCTGCGAATGATCTTAGTCGATCCTAAGAGGGTAGAGCTTTCGATGTACAATTCAATTCCTCATTTGCTTACAGAAGTTATTGTTGAAGGAGAAAAAATTATTTCGGCATTAAAATGGACAGTTGGTGAGATGCAGGAGCGATATAAAATATTTGCTAAAGTTGGTGCCAGAAATATTGATGGATACAATCTGATAAAGGGAGTTGAAAAAAAACCATATATAATTTTTGTTATTGACGAACTTGCCGATCTTATGATTTTTGCACCAGGCGAATCTGAAGAGTTAATTACTCGAATTGCTCAGATGGCTCGAGCCACAGGTATTCATTTAATACTTGCAACTCAAAGACCATCGGTTGACGTCATCACAGGCTTAATGAAAGCAAATATCCCAACCAGAATCGCCTTTAATGTTTCATCAATGATTGACTCGAGAGTTATTATCGATATGCCAGGAGCGGAGAAATTATTAGGTCGCGGAGATATGTTGTTTTTACCCCCAGATAAAGCCAAACCAGTCCGTATTCAAGGTCCATATATTACTGAAAGTGAGATAAATAATTTAGTTAATTTCCTAAAATCTCAATCTCCTGAAGTCCACTATACGACTGAGGTAACGGAGCAAGCAGTCAATATTAAAACAGCCGGAGGCGGATCGTATGCAGTAAACGGTGGAGAAAATGATACTTATTTTAATCAGGCAATCGAAATTATCATGCAACAAGATAAGGCATCTGCATCACTTCTTCAGAGACGACTATCTATCGGCTATGCACGTGCAGCTCGACTTCTTGATCAACTCGAGGCGGCTGGGTACGTCGGACCGGCAGAAGGTGCCAAGCCAAGACCTGTTATACGAAGGCAAAACACAAATACAGAATGACAAATGATAAAATTCAAATGTCAAGTCAAATTTAAATATCAAATTTTTAATATTTAAACATTTGTTATTTGATGTTGATTTATCATTTGACATTATCTCCATTATTCTTCTTGACTTTAATATAAAACTAGTATAAATTATATTAATTATTATTTATTTTAATATAATTTTATGGATAATAAGCCTTTGAGGTCTTTTTTAGAAATCCCTTACGATGAATTGGAGGAAATGAATTTAACAGCAAAAAAGAAGAGAAAAGAAGGTGTCCCCGAAAAAGAATTAAAAGAATTTTATATTAATTATTTAAAAAAAGAGAAAAGATTAAAAGCCGTAACTATTGGATTTTCGGATCTTGAAGGTCGCTTTCACATGATTGATTATGATAAAAAATTTTTTCTTAAATCTTTCGATAATATGACTTTTGATGGCTCCTCTATTCGTGGTTTTTCTCGTCAGGCAGAATCGGACCTTAGACTTGGTATTGATTGGAGTGCATTTTGGTGGCTACCAACCGATGTTTTTGGACCAGGAAAAGTTTTGATTATGGGTCGTATTAATGATCAAAATGAAAAACCTTATCAAATGGATGGTCGAGGAATCTTACAAAGTTATCTGGAATTATTACAAAAAAAATATCAGTATAAAGTTTACGTTGCCAACGAGGTTGAAGGTTTTTTGGTTCAAGGGATTGATGCGGAGCAAATATATAATGAAAAAGTTGGATTTGAATTAGTATCAATGGGTGGATACTATCATTCTTTACCAAAAGATATCTTACGAAATTTTATTGATCAATCGGCAGAAGCTCAGCGAGCGATGGGTTTTGAAAATGAAAAAGATCACCCAGAAGTGGCTCCTTCGCAGTTTGAATTAAATTATTCTTATGCAGATGCGATGATTGCTGCTGACCAGATTCAGATTTATAAATTGATCTGCCGTCAAGTTGCTCGTAACATGGGAATGACAGCTACATTTTTACCAAAACCAATTATGGGAATTAACGGTAGTGGAATGCATACAAATATTTCTATTTTCAAACAAGGCAAGAATTTATTTCATGATGTGAAAGGGCGGGGACAACTTTCAGAGCTTGCTTGGAAATTTATTGAAAGAGTACTATCAAATGCTAATGATATTTGTTTAATTTTAAATAGCAGTGTCAATGCATATCGAAGACTTGATCCTCATTTTGAGGCGCCTAACGAGATTAAAGTTTCGGAGATTGACCGAGGTGCAATGATTAGAGTTCCGTTGCATAATGAGAAATCAGCTCGTATTGAGGTGCGAAGTGTTGGAACAGATGCCAATCCATATTTGCTAATTTTTTCTTTGATAAAAGCAGGATTGGAAGGGGAAATAGAAAAAATAGATAAAGAAAAAAGACCACGTGCTAGATTTTTACCTGGAGATATCAACACAGCAATAAATTATTTTCGTCAAAGTGATTTAGTTACCAAAATATTGGGGGAAGAAATGAAGAAAAAATTTATTGATTTAAAACAAAAAACAGCTGATCGATCACCAAGAGATTTGGGGACAAAAGTTAAAAATTCTGAAGTCATTTATCATCACGAAGTCCACAACCAGATGCTTTGGAATGATTTTTAGGAAAAATTATTGTAAATATTTTGCAACATTTGCCTCGTGTTCCTCAAGAGTGACCGCGTAGTGCATGACGCCGTTTCCGTCAGTGATATAATACCAATAAGGCGTATTTGAATTTGCGTTGATGACAGCTTCAATTGAGGAAAGGCTTGGACTACAAATTGGCTCAGGAGGTAGACCTGGATGTCTGTAAGTATTAAACACTGACTCAATCTTTAAATCATCTTCCGTCAAACTTTTTTTCCACCATGACTTTTCAGACGGTTGGTAGCCAAGGATGTACTGAACTGTAGCATCAATCTGAAGTGGCCAATCAGCCTTGTACCTTTTTAAAATAATTCCAGCAATTTTTTCACGGGTTGTAGGAAGTCTTGCTTCCCTCTCAACCAGTGAAGCCAAAATCACAACTTCCTTTTCCGTCAACTTTGTTTGTTTTTTTATATTTTGGAAAGCCTCCTTAAATTTATTATTATTTTTTATAATAGAAAGGACGATGTCGGCAGAAGCATTTTTTGGTACTTGGTAAGTATCCGGAAAAATATAACCTTCTTTTGTTTTGCTTTTTATTTCAATTTCAGGTATCTCTAAAGTTTTTGAAATTATTTGTGCCATTTCTTCTTTTCTCATACCTTCAATCAATGTCAGCCAAGTGTCGGTAGTGCCATGAGTCAGGCTATTTGCAATTTCGTTACCATCCATATTTTGAGACAGCTTAAATTCTCCTGCTTGAATTTTTCTTTCTAATCCTAATTTTTTAACGATTAAATAAAAAACGATCTTATTTCTAATAAGTTCTTCATTATTTAAGTTATTGACGATTGTGTCCAGTGGTTCACCTGGTTTGATCATAAATATTTTTGATTCAGTACTTTTTTTATTGACAGGAAGAGAACCCTCAGAATAGAAGAGGTAAAAGCCTACTGAAATTATCAGAAATAAAAACAGCAAAACCTTTAGTTTGTTCATATTATTCAATTTTAAATATTGGTAAATTCTTCAAGGTTGCCTCAGCTTCTTTTAACAAAAATTTATCATTTGAATACAGAGTAAAAATGTGCTCCTGTTTGTTTACAGAATGATCTAATTTTTTTAGTAAATAAATACCAGCTTTTTTATCATTTGGTGCTCCCAATATCTTTGCTACAGTATTTAAATTGTGATTATTAATATCTTTAATTTTACCAGATATTGATGAATGAAAATCAAATTTATTCTTAGCAAGCTTTAAAGAATCTGATGAAATTTTATGATCTCCACCCTGTGCTTTAACAATTTCCCGAAATTTTGCCAGGGCTTTTCCTGATTCGAGTATTTTTTTTGCTTCATCTTCGCCATTTTTCTTCACATTCTTTTCCTTGTAACACAAATCTAGCAATTTTCCAGCAAGTCGCAAAGATTTTGCCTCAAGTCGGAGAGGTCGATCTGTTTTTTGTTCAAGGACATAAAGAACGTCACGAGCCTCCATTATTGGTCCAATTCCGCGTCCCGCAGGTTCCAAAGTTTCATTGACATCACAGACAACTTTAATTCCAAATTGATGAGCTAAATTTTCAAATTTTTTAGCAACGCTTTCTCCTTCAGAAAATCTATGAATTTTGGCAGTTTTCCCAATTGGAATATCAAGAACGAGATGAGTTGTTCCGGCAGCAATTTTTTTAGCCATAACCGAAATGATGATTTTGTCAAACGACTCAAAAGCAAGTGGTTCCTCGACACGAATGATAATATCATCAGCCGGAGCAATCCCTAATTTTCCATTCCAGGCAATACAACCTCCGACTTCATTGACTATTTTTGTAATTTGAGATGGAGTAAATTCCACACTAGCAATTGCTTCCATCACATCGGCAGTTCCTGCAGGAGTTGTGATTGCCCGAGAGGAAATTTTGGGTATTTTAAAGCCGGCAGCAGCAATAATCGGAACGATAATCATCGTGGTTCGAGTTCCCGCAATTCCGCCAACAGAGTGTTTGTCGGCCACAATTCCGTCAAATTTAAGCTTATTTCCAGTCTCAACCATCGCTTTGGTAAAATAAAAAAGTTCCTGAGGAGAATAACCTTCTTTAAAAGAGGAAGCCACAAAATAAGTTGTCAGGACGTCGGAGAGTTTTTCATGAGCGATTTCGTCCATGACGGCAAAAATTTCTCGGTAACTCAACTTTTTTCCGAGTAATTTTTTTTGAATCGACTCAATTGCCAGTAATTTTTCTTTATCCTCATTCATATTGGATATAAATTTCGGTAAACTTTTTCTGGTATTCTTTTATCTTTAAAATCAAGGATGTTAATAAATAAATTTCTTTTAAATTAAATAACCAAGATAAGAATAAGTATAGTACAAAGTGAATTGCCACAACTGATCCAAGGAGAAAAAATACATTGATTGTGCGACTGGTGTCAAAAATTAAACCATCGAGTAGTTTCATGGAAAAATAACTGATAAACGCAGACAAAAACGCTGAAAAAAACATCTTGCCAATTTCAACAAAAATTATTCTTAACCCAAGTCCTTTAAGTCGTGAGGATATGATAATAAAAAGTAGCGAAGAATTAATTATCATACTGACGGAAAATGATAATGCCAAAGACCAAACTGGAAGATGAAAAATAAATATTGAAAGAAGACTAAGTAGGGTATTTATAAAAATTGAAAAAATACTAATGTAAAACGGCGTGCGACTATCATGCATACTATAAAAACAACGGGTTAAAAAATAATAGCAACCATGGAAAGGCAAAGATAGCGAAAAATATGAAAGTGTGACGGCGGTTGAGACGGTTGCATCCCAATCAAATTTTTGACCACCGAAAAATAAACGGACTAAAGGAGTTCTGGCAAAAATAAAAAAGAAAGCAATAGGGATTGTTAAATAGAATAAGTTCAATAATGAGTCAGAGATAATTTTTTTAAATTCTTCTAATTTTTTTTCTTGAAACATCTCAGTTAGATATGGAAGAGATGCTTGTCCAAATGCAATTCCGATGACCGAAACTGGCAGAAGCTGAAGATGTTGAGCAAGGTAAAAAACAGTATATCCACCTGAACCTAAGAAGGTCGTTAAAGTTAGGTCGATGGTTGCGTCAATCTGGGCAACAATGACTGTAAATGCTCTTGGGATGACCATTTTGATAAATTCAATTAATCCTCTGGTTTTTTTCAAGATAAATTGATACTTAAAATCTGAATTAAAAAGCAATGGCACTTGGATTACAAAAAGGAAAAAAGCTCCTATAATTACGCCCCAGATGGGAGCAAGTAATAATAAGGATGGATAAAGAAATATTGTTGTAAGAATAATTGCAATGTTGTAGATGATAGGAGCGAGAGCAGAGAGAAAAAAAGTTTTATTAGCTTGACCAATTCCAGTCAAAAAATTCCCTAGGACAAAAAATGGCAGCTGCCCAAGCAAAAGCAATCTTGAAAGGCTAATTATTTTCTCCATTTTGATAGCATCATATCCTGGCGTCAAAATGGGAATTATCCTATCAAGGAAAAGTGAGACGATGACGACAAAAACAGTTAAGGCTAAAAAGATAAGGTTGATAATTGAGGAAATATTTTCAGAAAGTTCTTTTTTATTTTCCTTATATTTGACGTAAATGGGGATAAATGTTGAAGTCAATGCGCCTGTAATTAGGATTTCAAAAATGATGTCAGGTATGCGGAAGGAAGCAAAAAAAATATCAAGTTCCTCGGTATTGAAGTAACCTGCAAGAATTCTATAGCGTAAGAATCCGGAGAGGCTTGTCAAAACAATCATGAATGATAGTAGTACGGCTGAGGAGAAAATGCTTTTTTGTTTAGTAAATATGAATCCTCTAGTTTTTTTTAATAATCTTTCCACAAGTCCAGTATACAATAAAATGCATTAAACAAAAACCTGGCTGATAGCAGTTCTGAAGTGAGTTGCAAGATAATTAGTAAGCCCACCTAATTCCTTAACACTTACTTTATCGAAAGCATAATGGTTAAAAAATTCATCGTCTGCAGATTTTTGTGTAACATTTTTTATCAAATTAAACCATGACAAAGCCACGTATCCGTTAGATCTACTTTTTTCAAGTATCCGCTCTAGTTTAGAATTTGCTGTTGTGCACAATATGTTTTCACTCATAGATTTATAGTGATTAAATTGGTATGACAACAAATTATACATTTTTTCTTGTTCTTTTCAATAGGAAATTGATTATTTCACGTTATTAAATAATAAATTGATGAATTTATCAATCTATTGATAGATTGATACATTAGAGATTGAAAATTATTGAAAATAAATCAAATTAATATTTGATTAGGCAGGTTTTAAATGAAGTTCTGGGTTTTTTTAGTAATCGTTCCACGAACAATAATTATGTGACTATGTTCGTTTGTATTTTTTCTCCAAAGCTTTTTGTGCAATAAAAGTTTTTAGAATTGTAAGAAAGTGATGTCCAACCATTCTAATATTTACAGGATAAACATTTTCAAAAGTCAGTCTACCAAATTCGCGTTTATTGTCACGATTTACAACAAGATAACCATTGATGACTGCAAAATTACTAGTTTCTAGTTTTCTTGACAAAGTAGTACCTTTCTTAACTTCATAAGAAAACTTAGGTCCAAATCTAAACCAATTATTTCCGTTTTCATAATTCATAAATATTGTTTTGTGTTGATGTTCTGGCAACAAGCGATATTTTACTTCTTCTTCTTCTTCTTCTTCTTCTTCTTCTTCTTCTTTTCAATCGAAAATTGATTTTTTGTAGGGAACGACCACCGTGTCGTTCCATTCAACAATCGGGTCGGACACGATGGTCCGACCCTACAGAATTACAACAAAATACCCATTGACTTGTGGCGAAAAATGGTGTCTAATTAATACATATGGTGTTTTTTGGTGAATATCAAATTAATTTCTCAGGCTCGGGTCGATTGCTGTTGCCCAAAAAAGTCCGTGAACTTCTTAAAGGTAACACTTTTATATTAACAAAAGGATTTGGCAATTGCTTGTCAGGATACGATAAAGATGATTGGGAAAAGAGGGCTGTTGATTTGTTAAATCCTTCCTTACTTCAACCAATAGACATAGAAAATAGAAGATCAATATTTTCCTCCTTAGTCTATTTAGAAATAGATGAACAGGGCAGGTTTGTTGTTCCTAAGAACTTGCTGGAATATGGTCAATTGAAGGATAAGGTGGTAATCATTGGAGTTGGGGATCATTTTGAGGTTTGGAATACAGAAAAATGGAATCAATATAACAAAAAATAAATATGCATACACCAGTTTTATTAAACCAAGTCATTGAAGCCATGGAAATAAAAAAAGATGGGCTTTATATTGATGCGACGTTTGGAGAAGGAGGGTATACTCGTGAGATTCTAAGCAAAGGTGGCAGAGTTTTGGCGATTGATTTAGATGAAGATCAAATAAAAAATTCAGAATTATCGAGAATTAAATTAGTTCAAGGGAATTTTGGGGATATTGAAAAAATTGCCAGGGAAAATAATTTTTTTCCGGTTGACGGAGTAGTCTTTGATTTAGGTTTATCAATGAGGCAGATTAGTCAATCAGGTCGAGGTTTTTCATTCAAAAAGTATTTTGAGCCACTTGATATGAGAATGAGTACTGAAACCGAAATGACTGCAAAATATTTATTAAACCATTGTTCTGAATCAGAACTTTTTGAAGTTTTTGCTAAAAATTCCGAAGAAATAAATTCTCAAAAAATTGCCCGTGAAATTATTATAAAAAGACAAACAAAAAAGTTAGAAACAGTTGGGGATTTGATAAATTGCATCGATAAAGCAGTTGGAGAGGTTGATAGCAATGTCTATAAACGAATTTTTCAAGCAATAAGAATTCAAGTTAATGAAGAATTTGAAAATCTAAAAAATGGATTAAATGGAGCCATGAAAATTATAAAAAACGATGGAAAAGTGGCAGTTGTCACATTTCATTCGATAGAAGATAGAATCGTCAAGAATTTTTCAAAAAATCCTGGAATAAAGTTGCTAAATAAAAAAGTAATTATGAATAGACGCGGAAGAACTTTTGAGAAATCAGCAAAATTGCGATTATTAATTAAAAACAATATATGAAAAATGCACTTTTAAAAACATCAGGACTTATAATGATTGCTTTAGTTATTTTTAATTTATTTGTCATGATTTCAGGTATTGTCATTAGTGACGAAATTAATGCTTTTGAACAAAAAGCAGACAAACTTCACAAAATTAATTTAACTCTGGAAAAAGAAGTGGCAAGTTTAAGTTCTTTAAGTTTTGCCCAAATTCAAGCAAAAGAATTTGGTTTCACAAACTCAACAGCACCTCAGTATATTGGAGAGTTAAAGTATGCAAAAAATTAAATTAATATTTCTTTTTTTTATTGCATTTTATATTGCAATTGTAGTTAGGCTATTTTTTCTTCAAGTAATTTATTCTCCTGTCAATAAAAGTCCGTATTTAAAAACAAATAAATTAGTTCCTGTGCGAGGAAGAATATATGATCAAAAAAATCAGTCTTTAGTCTTAAATCAAAATAGCTATCAGATGTATGTTGAGCCAAAAAAAATTGAAGATAAAGATAGGCTGCTTCACCAACTTAGCGAAAGCTTAGAAATAGAGGAAGCTTCGATCTCGGCTAAACTCGATATGTCAAAATATTGGGTGGCAATTGCCAGTGGTCTTACACAGGAGCAAAAAGACAAAATTGATAAGTTAAATTTAAAAGAAGTCGGATTTGATTATCAAACCAAAAGGTATTATCCCGAGGCTTCTCTTTCGGCTCACATCCTCGGTTTTTTAGGTAAGGATAGCCAAGGTGAAGATGTTGGACATTTGGGCGTAGAGGGTTTTTATGATCGCGATTTAAGGGGGTTACCGGGATTTTTGGAGACAGAAAGAGATATTTTGGGCAGACCAATACTCATCGGTGTCCAGCAGCGAGTTGAGGCGGAAGATGGTCGTGATTTAATTTTGACAATTGATAAAAATGTTCAGGAAATAAGCAAGAAGCGATTGCTTGAAGGAATGGAAAAATATAAAGCTAAAAAAGGCTGTGTGATTACAGCTGATCCAAAGACGATGGCAATACTTTCACTTGTCTGTCTTCCCGATTATGATTTGGAAAAATATTATTTATTTAATGAAAATTTTTATAAAAATCAAGCAATTGCAGATCTTTATGAACCAGGAAGTGTATTTAAACCTTTGATAGTTGCCTCGGCACTTGAGGAGAAGAAAATAAAAGCAAATGATACTTATGATGAAACAGGGCAAGTAGCAGTTGGCGAGTATAAGATAAAAACGTGGAATGATAAATATGAGGGAAAAATTTCGATGACTCGAATTCTTGAAAAATCATCAAATGTTGGTATGGTTTACATCGGAGAAAAGCTGGGGGATAAAAAAATTTATAGTTATCTAGAAAAGTTTGGGTTTGGAAAAAATACAGGTATAGATCTGGAGGGAGAAGCAAGTGGCTACCTTAAACCTGCCAATGGTTGGTACCCTATCGATTATGCGACGGTGACTTTTGGTCAAGGAATTGCAATCACCCCAATTCAAATGACGAGAGCTTTTGCCTCACTTATCAACGGTGGTTATCTAATGAAGCCTTACGTTGTTCAAAAAATTATTTCCAAAAGTAAAACAACTGAGATGAAGCCAAAAATTGAAAAAAGAATTTTTTCACAAACAACTTCGGATATTATAAAAAAAATGTTGGTTTCAACTGTTGAAAACGCTGAGGCTAAATGGGATCGTCCAAAAGGTTTTTCAATTGGAGGAAAGACAGGTACGGCTCAGGTTCCAATAAAAGGAATATATGATGCGTCAAAAACCATTGCATCATTTATTGGTTTTGTTCCGGCAGAAAACCCAAAATTTTTGACTTTTGTTGTGCTTTACGAACCGCAATCATCAATATGGGGATCAGAGACTGCAGCACCACTTTTTTTCAAAATCGCAAAAGACCTTATAGTATATTATAATATATCACCAGGACAGTAAAAATTTCTAATTTCTAATTAACCTAATTAACCTAAAAAATGTCCAAATTCCAAAATTGGTCATTGGGTATTTTTTAGATCAATTAGAATAATTAGATCAATTAGGTTAATTTATGAATATTCAAAGATTAAAAAATATATATCATCTCTTTCAAGCCATAATCGCTAATCTCTGGTATGGCTTTCCTAGTCGACGCCTTAAGGTAATTGGCGTGACTGGTACTGATGGAAAGACAACAACCACTCATTTAATTGCACACATCTTAAAATCAGCCGGAAAAAAAGTATCATTTGTTTCTTCAGTTTTCGCATCAATTGGTGGTGTTGAGTCAGACATTGGTTTTCATGTGACCACACCTAGCTCTTTTGCCTTGCAAAAATTACTAAAACAATCGACAGACAATCACGATGAATATTTTGTGCTAGAGACAACTTCCCACGCACTTGATCAAAATAGGGTTTGGGGAATTAACTATGAAGTTGGTATTATTACCAACATTACCCACGAGCATTTAGACTATCACAAGAACTACGAAGAATATCAAAATACAAAATATAAGTTATTGGAAATGGCAAAGATCGCTATTAAGGAAAATGACGAGATTGTTAGCTTGGTCAAAAAAATTCCAAATCTCACCAAATTCAATCAATTAAATTATTCATCGGCTTATAAAGTTTGCAAACGCTTGGGATTGTCCGATAAAATAATTTTGGAAGCGATGAAAACTTTTCAATTACCAAAGGGAAGGCTTGATTTAATGTATAACCGAGACTTCAAAATAATTATCGATTTTGCCCATACTCCAAACGCTTTGCTTCAACTGCTACCCGCTGTTAGAAAATTATATTTAAAAAAAGAAGGTCGTCTTATTCACGTTTTTGGATCGGCTGGTCTTCGCGATTTTACCAAAAGACCCCTGATGGGCGAGGCTTCGGCTAAATTTTCTGATGTAATTTTTATTACTGAAGAAGACTATCGGACCGAAGATCCAACTAAAATTTGTCAGCAAATTGCCTCAGGTATAAAAAACAAGAATTATCAAATTGTTCTTAATCGTCAAGAAGCGATTAATCAGGCAATTAAAATTGCAAAAAAAAATGATGTCGTTGTTTTGACCGGTAAGGCTCATGAAAAAAGCTTATGTAGAGGAGTGACGGAATATATGTGGGATGAGTATAAGGCAGTTCAACATGCCTTAAAAATTTCTAATTTCTAATTAATCTAATTGGTCTAAATAATAACCAAGTACCAATTTGTTATTTGGAAATTGGACATTTATTAGATCAATTAAAAATTAGATTAATTAGATCAATTTTTATTATGATTCTCTACGATTCTGATCTTAAAATTTTCTATTCTACATTAATTAATGATGATAATTTTTTTAGTGGATTTGGAACAAAGGATTTAGGTGATGGTAGAAATATCGATACAACTATTAACTTTGTACAAAAAAATATTCCTAATTTTAAAACCATAGTTATTCCCGAGCAAATTCACTCGACCAATGTCACAGTTTTTAATTCAAATTTAATTGATAATGTTGAAAAAATTACAGAAACTGACGGCGTGATTACAGATGATGAAAAATCAATTTTGACTATAATAACAGCCGATTGCTGTCCTATAATGTTTGTGGAAAAGCGACAAGGAATAGTTGGGATTTCTCATCAGGGTTGGCGAGGAAGCGTCAAAAGACTCGGACAAAAAATGGTAAAAAAAATTATCGAATTGGGAGGTAAAAAAGAGAATATAATTGTAGCAATTGGTCCAACGATTGGAGGGTGCTGTTATGATATTGACGATGAACGATACTTTGAATTTTTGGAGGAATTTGATGGTTACGCCAGCAAGATTTTTCATCGTCACATGGGAAAACTTCATTTAAATTTAGCCCTTTTGAATTATTTACAAATAAAAGAATTAGGAATTTCAGAAAAAAATATTGATCATTTTCCATTTTGTACAAGTTGTGATAAAAAGCGTTTTTTTTCCTTTAGAAGGGACAAAAAACAGGATTATGGCGAGATGTTGAGTTTTATATGTATAATTTAAAGATGATGGAGCTATCCAAAAACATATTTTTCTTAGGAATTAAAGGTGTGGCGATGGCTAATTTGGCTGTAATTCTTAAGAAAATGGGTAAGCAAGTTAGTGGTTGTGACCTTGAAGAGGAATTCATTACAGATAAACTTCTCATAGACAACAATATTAATTGGTTAATTGGTTTTGACCCAAAAAAACTTCCAAAAGATACAGATTTAATTGTCTATTCAGCCGCTCATGGCGGAACTAAAAATCCTTTAGTTGTTGACGCAGTCAAAAATAAGATTAATATTATTTCTCAGGCAAAATTGTTGGGAGAATTGATGGATCAATTTGAGAAAAAAATTGCCGTTTGCGGGTGTCATGGAAAAACTACCACTTCATCCCTACTAGTTTATGCCTTAAATAAATTACGACAACATCCAAGTTATTTGGTCGGTGTTCCATTTTTCACCGGATATTCCGGAGGAGATTTCCAATCGAAAAAATATTTTGTTGTGGAAGCTGATGAATATGGCGTTAATCCACCAATTGACAAAACTCCAAAATTTCACTTATTAAATCCCAACTACATCATCGCAACAAACATTGACTTCGATCACCCCGACGTTTATAAAGATATTGAGGAAACAAAAAAGGTATTTAAGATGTTTTTTTTAGGTCTGGTCCCGTCTAAGACGGGAGACAAACAAAAACAAAAGATAATTTTGTGTGCGGATGATAAGAACTTGATGGGGGTGGCGGGGAGTTTGACGAGAAATAGTTATATAACTTATGGTGAGTCGGAAAAGGCTGATTATCAAATAGTCAACTCCAAAGTAACGGAAGATGAAAGTGCTTTTGAAATAAAGAATGTGGGAAAGTTTAAAATATCACTTTTTGGAAAACACAATATTTTAAATGCGACAGCTGTCGTTGTTCAACTTATACAATTTGGCTTTAAACCAGAAGAAATTCAAAAAGCAATTTTTGGTTTTACCGGAGCGGAAAGACGTTTTGAAAAAAAATATTTTAAGAACAATATTTATTTATTTGATGATTATGGACATCATCCAACAGAAATTAAAGCAACAATTTCCGCCGCCAAAAATAGATTTCCAAAAAGAAGAATAATTGTTATTTTCCAACCACATACCTATTCAAGAACTCAAAATTTACTGAATGAATTTGCTAAGAGTTTATCTCTGGCAGATATTTGCCTAATTCTTCCAATTTTTGCCTCAGCTAGAGAAAACTCAAAAAACTTCAATATCACGTCCCAAGATATAGTCAGGATTATAAAGGACACTCTTTATAAGGACTGTCCTTATAAGGTCAGTCCTTATTTTGGATCGAAAAAACAGGTAGTTGATAAATTGCAATCGATTTTAAAGGAAGGAGATATTGTATTTACAACGGGAGCAGGAGATGTTTATAAACTCAAAGATATAATTATAAAAATAATAAATGATAAGTATCAAATTACAAATCAAATTCAAAATTCAAATTTTAAAATTGAAAAAGATAAGGATCTAACTACACTTAATACTTTAAGGTCTTTATCTGTTGCGGAATATTTTTTGGAGGCAAATACAAGGGAGGATTTAATTAGCGGAGTTAGATTTGCAAAAGAAAATAAACTACCACTTTTTATTTTGGCAGGAGGTTCGAATTTGGCAATTGTTAAAAATAAAATTTCCGGATTAGTGATAAAAAATAATTATAAGGAATTGAAAATAATCAAGGAGACAGATAAAGATGTTTTATTATCTGTTTCATCCGGCTACCCTGTTTCGCTACTTGTCAACGAAACTGTCAACAAGGGCTACGAAGGTTTTGAATATCATAAAGGTTTACCAGGCACAGTTGGTGGAGCAATCTATATGAATTCCAAGTGGACAAGACCGGTTAGTTATTTCGGGGACAGTTTAGAATATGCGTATCTTGTGAACGATCGTACAGGAGATAAAAAAGTTGATAAAAATTATTTTAAGTTTGCTTATGATTACAGTATTTTGCAAAAAACAAAAGAGGTATTGCTTGAGGCAGTATTTAAATTAAAAAAAATTAATCCATCAATTCTTAAAGAAAGATCAGAACAAGCTTTTGAGTATCGAAAAAAAACTCAACCGATGGGAGTAGCTACCTCTGGGTGCTTTTTTAAAAATATTGAAGGTAAGTCTGCTGGACAGATGATTGATCAGTCAGGACTCAAAAATTTTTCAGTTGGCGATTTTTTTATATCTCCTGTTCATGCAAACTTCATTATTAATCGAGGTAACGGAAAAGCAAGAGACTTGGTAAAATTAGTTAGAATAATTAAAGAAAGGGTGAAGGAGAAGTTTGGGGTAGAATTAAAGGAGGAAATTATTTATGTCTGACTCATATTTAATTTCAGGAGGACGTCCTCTCAAGGGTGAGGTTGTCCTTTCTGGAGCAAAAAATGTTGCTTTAAAGACGATTATAGCTGCCTTGATGTTTAAAGGTGATGTTATTTTAAAAAATATTCCAAGAATTAATGACGTCATAGATTTAATTGAGTTGATTAAATCACTTGGGGCAAAAGCAGAATTTAGAGAAAAAAATACTCTGATTGTAAATGCTGATGGTTTAAAAAATAACAAAGTAGATCTGGTAAATGGATCAAAAATTAGAGTTTCTTTTATGTTGTTTGCTCCATTACTTTATCGCTTTGGTGAGTGTTTCGTCCCAAATCCAGGCGGTTGCAGGATTGGTGCCCGACCAATTGATCGAATTGTTGCAGGCTTAGTCGCTCTTGGAATAGTCGTTACTTATGATGAGGGGACTGGATATTTTCACGCAAAAATAAATAAAAAGCCAAAAGGGAAATATCGTTTTGAAAAACCAAGTCACACTGGGACAGAGCTTTTGATGTTGATTGGACTGATGACTGATCATACAGTCGAAATTGAAAATGTTGCCAATGAACCTGAAATTGACGATCTTATTTTGTATTTAAACTCATCAGGAGCAAATATAGTTGAGGACAATAATAAATTAATCATTAATAAAATTTCAGAATTAAAACAAAAAGAAGCGTTTACAATCATGTCTGACCGTAATGAGTTGGTGACTTATGCAACGCTTGCTATAGCAAGTCACGGTGATATAACAGTTGGACCGATTAATGAAAATCTAATTGCTTCATTTTTAGATATTATGAAAAATGCTGGAGCAGGAGTTGAGGCAATATCAAATTATAAATACAGATTTTTTTATCAAGGTGAAATAAAGCCTGTTGACATCGAGACTTCTCCTCATCCCGGTTTTATGACTGACTGGCAACCGAGTTGGGCAATCATGATGTTAAAGGCAACTGGAAAATCCATAATTCACGAAAGGGTTTTTGAAAATCGTTTTTCCTATGTTGATGAGCTAAAAAAACTTGGTGCCAATATTGAGTTTATTGAAAGCAGGGTTGAAAATCCAGAATTTTTTTACCATTTTAATCATGATAAAAATAAATCTTATCAGCAAGTTATTAAGATTGTAGGTCCATCTGAACTTCACAATGCTATTTTAAACATAGCTGACCTTAGGGCAGGAGCAGCTCTTGCTTGCGGGGCACTGCTTGCAACAGGTGAATCGGTCGTTAACGGTGCCTCAATACTCGAGCGAGGCTACGAGGATTTTGTGGAAAAGGTGAAAAAATTGGGAGGGGAGATAAAAAAGGTTTGATAATCTTACTACATTCATTCAACAGCCTCACATTTATTTTTTTCCAGATCACATCCAGCATTTGCATGTATATTATGAAATGTCTTAAACATTATTACAGAATAATATTCTCCAAAATTTTTTAAAAAATAACCAAGCATAACATTGTTCAGGAAAAAGTTTCCACGAAGTTTCTCATATAATTCATGACTTGATGGGTTTGCTTTTAAGCCCTCTATACTTTCTATAACTATTTTTTTTGTATAATCTCGTGATAATTCTGTCATAGCTCTTACATTATATTACTTATGAATATGTATATCGTCAAAAATATCCTGTTTTAATAATCCAATAGACTACTTTTGTAGGTTATAAGCGATTGACAAGATAATTATAAAGTTGTACTAAATAGTATGGAAGAAAAAAGTGCGGGCTACAAATATTTATTGACATACCAGTATAGTCTGATTATTTGTGACTTAACAATTGAATTTTGCAAGGTATTTATTATTGGCAAAGAGTTAGGTAGACAAAGAGATCAGATGACCCAAGCGGCTAGATCAGGTAAGCAAAATATTTGCGAAGGATATTCTTTTGAAAGTCTTGCAAGTTATATTAAGCTTTTGGGTGTCGCCAAAGGCTCTTTAAAAGAGCTTTTAGAAGATTATGAGGATTATTTACGTCAGCATCAGTTGACTCTTTGGCACAAAGATTCGGAAGAAATGAGGGGTTTGAGGATGTTGAGGGTTGTGAGGGAGCCATTTCCGCATATCCCACAAATTTCTCACATCCCCCATGACCCAGAAAAAGCAGCCAATTTTATGGTAATGTTATGTCAAAGAACGACTTATCTTTTGGAAAAACAGATAGAGGCACTTAAAGAAAAATTTGTTAGTAATGGTGGTTTTCGTGAAAATCTTTTCAAGGAACGACTAAAAAAACTCAATCGTTATCGGTCTCTATAAAATCTTCATTTATGCTAAAATATAGGGATGAGGAAGATAAAAAACATCCTGCTTCTTGCAGGTGGAGATAGCACGAGGTTTTGGCCACTGGAAAATAAGCTTTTTTTTAGTTTTTTGGACAAACCGTTAATCATTCATCAGATCGAGGAGCTTCTTAAATATGGAGAATTGGTGACTGTGGTTACCAGTAATTCAAATGCAACTTTGATTAAGCGATTAGTTGATAATAATGAAATTAAATCAGTGCAAATTATCATTCAGAAAGATGATTATGAAGGAATGGCTGGTGCGATTTATTCAACCAAAAATCATATAAAAGGAGAAGTCTTAATCGTCAATGGTTGCGATCTGATTGATTATTCGATCGCTATCTCTCAACTTTTTCCACTAATAGGCGATGAAAATAAATTAATTTTGGCTGGTAAAAAATTTAACGAATATTTTCCCGGCGGATATTTCAAATTCAATGATAAAAAAATTATTGGAATTGTAGAAAAACCCGGTAAAGAAAGCATGCCGTCGGACATAACCAAACTTGTTTTTGATTATATTTCAGATATCAACGATTTACTAAAACATTTTTCAAGTGTCAAAACTCAAAAAGACGATCTTTATGAAATGGTACTAGATAAAATGTTAAAAGAAGATGTAGAGCAATCATATTTAATTTACAATTCATATTGGTACACTTTAAAATATCCATGGCATGTTCTTTCGATGATGCACAATTTTTTAATATCAATAAAAGAACCAAAAATTTCTTCAACTGCACAAGTATCTGAAAAATCCCTCATTACCGGTTTGGTTTTTATTGGAAATAACGTAAAAATAGGAGATTTTGCAAAAATTGTTGGTCCGACTTTTATAGGTGACAATACTGTGGTTGGTGATTATTCAATGATTAGGGAAAGCCAGATTGGAGAGGATTGTCTAATTGGATCATTTTCCGAGATAGCAAGATCTTACATCGGAAACAATGTTTTTTTACACCGCAATTATATTGGAGACTCAGTTATAGACAATGATACTATGTTTGGTGCACAAGCTGTAACGGGAAACTTGAAATTTGACGGAAAAGAAGTTTCGTCGGTTGTTGACGAAAAAAGAATAGACACCAATATGAATAAATTGGGGGCAATCGTAGGTAAATTTTCAAAAGTTGGTGTCAACGCAACATTATTACCTGGTGTAAAAATTGGAAAAAAAAGTTGGGTAGCACCGGGAGAAAAAGTAAAATATGATCTTGAAGATAAAACTTATTTAGCAAATGGAGAAGAAAAGGAAAATTTAAAAGTATGACCCTTCGATGTTACTCAGGGTCATAGTGAGCAAAGTCGAATCTATGAAAAAAATAACAGTAATTGGTGGAGGAACGGGGACATTTGTCGTTTTGTCTGGTTTAAAAAAATACCCATTGGATTTATCGGTAGTAGTTTCTATGATGGATTCTGGTGGCTCAACAGGACGTCTTCGTGATCAGCTTGGAATTTTACCACCGGGGGATTTACGTCAGTGTTTGGTTGCCCTTTCCGATGCTCCCGAACTTTGGAGAAAGCTTTTTCTTTATCGTTTTGAAAAAGGGGATTTAGCAGGTCATAATTTTGGAAATATTTTTTTGGCAGCTCTTGAAAAAGTAAGCAATTCTTATGATGAGGCTATCGAAACTGTCTCTTATGTTTTGAAAACGAAAGGCAAAGTAATTCCAGTCACACTAAATAAACTTCATTTGGTTGCAGAGTATGATAATGGGAAGAGGGTCACAGGCGAGGGTTTAATAGATGAAAACCATGCTGAAAAATCAAGAATTATAAACGCCTATTTAGAGCCACAAGGAAAAGCTAATCCTAAAGCAATTAAAAGTATTGAAGAATCAGAATATATCGTGATTGGTCCGGGCGATTTGTATACAAGTATTATTCCGGTTCTATTGGTCTCTGATGTAAAAGAGGCAATGAAAAAAACGAAAGCCAAAATTATTTATATCATGAATATGATGACAAAATCAGGGCAGACAACTAATTATAAAGCTTCAGATCATATCGTTGATTTGGTCAAGTACTTAGGAAGAGAGCCGGATTATGTACTTATAAATAATGGTGAAATATTACCCGAAGTTTTGTCAACTTACAAACGCTATAATGAAGTTAAAGTAGTCAACGATCTTGAAAAAAGTAATTTTCAAGTAATAGAAAAAGATTTGGTTGATGTTGGAATTGAGCGAATTGGAGAGGGGGACATCGATTAGTCTATAGCGACCGCCAAAGGAAACGGCTGGTTTGCAGCGGGTTGATGTAAGCGGAAATAGGCGGGTTCCTTGGCCTCCTGCCAAAATGATTGTTGCGACTTTATT
>JAKAHA010000001.1 GCA_021825445.1 bacterium | reverse complement strand
TTTTTACCTCTTTGAGGTATGTACTGTTTCTTCTTACAAATAAACCTAAATTTAACTCAAAATTATTATATCTCCTTCACGATCGTGATATAGATAAGAGTTAAATTCAAGTTATTATCTTGTCCACGATCGTGAGGTAGATAGAATTTAGAGACTAAAAAATGTTTTTATTTTTGCTTCATCCTCTATCTTTTCAGCAATAATATACTTCATATATTTTGCGCCCTCAACGATTTTTTTAATTAATGTTATTTCTTTTTCACATTCATATGGAAATACGTACACGCTTTTTTGATAACAATAAAATCCGATTTTATTTAAAAAACTTCGCAAATAATCCCGCTTATTCCTTTGGATTTCTGGGACATCAAAAAAAACTAAAAACCATTTGCCATTCCACTTTTTTTCTTTCTTTTTAAAATCTAAAAGAGCTTTGATTGAATATTTTAAGACTGTTAAATTATTTTTATCTTTTAATTTTACGAAAACTTTATCTTCTTTTTCTTCCAGTTCAATAATTTCATTTTTTTCTAAGTTTTCCAAACTTTTTTTAATTTTTTCTTCTTTAATATTTAAGTTTTTAACTTCTTTAAGAGTTTTGATAATTTCTTTTATAGCCATAGGAATTATGGGACGAAGAGGGTTACCGCCAGATAATATCGTCATCCCAATAACTTCAAGGATATACCAATAAAGCTGCCCTCTTTTTAATTTAACTTCTTTAATATTTTTCATAACTAATTATTATCTTATTCACGATCGTGAGATAGATATTAATTAATAAAATAATTAACTAATTTTGTTATATAAAGTATTTATTTTTATGTCAATCGCTTATAACCTACAAAAGTGTGTGTTTGGATTGCTATAACAATATATTTTTGACGAAGGACATAACTACTTCACGATCGTAGACAAGATACTTAAAAACATTCGAATTTAATTATGATTGCAGACTGGACAGCAAAGAATCTTTTCTTATTTATTTCTCTCGTTATTTTTTGACTTCTATCACTAACTGTCTTTCACGACCTTCTCCAACTGACGAGGTTGTTAGGTCTGGATAGTTTGCGGTGATAAATTCATGGATCAATTTTCGCTCAAATGAGGAAAGAGAACGAATATATCCTGCTGTTCCGGTTGATTTTACCTGATCGGCATATTCGCTAGCCATTGCTTCAAGTCTTTCTTTTTGTTTTTCTCGAAAGTCATTGACGTTAACTAAGATCTCAACTCTCTCATTAAATTTTTTATAAAGAATTACTTCCAATATCTTTTGAATGGCTCGAATCGTCTCTCCATGACGACCAATGACTGCAGATACTTCTTCATCGGCTTTAATAATTACTTGAAAAACTCCTCCATCATCGGCAACTTCGACTTCAAATTTTGTAATCATTTTCCCCAAAAGTTCTTCTGTCTCGGTTTTGATTGTTTTAATTTTATCCATAAGTTTATAAAAATAATAAATTATAAATTCCAAGTTCCAAATAAATTTATTTGTGATTTGAGATTTAAAATTTAAGATTTAACTTGCAATTTGCCATTCACTTTTTTGTACTGCATTATACCCATAATCGAGAAAATATTCCAGTAAAGGGCTAACCCGATTGGGAGCGAATATGAAAACCAACCGATCATAAATGGAAACATATACTTCATTTGTGTATTCATTGCTTTTTGAAAATCTCCACCCTCATCTTTCTTTTTTTCATCCTTACTTTTGCCACCCTTGTCCGAACCTCCGAGGTTAGACACGGCTGGCTGTGACGCACTAGGCATGGAAGCTTGAGCTTGAAAATATTGTAAAGCGGCTGTTATTACAGGAATTAAAAAATACACCCAACTTCCTGCCTGTTTTGGTGACTTGACCAGATCTAGACCGAAAAACCAAGAATTGATAGATTGTATTTTCAAAAATGAGAAATACAAAACCTTATTTATAGCTGTAATTGTTTTTTCCGCATGACCGTTCAATAAGAAAAGATTTAGGGTGTTATATAGAGCAATAAAGACAGGTAATTGAAGGATCATTACTAAACAACCGGAGGTCGGATTGATACCATGTTGTTGATACAATTTTAATTGTTCAGCTTGTAGTTGTTTTTGATCGTTTTTATGTTTTGCCGATAAATTATCCAAGTGAGGTTTTAGTTCCTGCATTTTTTTAGCTGTCTCAATCTGCTTTTGGAAAAAAGGTTGAAAAAGCAATCTGATAGATATTGTTAAGGCAATAATTGCAAACCCAAAAGCACCAGGAAGTTTAACTAACAAAAATAATTTATAAAAGACGACCAATAAATTTAAAATTGGGATGACAAAAACAGTGTTAAATAAATTGGGATTTAACATAATTAAACAGTGAGTTTCGCTCTTCCCTTTGCTCTTCTCCTTTTAAGGACTAACTTTCCCTTTGCACTCGACATCCTTTTCATAAATCCGTGGACTTTATTTCTTTTTGCCTTTTTTGGCTGCCATGTTCTTTTCATATTTTTTGGTAAGGAACAAAAATTTTTGTTCCCTACATTAATAATTTATAAACTTGATTTCAAAATCGACTCTTTATTAAATACTCTCCATATCTCTTCCGTTACAAACGGAATAAACGGATGCAACATCTTCAGGTTTTCCAAATAAACCGATTTCAAACTACCAAGAGCTTCTATATTACCATTAATTACTTCATCTTTCAATTGCTCTATATAATAGTCAGCAAACCGATGCCAAATAAACTCATAAACCAATCCCAAAGCCTTGGAAAATTGGTAACCTTCCATATATTTTAAATATTGTTTTTTCTCTTTTTTATATTCTTTATCCAATTCTTTTAATAATGTTTTTGTTGTGGTGCGATTCATCGCACTATTAATTTCTGGAGCAATAAATTGCTCCACTACTTTCTGATTAATCTCAACAAATCTTCCAACATTCCATATTTTATTTATAAAATTCCTCATTCCAATTACTTTCTGTTCAGACAGTGCAACATCCCCACCCTCTTTAGTCCCAAAAATAAGAGCCACTCTTAATGCGTCAGCTCCGTATTTATTAATCATTAAAATCGGGTCGATGACGTTTCCTTTGCTTTTGCTCATTTTTTGTCCCTTTGGATCCCGAACCATTCCATGTAAAAATACTTTTTTAAAAGGAGTTTTTTTTGTGGAAAAATATCCGATCATCATCATTCTAGCAACCCAAGCTCGAAGTATGTCGTGACCTGTCTCCATAACTGAAGTAGGATAAAAATAATCAAAAAAATCTTGCCCTTCAGTCATAAGAGTTGCAAACGGCCACTGAGCCGATGAAAACCAAGTATCAAAAGTATCCTCATCTTGTTCAAAATCATGGTTCCCACAAACCTGGCATTTTTCCGGCATATCAGTTGAAATAAACCATTCATTTTTTGCTTTGCATCGATAAGCTGGAATTCTAATTCCCCAAACTACTTGTCTAGAAATATTCCAATCAATAAAATTATCTAAAATTGCTAATAATCTTTTTTTAAATCTTTTTGGTAGAACTTCAGTTTCTTTTTTTTCAATTAATTCTTTTGCTTTGTCTGCCAACGGTTTTATTTTTATAAACCATTGTTCTTTAGGCAGTGGCTCTAAGGCTTTTCCACATCTATAGCAACTCCCAACCCGATGCAGATAATCTGTCTTTATTTTTACCATTTGACCGCTAGCTTGCAGATCAGTAACTACTTGTTGTCTAGCCGAAAATATTCTTAAACCTTGATACTTTCCAGTCAAATTATTTAATTTACCATCAAAATCTATCACTTGAACCATTTGTAAATTATGTCTCTTTCCCACTTCATAATCATTAAAATCATGGTATGGTGTTACTTTAACTGCTCCTGTGCCAAATTTAATATCAACCGACGAGTCCGCAATAATCGGAATTTCTTTATTAATTAAGGGAATTATTGCAGTCTTGCCAATTGATTTAATATACCGTTTGTCTTTTGGATTAATCATGATCGCAGTATCACCAAATAAAGTTTCTGGTCTTGTGGTTGCAACTTCAATACTTCCACCTTCTTTAATCTGATATTTAATATAAAAAAGTGAGTCAATTTTTTCCGTATAAACTACTTCTAGGTCAGAAAACGAAGTTCCACAGTTGGTGCAATAATTAATTAATTTGTTAGCTCGATAAATTAAACCTTGATTAAATAAATCTTTAAAAGTCTTATAAACAATTTTTACAATTTCAGGATCCATCGTAAATTTTTCCCTACTCCAATCAAGAGCAAATCCTAGTCGTTTCAACTGATTTTTAATGGTGCTTTTATTCTCAGCAACATAATCCCAAATCATTTTATAAAGCTCATCTCTTTTATAGTCGTATCTACTCTTCCCTTGTTTTTTTAAATATTTTTCGTAGACAAACTGTGTTTCAGTCCCTGCATGATCCAAACCAAGTAACCAAAGAGTCTCTTTCCCCTTCATTTTGTTAAATCTTATCATGATATCTTCATATGTAAACATTGCGTGACCCAAATGAAGACTACCGTTTGCATTAGGAGGTGGAAGAATGATGGAAAAAGGCTTTTTCTTATGGTTAATTTTTGCTTTAAAAAATTCTTTTTCTTCCCAACCTTTATAAATTTTCTCCTCAACTAATTGAGGACTATATTTTGAGTCCATACTCTAAAGAAATAATAAATTTAAAATGACAAATAACAAATCAATTTTAAATAACAAATTTTAAACATTAAATATTGATTATTGATTTATCATTTAACATTTATCATTTGTTATTTAGGCTGGTTATTATTATATAATAATTTCCTATGAACTGGATCTCAATTACCCTTCAGTGGTATCTAACTTTACTTGTTATTGGTTTAATTTTTACTCCACTAACTAAAAAAATATTTAAAAGTTTTTCATTTGATTTTGGTTACCCTTTTGCCAAAACTTTAGGAATTATTCTTCTTAGCTATTTTGTTTTTGTTCTTGGAATTGTAAAAATTTTACCGTTTGATCGACTGGCATTAATTTTTTCCCTCTGTTTATTTGCAATCATCAATTGGATTATATTTAAAAACAAAAAACTACCCCCTACCCCCTACCCCCTACCCCCTATCATCCTTGAAGAATTCCTCTTCCTTTTCTGCCTTTTTTTCTGGACCTTCATTCGAGGTCAAGAACCATCTATCCATGGACTGGAAAAATTTATGGATTTTGGGTTTATAAATTCAATAATACGGACAAAATTCTTTCCGCCTCTTGATATTTGGTATACACCAGAACCAATTAATTACTATTATTTCGGGCATTTGACGGGGGCACTGCTTATAAAACTAAGTAACGTCAAGGCATCAATCGGCTATAACTTGATTCTTGCAACTATCTTTGCAGAAGGGGTGACTCAAGTATTTTCGCTCGTAACAAATATTATTAAACGATACAATCAAAAATTAAATAATTTTAAGGCGATAATCTATGGCTTAATTGGAGCTTTTTTGGTCAATCTTGGCGGAAACCTTCATACCATCTATCTTTTTACCAAAGGCTATCCAAATGAAGGACCAATTCCATTTTGGAAAATATTTTCAAAATATAATCCAACTTCGTATTGGTATCCAAATGCTACTCGATTTATTCCATTTACAATTCATGAATTTCCTTCTTATTCGTATGTCGTCGCCGACCTCCACGGTCATGTGTTTGACATCCCGTTTGCACTATTGACATTAGCATTGCTTTTTATTATTTTTACACGAATCAAAGAAAGGGCGACCACAAGGGTCGCCCCTACAACTATTTATAACTATTTTCAACCATTTATAACCAATCTACTCCCTACACTCTACGCCCTACCCCCTATTGTTTTCCTCGGTTTTATGTCCGCCATCCACTACATGACCAACGCCTTCGATGGTCCAATATATATTTTACTAACCTTAATCGTTTTCTTTTTTATGTTTGGTTTTTCAATTAAATTTTTAATTAACACAATAACTTTAGTTGCTTCATTTATATTTTTCTCTCTCCCTTTTTCCTGGTTTTTCAAACCATTTGTTTCTGGTATTGGAGTAAATTGTTCTCCTAAATTTTTGACTGATCTTAAAAAAATCGGTCCATTTATTTTTGAAGCCGGCAACTGCCAAATCTCTCCTCTCTGGATGCTTTTTGTCCTATGGGGGTTCTTTTGGATCTCATTTTTGATATTTTTGTTTATAAAAGGTAGAGAAAAGGCAATGCCTTTTCTCTACAAAAAATTAAATGATTTTATCCTAATTTTATTTTTGTTTGGTATTTTTTTAACGACAATTCCTGAATTTTTTTACATCAAAGACATCTATCCCCAACACTTTCGTGCCAATACAATGTTTAAACTTGGATATCAAGCTTTTTCAATGATGGGAATCGCCTCAATAGTAACATTCTTCTTAATTAAATATAACAATCGAACAATGAAGCAATGGAGCAATTTTCTTCTATCTATCATCTTCATAATATTCTCACTCTTCCCCTCTATCTACCCATATTTCTCTGTTCCCTCATATTACGGCAAACTTGATAGGAAGGTACAACTTGACGGTCAAGTTTGGTTAAAGGATAATAATTTGGAAGATAATGAAATTGTCGACTATCTAAACAAAAATGAAAAAGGACAACCTGTCGTCCTTGAGGCTCAAGGAGACTCATATACTGACTACGAGAGGATAAGTGCTTTTACAGGTCTTCCAACGGTTGCAGGCTGGTGGGTACACGAGTGGCTTTGGAGAGGTTCGTCGGACATCGTTGGAAAAAGAATTCCTGAAGTCGTTTCTCTTTATGAATCAAAAGATGTTGAAGAAACAAGAATGCTTATTGATAAATATAAAATAAAATATGTGATAATTGCAAGGTTGGAACGCCAAAAATACTCAAATTTAAATGAGAAAAAATGGAGTAAAATCGGTCGTCTAATTTTTAAGTCTTCTAATGGGTTTGGGGCTTTGTATCAAGTAAATCAGTAAACGCAAAACCCCGACTTAGTCGGGGTTGACAAACCAATTTCTTTTTGCTATCTTTGGAGCGAGCATTACTATACGTCGTTGCCTTAATATACGAGCGGTAGTGATGCTCTTTTGTTTTATAAATGATACAAAGTCACAGGTATTCTTAAATTTTTCTTTGCTAATTTCTTAAATTGATCTGCCACAAAACTAATCAACTCGTTCTTCTTTTGATACTTATTTTTAAAGACTATTGATTTATTCATACGTTGTAACTATAAACAAAGCTGAAATGTTTGTCAAGACCTATAGAAAAATACTCTTCATTTATAAGACATCTTATAGTATTTTATTGCTTGTTTACATTGCTATATCAATATAAAAAAAGTTATCCAAAGTCAGTGGATAAGTATGTTTTGTCATTAATCACCAGTAAGTTGTATAATATATAAATTTCCTTATGAACTTATCTTTACTTACATACAACACTTTATTTAACAACGCAGTCGGAAAACTTGATGAAGTAATCAATAAATATCACCCCGATATTATCTGCCTACAGGAAGCATTGACTGACGACGAAAGTATCCGTAGTATTGAGAAACTTGGCTATAAAATGGCGGACTATTCTAATTCTTTTGTTAAATTTGGGAAAATATTTGGTGTAATTACCTTTTATAACCAAAATATTCTTGAATATAAAGATTCGTTTAAGCTCGACCTTGGAATAAACCCAGGTGAATTTTTCTTTAACATTTTAAGAATTGTACTTGGCTACAATCAACCAAAAACGATTCTTGAAACTAATCTCACTCATAAATTGAGTAAAAAAAAGATTTGTGTTTGTAATGTCCATCTATATGTTGTTGGAAGTAATGAACTTCGAATCAAGCACATTTATAATGCTCTAAAGTCTATTAATCTTTCAAAAAGGATGCCTCTGATCATATCTGGAGATTTTAATTATTTCCCCTATAAAAGAAAGGGTCTTGAAAAAATGATGGCAAAATTTGGATTAAAGGAGGCAACTGCTAATATTCGACAAACAATAAAATTTTCAAAAAATGGGAAGTTTGAAAAATTCAATTTATTTCAACGATGTACTTTGCCATTTATTAATAATTTTTTTGTCAAACAAGCTAAGACCGATTATTCTTTCTTCCGAGGATTAAAACTGATAAAAACTGAAAGGATCGAAGCAGAGTTCTCCGATCATTACCCTATTATTTCAACTTTTTCATTATAAAAAATTTATGAATAAATATATTGTTTCCGTGATTGTACCTGCGTATAATGAAGAAAAAAAAATTGCAGGTGTATTAAAGTCTCTAGTTACATCTTCTTTGATTGATGAATTAATAGTAGTCAATGATGGATCTTCAGACAAAACTCTTTCCATAATTAGAAAATTTAAAAAAATCAAGTTAATTAATTTAAAGAAAAATCATGGAAAAAGTTACGCTATTGTAAAAGGAATTAAAAAATCAAAAGGAGATATTATTGTTTTTATTGATGCTGACCTTACGGGATTTAATGATTCTCATATAAAAAAACTCATAAATCCATTAATCGCTGGCAAAAATGACTTTGCTATTGGCTATCCTAACGATCTAAAAGCCGATAAATTATTCCTCCCATTAAGCGGAGAAAGAGCTTATTTCAAAAAGGACCTTGCACCACATTTAAAAAATATGTCTGAAAAAGGATATGGATTGGAACTGTATTTAAACTATATTTTTAGAAATAAAAAAATGAAATTATTTCCACTTGATAATGTAAAAACAACATTAAAATATGAAAAACAATCTTATGATATTGTTGCAAAATTATTTCTTGTAGAAAGCTTTGATATTCTTTCGGAAATCCTAAAACAACAAAACCCTGTTTCATACCTACTTAAGTCTTATCTCTATTCTTTTTACATTAAAAAACCCAAAAAAAACAATAATCAAATTGACAAATTGATAAAATATATTAAAAGCAATCTATTACAAAAAATATGAAAATAGCTATTTTTACAGATACCTTTCTACCACACGTCAATGGAGTTGTCACTCACATTGCCGAAACAATTAAGATTTTTGCTAAACACAAACATAAGGTTTTGATCATAGCCCCTCATTCAGAAAAAATAATAGATAAGTTAAATATTAAAGGAGTGGAAATTAAATATATTTCAGGTTTGCCTGCTTTATTTTATCCAGATTTTAAAGTCACAAACCCATTAAATTTGGAGGCTTTAAAGGCAGTTAAAAAATTTAATCCTGATATCATTCATTTTCACACTCCATTTACGATTGGGTTTAATGCCGTGATGGTTTCCAGATATTTAAAAAAGCCAGTAGTTTCGACTTTTCATACTTATTTTATGGAACCAGAATATCTAAGAATCGTCGGTTTTGATCGATTTAATCTTGATAATAGCAAATTGATAAATGAATTGGGCTGGCAGTTCGCTCGTTTTTTTCACGATCAATCTGATGTTATTATTGTTCCTTCAGAATTTACCAAAAATGATTTAATTAAACATTCTTTTACCAAACCGATAATAAAAATAAGTAATGGAATTACTCTTCCTGTTAAACAAAAAGTGTCAATCGCCTACCCCTTTGATCAATATTTTCTGTACGTTGGAAGACTGAGTAAAGAAAAGAGCCTTGATGTATTAATTAATTCATTTGTACTATTTGCCTCTGATAATAAAAAAACTCATTTAGTGATCGTTGGAGATGGTCCAGATAAAAACAATCTTGAACAGTTGGTAATTAAAGCTGATTTGAAAGATCGAGTTCATTTTCTTGGAGCTATTCCTCATAAAACTTTATTAAAATCGAATATTTTTTCCGATGCTCTTGCTTTTGTAAGCCCAAGCACAAGCGAGGTTCAAGGATTAAGCGTTCTTGAAGCTTTTTCGTATGGTCTACCAATAGTCACAATAAAATCTCGAGCAATGACAGAATTAGTAAAAAATAATGGTATTTTATGTGAACCAAATAATATCGATAGTTTTGCAAAAGCTTTAAAACTTGTCGCCTCTAATCAAAATATGCAAAAAAAATTTAGTAGAGAATCCCTAAAAATTGCCAAAGAACATCTTTTGGAAGATTCCGTTAAACAATTGGAAAAAGTTTATTTATCTTTAATCTGAATTGAATTTAATTCTTGGAGAGTAGTTATATCTTCTGGCTTTTTATCATCACGAAATTTTTCAAGTCGAGGGAATCGAAGAGCTAAGCCCGCCGTATGAGTCGGAGATTTGGTAATCTCATCCGCCTTAATTTCAACCACAATTGCGGGAGAAATCCATACGTCACAGTTCATTGATTTATCAACGAAATAATTCATTGGCTTATCTTTGAGTTTTGATATTTGAGTTTTGATTTTGAGAAATCTCCATTCCTCATCCGTCAACCCTGTACCAATTTTTGCAACAGTGACAAACCTGTCATTTTTATCGTCGCGTACTCCAACTAAAAAAGCTCCCATGCCAAAATCCGTCCGTTTTCCTTTTCCAAAGTCGTAACCCATCACCAGACAATCAATTGTGTCGTTGATCTTTGAAGAATAACTTCTTTTATATTTGATCCAGTTCCAGTCTCTCGCTCCAGGTTGATAAACTCCATCAATTTTTTTGGCAATCACTCCTTCCAGTTTTTTGGCAATCGCTAAATCAAATATCTCCTCCAACCTTTCCTCTCTATCTACTTCCTCCTGATGATCAACGACGATTATTTGTTTGGAAATATCTTTATTTTTTATGGTAACTTGCTCAAGGGCTTCTCTTCTTTTTATAAACGGCTCTTTGATAAAATTTTTACCGTTTAAATAAAGCAGTTCAAAGGCAAAAAGTTTTAAAGGTATTTCAACTGCTTTTGCCCCAATATCATATTTTCTTTTTCTTTGAACTGTTTCTTGGAATGGAAGAAATTCCCCCGTTTTTGGATTATACCCAATCGCCTCACCTTCAATAATCAATTCATCGGCTTTGGCTTCCTTTTTTATTCCTTCAACAATATCCGGATACATAAAAGTCACATCCTCCAAACTTCGGGAAAACAGTTTGACCTGATTATTTTTATAATGAATTTGCAATCTAAATCCATCAAACTTCGGCTCGACAAGACATTTTCCAATTTGTTTTATAATTTCTTTTGCTGATGACATTCGCTCTGCCTTCATCATAATAATTGGGGTAAAAACCTCTGGTTCTATTTTTTTTAGTCCTTCAATCCCTTCTTTTTTTAAAGTTTTACCGATAAACCCTAGATCAGGTCTTACGTGATAGGCAGTTTCAATAACCGAGCGTAGACTTTTGTCACCAGAGAGCATCCAAGAATAAGCGTCCAACACCGTCATATCAGAAAAACCCAAGCGAATAATACCGGTTGGAAGACGAACCAAATAACGCCCGGACAGCGGATCAAGTTGACGGATAAGCTGTGAAAGTAAACTAACTTTGACGTCCTGCGAACCATTGCCCGATGCAGTCGCTAGTCGATAAAAAAAATCAAAAACTACAAGTACCTCCATATCCTTCTCTTCAAATGAGCTGTATTGTTTTTTAAAACTTTCAACAGTCGCCCCCAGATCCCCACTTTTTTTAAACTCTTTTTCAAAATAACTTCGGTCAATATTGAGGGCCGACATTGCAGATTTAATAATCGTTCGCTCTGCCATACCAAAATCAATTCCTTCATAAGCAGGTCCTACTCTTCCTTGCAGAAGATAGACAACTTTAGCAATCTCTTCTGCACTTAATTTATTAAAAAGTTCCGCTAAAATACGGGTAATTTCAAGGCGGGAAGAATTCTTTTCGATTCTTTCGAAATATTTGGAAAGTTCAGAAAAAAACATAAGGTAATTATAGACTGGATTCCCGCCTCCGCGGGAATGACAATAATAAATTGCGTAAAAGCGGGACGCTTAATTTTTTTCGACTTGGGAGTCCCTGAAAAAGGGAGGGTTCCCACAGAGAAATAAAATTCAGCGTTACGCTTTTTATTTTATTAGACCATAGTATAACGTGCTGATTTTGTCGATCCAATTTTTTTAATTAATCCCTTTTTTATTAATTCCTGCAAATCACGAAGTACTGTATCCTCAGATACATCGGGAAAAACATCACCAAAAGTCTGGTTTTGGATGTAGCCAATTTCCTGGATGTATTCAATCATCTTCATCTGGCGTTCGGTCAAAAATATTTGCTGACCTCCAAATTTTTCCTTAAGTTTTACGTCTTTTGATAATTTTAAAATTTTATTCTTTACTTTATCAAATTCTATCCCTGCGCCACTTGTAAAATACTCAAGCCACGAGGTTAAATCACCAGCTGATGCTTTTTGTAAGTTCTGATAATAAGTGATTGCGTCGCGATCATAATATTCTTCAAGCGAAAAAAATCGACGAATATCGTATCCACCTAAAAATAAAATCAATGTTGCAAGAACTCTTGATACTCGACCATTACCATCTAAAAAGGGATGAATTCGGACCAGCTCATGATGAGCAATCCCTGCCTTAAGCACCGGATGCATTTTATCCTTATCATCTTTTCCCAACCAATATACAAATTCCCGCATCAAAAATGGAACTTCAATGGGAGGCGGCGGACGAAAAGTCACTTCGCCGTTAGCTGAATTTCTAATAATTACTTGTTTTGTTCTGTACTCACCTATTTGTTCACCTGTTAAAATTTTATCAGTTAAAATTCGATGTAATTTTTTTATAATTTGCTCGGAAATTTTATCGATTTTTTTATTAGCTTCATCATCGATAAATTCAATCACTTTTCGATAATTTATAATCTCTTGAATATCTCGAGGTCTTCCAATGACGTCACGTCCCAGTAAAATATCTTTAGCATCATCTTTATGAAGATTATTTCCTTCAATATGAGTACCATGATATGCTGACCTGATTAACGCTTCTTCTTTAAATTGTTTTTCCCAAAGAGGTAAAAGTGGAGAATGTTTAATCACTTCCTCAGATGCTTCAATCTTTGAAATATTAACCAAAATCTTATTTGTGATATTAAAAACAGGATTGAACATTTAATAATTATAGCTTATAATTTTTCCATGGTCTACGCATTCACTATCGATCAAAATAGTTTTCCTGCAGCAAAAATAAGTAAAATTAGTGACCTGACAAATCTTGCTTTGCCTTTAGTAACAATTGGAGCTGGGCTAATATTTTTAGTAATCACTCTTAAGGCTGCTTTTGATATCCTGACGAATGGTGATAATCCAGATGCACTAAAAAAAGCTTACGCTGCAATCACATACGCTGTACTGGGTTTAATTATTGTTATAGCCAGCTTCTTAGTCGTCAGACTAATTGGAGCTGTTTTACCAAAATGAAATTACTTACTACTGATAAAGCAATCGATGATCTGTTTGGCGGTATTTCCCCACCTGCCGCCATGAATGTCGGTGGAGATAGACCAGCCGAAGGTCTGGGTAAATTTATTGCCTTTGGTATCAATGTTTTTATTATAATAGCAGGATTTTTTATGCTTCTTTATCTTCTCTGGGGTGCTTTCGATTGGATTTCTTCAAGTGGTGAGAAAGAAAAATTAACCAAAGCTCAAAATAAGATTACAAACGCAGTGATTGGAATGTTACTTATCTTTGCCGTTTTAACCATCTTTAATTTACTAACCGTAAATATTCTCCACATCTTTGAACCAAGTAGCGGCGGATTTGGAATCAAACTCCCAACACTAGGGCAATAAATCATGTAGTTTTCGAGTTGAAAAATTCTTCTGTTGTAATTATTTTTGTTGATTTGATTTTCTTAATAATTAGCAAGTCTTCATCTCCAGTTATTAGGTATTTTGCTTTAGAAATTAGAGCCAATTGTATATATATATCATCTTTAGCATCTCTTGAACCTATGATTATTTTTGTATTTTCTAAAGAATAATAAATTGAATTATATTGATACCAAGCAATAAATGAAGCAATTAGATGAGGTTTATAGTTTGGTAATTTTTTTATTGATTGATGGGTTAATGTTTTTTTTAATTCACCAATCGTTTCTTTTGAAGCAATTAATTTTATCTTTCCATTTTTAGCCTGACGAATAATTTCTCTAATAAAATTTTTACCTGTTGAAAGTAAAAATGCTATGATTACCGAAGTGTCAAGGATTACTAGCATAAATGGATTATAAAGGTTTATTTTGATTCCACCAATTATATATCTCTTTTTCAGTCATTCCTTCATTAGCTACCTCCAATTCTTTTATTATTTCTTCTATACTGTACAGTCTATATTGACTTCTTTTTGTTTCTTTAAAAAGAGTATTTAAAGCGAGACGAACAATGCTGGACTTGTCTAACCCTTGATATTCTTTTTTTAAATACCCCCACACATCAGTTAAACCCTGATCCAAAGACAATTTTAATTGTAAGTTTGAAGTTATTCCATTACTCATATAGCTCCTATTATGTAGCATTAGTCAGCAAAAGTCAACAGTTATTTTGCCAAAAAAACACCCCGCATGTCTGCAAATTATTTTATTATTAAATCAACTATTAGTCTCCAATAGGGAATGAAGGTTAATTTTGTTTTATTAATAAAGATTTCTTTTTCTAAATTCATATTGATTAAATAAGCTCTCTCAGGTTTATATTTATCAATGAAACTTATTAAGGGACGAGGAACCTCTGATTTTTCCAACTGTTTAAATTTAACTTCAAGTGGAATTATCTTCTGACCTATTTTTATAACAAAATCTACTTCTGATTTATCTTGTGTCCTCCAGAAATGAAAAGAGTTTGAAGAAAGACTTAATTGATCATTTATTAAACGTGCAATAAAATTTTGAAACAAGAAACCAGTTTGAGAAATTTTATTAAGATTTTCAAATTGATTAATGGAAAAATTCCTCAATCCTAAATCCATAAAATAATATATTGGCATCTTTGTAATTTCTTTTCTTATATTTGAATAAAATGGCGTTACCTTTTTCAGGATAAAAGTTTTTTCTAAATACCAAAGATAAAGTTTGATTGTTTTTGTAGATAAACCCAATACAGAAGATAGCTCTCTTAAGTTTACGAGCTGTCCGATTTGAGACGAAATAATTTTTACTAAATTAATAAATTCATCGGTTTTTTTTAGACCTAGAAAATAAGAGATGTCTTTTTCTAGATAACTTTGAAAAATTTCGTTAATTATTAGTCTTTTTTTTTCAATTTCTTCAGCAAGAATTACCCTTGGATAGCCACCAAAATTCAGATATTCTTGTAACAGTGAATTACTTTTGATCTTATCAAATTGAAAAAACTCAATTAAATTATTAATATATAAATAATTTGTTTTGTAATTAACAAATTCTCTTAGTGATATTGTATTTAAATCAAAAATTAATTTTCTACCAGTCAATGATTCATGAATTTTTTCCTTTAATTCTAAACTTCCTGAGCCCGAAACGATAAGTTTAAATGGAAGTCCCACATCATACATACCTTTTAAAAATAAACCTGCATTTTCTTTTCTTTGGATTTCGTCAATAAAAACAAACCCTGGGTTGTTTCCTAATCGCAACTTAATTTGAGTGATCAAACTCTCCTGAGAAACGAAGAACTGACGATCTTGTTCGATATCTAAATTGAAGAAAACAGTTTTTTCTCCTTTTTTTTCAAGATATTCCTTTATCATTTTTAACAAAGTTGTCTTCCCCGCCTGTCTTGGTCCTGCAATTAAAATAATTTCTTTTTCATTTAAATAAGGAAGAATCTTGTCAAAAAGCTCTCTTTTTATCATATACTTCCATTTTAACTCGATTTTTTTAAATGTCAAGTGATGATATTATCGAGTTTATATATTTTAATATTATAACCAAAAAAACACCCCGCACTCCGGCGGGGTATTTTAATACCAAACCAATTAATAATTGGCTTCACAACTACAATATAAGTTCCCTGATGAGTTCCATGGCTTCATGATTTCTTCTGCACTCACTTTATATTTATTTCCTGCTCGATATTTATAATAATACTTATTACTAGCATAGTCAAAACCCAAATCAAATGAGGCAGAAGTAAGATTGGTACAATCAAACTTGTTTTTTATAGTTTTGTCCGGGTAAGTTGACCAAAAATCATAACACCCGACATTTTGTACTAGGTTACCCGTACAAACATTGCTAGTTGTTATTCTTGGAGAAAGTGCATGTCCATCTTTGTCAGTCAATTTATTATCTTTCATATAAAAATACGCACCCGGTATTGATTTTGACACACTTTTACTACAATCATATGATATTATTCTACTGGCTTTATATTGTGCTGCTGATCCAGGATACGTGCAATAACCCTTTATATTATCTATTTTTGCCGAAAGTGCTGAGTCGTAGTAGTAAGGAACATCTAACGAATTTTGATAATTGACTAAATCTTGTGCTTTAGTAAACATCCCCTTATTAATATTACTATTTGATCCACTTGGTTTTAATTTTAAATCAAAACACGTAGTTGAAACTATTGAGTTTTTTTGTGCAACTGTACCGCCATTAGCCAACTTACAAAAATTTCCAACACCCCATTTTGTGACATTCACTGATTTATTTGCATCTTTATAATACTGACCATTTTGGTAATAAAATACCTGATTATTTGTCGACTGACCAGGTACGGTGGAACAACTAAATTGAAGAGGAATTAAATCAGAATATGGTTTTTGACAATAAGAGGTTTCAATTGCGTTTTTACTTTTACTCGGTGCAAAATTACTACCGTTATATAGTGCTCCAACTTTACCTTGACATGAACTATTTAGATAGTAATTAATTGCATCTGTATAGTAGCTCTTTACTGTTTTAGAACCTGCGATGGGACTTTCACATACTTTCCAGACACAGTTTCTATTCGAATTTGTAGATAAATTTTGACAAAAGTTTTTTACACCGTCTACCAGCCATTTTTTACACTCATCATCAGCATAATATCTTCCATTTTCTGGATTCTTAAAATAAAATAATGAACTACTACCTCCATAAATATCACAAGAAAATTTTGTTCTATTTAATACTCCCCCAGACGGTATAGTACACCTAACATCTGCCTTTGGCTTGCTGCTAATTTTTGTTATGTTGAATTTATTCATCAACAAAAATCCGCCAACTACAACCGCGATTAGAAGTACCAATGTGACGAAGGTCTTTGAGAAACAGATTTTGTCGTTCTTCATAGTAAGATAAGTATATAACTACTAATAATCTTCAGTTTATATGGGGGGGGAACAAATGTCAAATTTTATAAATTTTACTTCCTTGAAGAATATAAATAGAATCTTTATAAACCACAATATCTGCTCCTGTTGAAAGTATTTTCGAATTTACTTGCTCGAGGTAATCACCGTTTTTGCCCATGATGTAAATAGTCCCTCGACTTTTATCCCAGACGTAAACTTTCTCCAAATCACGACTGGTAAAAATTTTGGTTGTATTTATATTTTCATCTGGCAAATTAGTCTTAAATCCGTCTCGAAGACCTGACGTATATTTAAACATAACCGAGTCACCTGCCAGATAGACTGAACCATCAATCGTAAATGAGTTAATCGATGATAAATTAATTGTCTGCCCAGCCTCAAAATATGATTTCCCTCCTCCAAACCCATCTTCCGTTTTAACATATTTATAAATATCGTTTTTGCCTTGATCGAGCAGATAAATATTACCGTTAAAAACTACCATATCAATGATTTTTCCCCACTCTTTATCATCATTAATAATCTTCTTAGTTTTTCCATCAACTATTTGATAAATGCCCACACCTTCAACATAAAAATATTTTTTATCTTCAAATAAAGAAATCAAAGCTGATTTTTTTACTTCACTCGACTGATCTTTATCTAGAGATTTTTTATCAAGCGAAAGATCATATAATATTCCTCTACTCCTATCACTAACTAGTAAACGACCATCATCAAGATAAAGTTTTTCACCTTTTGCATTTTTGTCGTCGACCGTCAAATCAAAAAATTCCGTATATTTTTTCTCTTCTTTTTTTAAAATCTTATTTTCACTATCGTTGATCATCTTTTCTAATTCTTTTACTTGATCATCTAATCCCACTAATTTTTTCACTTCCGCCTTACTATCTGCAATCAAACTCAAGGCACTTGACATATTTAAGAAAGATACCTCCGCAGCCTGACTTAATTTTTGAGTAATTAATTCTTTTGTTAAATTGATTTTTTTCTGATTAATTTCTTTAGATCTTCGATAATACCCAAGACCTACACTCCAAAAAAGAATCAATGTTAAGATAAAAACCGTAATAAATGTTAAAGTTCTTTGTTGTGGTTTTCTTGGTAATTCAAAAAAACTAGAGGCAGGTTTTTGATTTTCATCAATACTTTTTAATTTCAAAAATAAAGCGGCTGTTCCCCGATCATCCTTAGTTAATAATTCTGGAGTGATTTCATCAATGATTTCCGAGATTGGTCGGTGGTCAAATTTATCACTAAGACCAGATTCCCCTCCAAGCAAATTCATAAATTTGCTGAAAGTAAAGACGAATACATCTTCTTCTTTTATAAATCCTGATGCAGTTTTGTCTCCCTCAACAAGAAGAGCTAGCTTATCATCGCGACGTATATAGATTTTTCCATGATTGACTGTTTTTAAATAAAAAATATTTCCTTTTAAGTAACCGATAGAAAGTGAAGACCCTGAAGGAAGATTTTTTTCTTTGATAATGTTGGAAATAAACAAATCAAATTGATGCAGATTTTCAATCACGATGACTCTGATTTTTTCTCTAATATAAAATGTTATTTCTCGACCACGATCGGGATCAATCCCCTCTTCAATTTCAATTGTCAAAAATAAATTATTTTCATCAACAAAGCCAGAAAAACCGTTCTGTTTTTCATGACCTAGATAAAAACCAAGATCTTGTTTAAACATATTATTACTTGTCATCCCCGTGAAAACGGGGATCCAGGAAATCTTAGTCTGGATTCCCGCCTCCGCGGGAATGACATTTATTATAAATTTAGACTTATAAAAAAAATATACTCAACAATACTATTATCAATATAATCAACGAGGCGGTCACTTGCAATGAAGTTACAAAAAGAATAAATTTATTATGCTCGTCCTCAAGGGTTTTATTCATTATTTTTACTTGCTTAGAAATCACCAAGGCATAAAGATAATAAAAAACAGAAGCAAGTAAAATGATGACTTTGAAAATAATATCTTTAAAATCCATGTTTTTTACTTAATAATTTATTAATTATTTGGACAGCGTCCGACGGATGAGGGACATCGATAAATTCAACATTTGCCTCAGTCCCTGCCGTCTGAACAAAAATTGATCCATAATCAAAGAATGATTCTATATACCCGCCACTTTTTACTGTAGTATCCTCTATTCTCCCAAGCTGAGCATTGGTAATTTCTTTATATAAAACTGCATAAAAATCAATATCAATTACACGTTTACTTGTAATAATTCCAACATTAAAATACCAATTTAAGATGTTAAACCAAATATAACTGAAAATAATAACTATAAAAAATAAGTTAATGATAAATATTTGTCCGGGATTAAAAAAATTCTGAAGAAAAAAATTTGAAATAAAAAGTATTATAAAAAACAAGATTGAGCTCATTATCCATCCAATTTGTGTAAAAGGATGACTTCGAAGTAATAAATAAACCTTTTCCCCATCTTCCTGAGTATCAAACTTGGTCTGTGGATTAACGCAGTACGAATAGAAGGTCGAGCTTTTTTTAATATTGTTTTCCATTCACTTATATTATATACTATAAACCGTCCTGGTTACTTGAGCGACTTGGTCCCACCCTTTTCCATCCCGAACAAGGTCGTGAAACGAGTCAGCGCCGATGATACTCACATCGAAAGATGAAGGGAAAGTAGGTCGTAGCCGGGACATTTTTTATGGCTTAAAAACTATTTTTTTCGGTATTTCAAAAATATTTTTATCCTTAATTTCCCCTCTTTTGCAACTCTTAATAATCTTCTCTAAATCAATATCCTTGTTTTTAATTTTATCCTTAACCAAATTATTATTTATCAGATCATCGATATTTAAAAATCCTAAATAATTTTCCGCCATATTGACGTAGCTTGTCAAACCACATTTCTTTTCTCCGATAAACTTTCCTGTTTCCCAAATATAGAGACAGTCACCATTTAATAAATAATTTATTGTTTTATTTTTTAGAAAAATTTTTTTATCTTGGATAAATAAATTATCACAAATGATTGGACCTGTTAGATTAAATTTAATTGAATTTGTTTTCATTATCGTAGGGGTCAGGCGTGACTGACCATCATATAAATTATTTGATAAATTCGTGGATGTTTTTGTCTGGTTAAATTTAAAAAACAATGAAACAACCAAAACAAAAATAGGAATAATAATCACCGCTTTTGAAATGAAGGAAAAGAAATCATCCATATTATTCGCCTGAATCCAATAAATCTAATCCTTTCAGTTGAGGAAATTCTGAACCGGCTTTTCCGGAAATCGAACCAACAATTCTTGCAGTACTTTTTACCATCTTTTCTATTTGAGCTTCTCTTCGTTTCCAAATAGTTTCAAAAGCTCTTTGTTCTCTATCTAATTCATTCCTCATTGTCATATAAGTTTCAACCAAAGCTTCAACTTGCCCACGAAATTCATGACCCATTATATATGAATAAAGATCTTCCGCTTTTGTTCCTTGATTTTTTATAATAAATTTTTCTCTGGCAACTTCAATCAATCGTTGCCTTACTAATTCAGCTAAAATCATCGCAAAAGAATAAGTACAAACCCAAACTCCGGAAACACTATATATCTCACTATTACTTTCTTTTGGCATCACTGTTGTCACAATGATTGGAATATTAGCATTTTCGGCACGCAGATCCTCTTTTAATTTGCTAACAAAGTCATCTTTCCATGCTTTGGTACGTTTTGATTCCCATAATATTGTTCCACAAATATTGCCTTTTTGAGTTTTAACAATCTGACGAACATCGGCGCCTTTTTCTCCTTTTTTTATTTCTTCAATCACATCGGTTGGGAAAAGTTTTTTTAATTCTATTTCTAAATCTAGTTCTTGAACTTCTCCTTGAAGTTGCTGGGAACTATTTTCTGATTTGATTCTTAACTCTTCAATCTGTTTTTTCATACCATCAATTTGCTTATCTTTTTCCGCAATTTTGAAATGTTGTTGTTCAAGAATTTCTTTGGCAGTTTGTTGACGTATTTTTTCTCTTTCTTCATCTATCTGACGTTGTTTTTCTAATTCAAAATTTTTCTTTTCTTCGGCTAATTGATTTTTTTCTTTTCGGAGCTCTAACTCATTTTTTTTTGTTTGTTCCAATTCTTGATCTTTTTTTTCATTCTCATCTTTCAAATATTTCAGCTCCATTGACATTTCTTTTTTTGCTTGTTCTTTAGCCTGCTCAGAAATATTTTTCTTGACTTGGTGACTAAGAGCATCTTGAATCGAAATTTCCTCACCGCAATGAGGACAATTAATCTTAAGATTGTTATCATTCATATAGGTAAGATTATAGCAAACCTAAAGCCGTGCTTATTTGGTAAAATATGGTTGTTCTTTTATATATGGGGAGTAGTGTAATGGTAACACGCCTGCCTTTGGAGCAGCGCGACTCAAGGTCCGAATCCTTGCTCCCCAACAATTTTTTTTATCTCATCCTCAACCAAATACCAATCTTGAGTGGTATTTTCCAAAAATCTGTAATAAAAAATGTATCCGATGAACAAAAATAAAAGCGGAATACAAATGATTAGAAGATCTGGTTTTCTGGTTACTATAATAATGAAGGCGGAAGTTGACATTACTATTCCAACAAATATCATCACTAAAAGATGAATTATCCTTTCATGCTGTATCCTTTCAATCATTCTCCGATGATGTTCTAAGACATTTTTCCAATTTGTTTCAGAAGATTTTTCAGACAGTATCTTTTTAATCTTCGTATTATATGTTTTAAACATTAAGTTAATAATAACATTCTTTTGCATTTTACCAAAATATGTTATTCTTTTTATAAACAATGCTAATCACACCTGAATGGCCAAAATGTACAATTAAATGGATTAAGGAAGTGAAGTGGAAAAAGTTATTTCTTTACAGCTTAATATACCTTGCTTTTGCATCAATCGTTCATAAAATAGAGACGGTTCTAACAATGAAGTACTATTTAATGCCTCAATATTTTGGTGCCTGGAACCAATCAATGATACCAATCAAGTCATTTACTTTCACTTTTACCATTGGACTATCAATCGGTCTTATCTATTATTACATAAGAAATTTTTTACCAAAACAATTCTGGCATCGGGTGACATTTTTTGCCGATTTAATGATCGGAGCCTCTTTTATTTTTTTTACTCTCCCTGCCTATATTATTTTTAATATACCCTTTCAACTTCTTTTAAGTTGGTTTATAAGTAGCTTCATTATTCTGTTTCTTGCTTCTCTAGCACTGGTAAAAATAATTAAATAGCATTATGTTTTATATCTATCTTCTCAGATGCTCTGATAATTCACTTTACTGTGGGCAAACAAAAAATCTCATAAAAAGAATTAAAGAACACAATAGTAATAATTCCAAAACAAAATATACTCGCGTCCGAAGACCAGTAAAATTAGTTTATCTTGAAAAATATAAAACTGTTAGTGAGGTTTTAAAAAGAGAATTTGAAATAAAAAAGATGGTTAAAGAAAAAAAAGAAATACTACTTTTATCATTCGATAAAAACTGTCTTAATATTGACAAACTCTTTAAGACCGTATGAAGATAGTTCCCTTCCATATCCTGACATTTTGGTACCTCCAAATGGAAGATTAATATTTGAAACAACTTTGGAATTTACAAAAACCATTCCCGATTCAATTTCTTCAATAAATTTTTTTGCCCTTTTTAAATCTTTAGTCCAGACTGATGCACCTAGTCCAAACTTTGTATCATTGGCGATTTTGATCGCCTCAATATCGTTTTCAACGATAAAAATTGTGGCAACTGGTCCAAAAGTTTCTTCAAAATAAAGTGGCATTTTTTTGGTAACGTTAGTCATAATTGTTGGTGGATAAAAATATCCTTTACCTGGAGTTCTTTTGCCCCCAATGATAATTTTTGCCCCCATTTTGACGGAAATATCTACTTGATTTTCAATTGTTTCCAAAATTTTTTTACTTGAAAGCGGTCCTATATCCCCCACCTTTATTCCTTTAAAATTTTTTGTTAGTTCTTTAATAAATTGTTGAGCTATTTTTTTTTGGAGGATGAATCGTTTTGCAGATATACATACTTGACCCGAAACACTCAATCGTGCTGAAGTTGCGGTAAGAACGGCTTTTTTTATATCGGCATCGTCGAGGACTATAAAAGGATCACTTCCTCCCAACTCCAATATTGATTTTTTGATTGCTTTGCCCGCCATTGAAGCAACGATTGACCCTGCTTTTTCACTACCGGTGAGCGTCACTCCACGTACATATAAATTATTAATGACTTGGCTCGTCATTGAAGAATCAATTAATAAATTTTGAAAAGCTCCTTTTGGAAAACCTGCGTCAATAAATATTTTTTCAATTAATTGCGAAGTCTGAGGGACGTTTGAAGCATGCTTGAGCAACATTGTATTACCCACCATCAAAGCTGGGACGGCTGCTCGAAAAACCTGCCAAAAAGGATAATTCCAAGGCATGATCGCAAATATAATCCCTAAAGGTTCAAAGCAAATATATGATTTTTGAGCTTTGGTTTTTGTTGATTCTTCCTTCATGATGGACTCGGAATTATTGGCAAGAAATTCACAAAGAGTCGCACATTTTTCAACTTCAGCCAAACTTTCACCTATCATTTTTCCCATCTCAAGCGTTATGGTTTTAGCAAATTTTTCTTTTTCCCGTAATAATATTTGTGCTACTTTTTTCATTAAATCTTTTTTTTCTGCAAAAGAAACCTTTCTCCATTTTTTAAAAGTCTCATGTCCTAAATTAATTTTTTCTTCTAATTCATTTATCGTTAGAATTGGAAATTCTCCCAAAATTTCTTCGGTCGCCGGATTTATAGAAAATAATTTTTTCATAAAATTCAATTTCACGCTTTAAAGTAAACAGGTCTTCTTTTGTAATTCTTTTACCAAAATTCTATAGTCGTCAGAATAATCAATTGGAACTTCAATTAAGTGAACTCCTTTTTTGTCTGCGATTTCTTTCAGATATTTTTCCAGGTCGCCATTTTTCTCAACTCGATAACCATGAGCTCCATAAGATTTGGCAAGTGTTACAAAATCGGGATTTCCAAAATTAAGGGCGAAATCATCTAGACCCATCGTCTTTTGCTTCCATTTAATCATTCCAAAACTATTATCTCTCAAAAGAATTATTATCAAATTTAATTTGAGTCTATTTGCTGTCTCCAGTTCCTGAGAGTTCATTAAAAATCCACCATCACCGCAGATTGCCATAACTTTTTTTTCCGGAAAAACAATTTTGGCAGCCATCGCCGACGGTAGTCCTGCTCCCATGCTGGCCAAAGCATTATCTAAAAGCAAAGTATTTTGTTTTAAGGTATGGTAATTTCGAGCAAACCAAATTTTATACATTCCATTATCCAATGTGACAATATCATCCTCACTCATATTTTGTCTTATAACTTTAACTATTTGTTGAGGAGTATAAGGAAATCGATCTTTTTTTGTATTTAACTGAAAATGAGAATTTAAATATTTTTGCATTTTATAAAAATATGAAAAATCCCATTGTTTTTGTTTACTAATAAAATTACCCATTTGAGAGATGGTATTTGCGATATCTCCAACGACTTCGTGTTGAGGAAAATATATCTGATCAACTATCGCCGGGAAAAAATTAATATGAATTACACTTCTTTTATCTGATCTTTCCATGATAAAAGGTGGCTTTTCGAGAGTATCGTGACCGACGTTAATAATTAGGTCTGCTTTATTTATGGCACAATGAATATAGTCGTTTTCAGAAAGTGCCGCAGTTCCCAAATATTGCAAATGTTTTTCCGTCACCACCCCCTTACCCATTTGGGTAGTAAAAAAAGGAATTCCAGTTTTTTCAATAAATTCAGTCAAAACTTGTGAAGTTCTTTTGCGATTGGCTCCGGCACCAATTAAAACTAATGGACTTTTAGATTTTTCGATTAACTCTACTGCTTTTTTTATTGCCTTAGCTTCCGCAACTGGTCGTCTGGTATGATTATTTACTAGTGGAACTCCAATTACTTTTTCTTCAGCAACATCTTCTGGAAGTTCTAAATGAACAGCCCCAGGTCGCTCAACTTTTGCAAGTCTGAATGCTTCGCGTACCATCATTGGGATCATTTCCCCATTAATAATTTGCTTTGTTGATTTGGTAATTGGTTTAAACATTTCAACGGTGTTTATTATCTGGAAATTTCCCTGTTTACTTTTTTTTATTGGTTTTTGACCGGTGATAAATAGAGCCGGCATTCCTCCAAGTTGGGCATAGGCGGCACTTGTCACCAAATTGGTGGCTCCTGGTCCAAGAGTTGATAGGCAAACTCCGGGAATTCCTGTTAATCTTCCGATGGTTGCCGCGATAAAACCAGCGGCTTGTTCGTGGCGGGTAACGATAAATTCAATTGAAGAATTTTTGATCGCCTGAAGAAGTTGTAAATTTTCCTCGCCAGGTACGCCGAAAATATATTTAACTCCTTCACTCTCCAAACATTTGACAAATAATTCTGAGCTATTCATTGGATTAATATAGTAGTATCTTTCCGTCAAATTTACAACTGAAAAATATATAAATTTTGTATAATTCCTTTATGAAATGGATTGTTGGAGATGTAGAAATTTTTCAAATAGTAGAACTTGAGGCAGGAAAAATTATTCAAAGTATAATACCAGATGCGAGTCCTGAAAATGTTAAAAAAATGAATTGGCTTATTCCAAATTATGCTGATAAAAATGGAATTCTTAAAGCATTAGTACAAAGTTTTTTGATTAAATCTAACGAAAAATACATATTAGTTGATACATGTAATGGAAATGATAAAAATCGACCCAGTATGACAGAATGGGGGAATCTCAAAATAAAATTTATTGAAAAATTAAATGAATTTGGAATAACTCCATCAAATATTGATTATGTTGTTTGTACTCATCTGCATTTTGACCATGTAGGTTGGAACACTACTTTGATTAATCAAAAGTGGATACCAACGTTTCCAAATGCAAAATATATTTTTTCAAAAAAAGAATATGAGTATTGGAAAAGTAAACCAAAAAAAGAGTTAGTAGATGATTTGCTAGGAATCGAAGATTCTGTACAACCAATTATTGACACTGGTTTGGCTGAATTGGTTAAAGATGATTATAAATTTGATGAAAATATAAGTCTTATCCAAACGCCTGGTCACACTCCTCATCACGTAAGTGTTCAAATTCAATCGCAAGGCAAAAATGCTTTAATCTCTGGTGATTTTATTTACCACCCATGCCAGGTTGAAAAACCTGAATGGGGAAATACGGTAGACACTTATTCTGATCAAGCCCTTGAAACAAGAAAAAAAATTCTTTCAACTTTGGTTGATTCAGGAACTCTCCTACTTGGATCTCATTTTCCAAATCCCGTCGGAGGATATATTGTAAAAAAAGACGGAAAATTAATTTTTAAAATATAAATTAAATATTTTTTAGCCTCAAATACTTCATTATAATATTATAATGAAGTGGGTTATATTCCAAAAGTTTTCTTTTTTTCAAGGTTGTTTTTATTCTCCCAGGCGATTTTCCAATTAACTCCAATCTTACCAGGAGCAAAGATATTATTAAACGTTTCTTCAAGGAAAATTTTTACTTTATCATTTTGAACAATTTGTTTAAAAGCAGGAACAATTCCTTCACTTTTTTCCATAAGAAGAGAATATCTCGCTACTGTCGCTTGTGAAACTTTTATACGTTGGCAGATATTATAATATTCGACTTTTTTTAATAATAAATAAACGATCGCTACTCTTTTGGCCAACATTATTCTTTCTGCTGGAGTTAAAAGATCTGTAAATATTTTTTTAAATTCATCTTTTGATGTAATATTTCCCACTATTTCAAAAAATAAATCAAATAATTTTTTCAAAAGATCGTCAGAAAGAACAAAGCGTGAATTTCTTACCATACTTCATTGTATTAATATAATGAAGTATTCATGTCAATCGTTTATAACCTACAAAACCACAATATTAGATTGTTAAGAAAGCATTTTTTTAATGATATACCATATCAATAAATAATTATTTTGATGGTCGTACCCCACCCATCCTTTCGACCGGATTTAACTGGACGTTTTGAGCGGTGACTGACCCATCAGTATTTTCGCTTCCAAAAACTGAGACTCTTTCCCCTACTTTTAATTCTGTTTTATCGACTGTTTGGGCTTTGTTAATAATGGTTTTTGCATTTAATAAAATAATCTTACTGCTGTCATCTTGCATTTTAACCGTGATTGATTTATCATCGGCAGAAATTATTTCTCCAGCCACTGGTCGAAATCCTCCTCGCGGCGCTCCTGTTCCCGTTCTTCCATTTCTCAAGGACGAAAAATTAATTTTTTGGCTTTGTTGATATTTAATTCCACCATAAAATCCAATTCCGGCAAAAACAATAACTAATACTGTTGTCATTAAGTAATTATTCTTCATATAGGTATTCACCTCCTTTTCTTTGAAATTAATACTACAAATACTATAAATCCGACAAATCCGACAAATAAATAATCAAATAAACAAATAATTAAATCATTTGATTATTTTGTTTTTCATTTATTGATAGTATTTGTTTATTTGTAGTATTGATAGTATTAAATTTATTCATACCTTAATGCTTCAATCGGTTGTAAATTTGCGGCTTTGCGGGCTGGATATAATCCAAAAACTATCCCAATTAAACTTGAAACTCCAATTGCAAGTAATATTGATGAAATTGAAATAACTGATGCAATATTCATGATCTTTGAAATTATCAAAGATGCCAAAATTCCAAAAACCATTCCAAAAACTCCTCCTGTAAAAGTCAATAAAATTGATTCAATCAAAAATTGAGCAATAATAGTTTTCTTTTTGGCACCTAGTGCTTTTCGAAGTCCAATTTCACGAGTTCTTTCAGTAACCGTCACGAGCATTATATTCATAATTCCAATTCCTCCAACCAAAAGTGAAATTGCCGCAATTCCTCCAAGAAGTGTTGTTAAAGTTCCAGTCACCTGAGAAACTGTATTTAATAAATCGTTTTGTGACATGATTGTAAAATCTGCGTCAGTCGGTATATTTAATTTATGTTCTTTAAGCAGTAGATATCCAATTGCATCTTGTGCTTGAATCATTACCTCTTTTGATGTGGCTTCAACCGCGATACTTGATAAATTATCTCTCCCAAATATTTGCTTTTGGGCTGTTGATAATGGAACATAAACCATGTCGTCTGGATTATTAAAACCTGTCCCTCCTTTTGATGTAGTTACTCCAATTACTTTTAGCGTTTGACTACCAACTTTAATTGTTTTTCCAATTGGGTTTATTTCTCCAAATAAATCTGTTGCTGTTGTAGGACCAATAACGGCAACTTTTGTCATTGATAAAACATCGTGACTACTAATAAAAACTCCCTTATCCATCGTGATCTTTCTGATTTCCCCGTAAGTCGGATAAACTCCAATTACCGAAACATTTGTATTGTTTCGACCAGCAACTACTTGGCTACGACTAGAAAATTCTGGAGAAACTTTATTTATTAAAGTTTTTGGTAATTTGCTTTCAATTGCTTTTGCGTCTGTGATTGTGAGGCTATTTCCCCCTCCCGATTGACCTGCTATCCCTCGATCATTTTGACGAGAGGGGCTGACTGTAAGCAAATTACTTCCAAGAGATTGAATTTGATTTTCAATTGTTTGAGTGCTTCCTTGACCAAGTGAAATAAGGGTGATGACGCTGCCAATACCAATAACTATTCCAAGGATTGCGAGTCCTGTTCTCATTTTATTTAAAGTTAGGGTTTGAAAACTTTCGATAATGGTTTCAATTAAATCATTCATAATTTTTCGTCTTTCTCAATTCTTCCATCTCTAATATGTATTATCCTTTTGGCGTGAGAAGCAATGTCTGGTTCGTGAGTAATCATTATTATTGTGTGTCCTTCTTTATTTAATTTTGTAAATATATTCATCACTTCCTCAGCTTGTGCACTGGCAATATTTCCGGTTGGCTCATCTGCAAGTAGTATTGCCGGATCCATCGCCAGACCACGGGCAATTGCGACTCTCTGTTGTTGTCCACCAGACAACTGATTTGAATTATGATCAAGGCGATTTTCGAGTCCAACTATTTCTAAAAATTTTTTTGCTTTTTCAAATCTTTTAGCTATTGGAACATTTGCATAACGCATCGGTAACATTACGTTTTGTATCGCGGTCGTTCGAGGAAGTAAATTAAATGCTTGAAAAATAAAACCAATTTTTTTATTTCGAATGTCTGCCGATTCATCCTCAGTTAGTTGGCTAACTCTTTGTCCGTCTAAAAAATATTCTCCACGGGTAGGCATATCTAATATTCCCAATATATGCATCAGGGTTGATTTTCCGGATCCCGATGGTCCCATAATCGCCACATATTCCCCTTTTTTAATTTCAAAAGAAATATTATCTAGTGCAATTGTTTGAACTTCTCCAACACTATAAATTTTTGTTTGTTTTAATACTTTTATCATATTATCTTCCCTGAATTCGAACATTGCCTCCTCCGGTACGACCTCCAATACCTCCGAAAACTGACTGAGTTTGTTGAGTAGTACTAGTCGCTTGAGTTGTCGAAATAACTACTATATCTCCTTCTCTTAATCCTGAGATTATTTCTGTCTGACTATCTGAAGATAATCCAATTTCTACATTTTGATTAATAGGGTTTCCATTTTTCATAACTTGAACATAATTTACTCCATTACTATCTGTTTTTATTGCAGACGATGATACAAGTAAAATATCATCTTTAGTATTCGTGATAATATTTGCTGAAACCCCCATATTAGGTAAAATTGCGTTTGATTTTGTATCAAGTAAAATTACTGTCGGATAGTTTGTGACACCTGATGTTACTGATCCAACTGTATCGATGGAAATTACTTTTCCGGTAAAGGTTTTGTCGACAAAGGCATCGAAAGTGATTGTTGCTTTGTCTCCAATTTTTATTTTTGGAACATCAATTTCAGTTAAATTAATCGATAAAGTTGGCAAAGCATCAGTCTTAATATTGGCTATTTTATTCGTCGTTGCCGAAGTATTATTTATGGACTGGGAATTAATTACTGTCCCAATTTGCAAAGAAAGCCCTGAGACAGTTCCTGAAATTGGAGCATAAATAATTGGTGAAGCCTGTTGATAAGCAAACCAAGCGGTATTAAGAGACGACTGTGCTTGTTCAATAACTTTTTGCTGGGCTTTATATTTTGCCTCAGATAGTAACCAATTGTCTTCTGAAATTCTATATTCCGTTTGTGATTGACGTTCGGGAATATTTGGTGTCTTGTCACTATTTTCATACGTGCTACTCGTTGCGAGATCAAAATGACTTTGCCATTTGGTAAATAAATCTGATTGGACAGAATAAAGATTGTCTTTGGCAGTTTGTAGAGAATTTTTTGCCGATTGATATGAGCCCCAAGCTTGTGAAGATTTTTGTTGACCTTCAAGATCAAGTTCAAGCTCAGCAATTTTATCACCTGTTTTGACAACGTCACCGTCCTTGATATAAATATTTTTAACAACTCCAGTAGCACTTGTCGTGATATTACTGCTGTTAGTTGAGGCAACTGTCCCCGAACCAGTCACAGTAACAATCAAATTACCTTTAACAATTTTTTCAGTTTGATAAGTGATCTTATTACTTCTATTTAAAAATAATTTTGAAATTGCAAAATATCCAACAACCAAAATCACCAGAATAAATATTATTTTTTTAATTAAAGATAATTTTAAAAACCAGTTTTTGACTTTATTCATATAATATTTTTAAAAGCGAAAATATTTATTTTTGAGAAAATCGCCAGGGGTCCCCTTCGGGGTGTGGCGTTCGAAAAAATATGATATCAAGCTTTCATATTAAATATTTATCCTGAATTTAAGCTGTACTTGGAAAAGTAATAATAAATTTTGATCCTTTATTTATTGTACTTTCGACTTTTATTTTCCCTCGATGATTTAATACTATTTTTTTGGCAATTGATAAACCCAAACCGTATCCTGCGATTTTTTCTTTCGACCTAGACTGATCAACCCTATAAAATCTTTCAAAAATATTAGTTAAATCTTTTTTTTCAACTCCTATCCCCCGATCTTTTATTTCTACCTTTATTTTATTTTTTATTTTTTTTGCAATAATATTTATTACCATTTTTTTATTTCCATATTTAATTGCGTTGTCCAAAATTATGACGAATAAATTTATTAAGTCGTCTTTTAAACCATTAATGTGAACTTCCTCTAAATCTTTTTTAAATATTATTTGTTTTTGTTTAGCTAAAGGAATTACTTTTTTTACTGCTTCGTTGATACAAAAACCTAAGGAAATAACTTCAAAATCTAGGCTGGTATTTTTTTTCTGGTGCTGTGCTAAATCTAATAATGAATCAGAAAGTCTTTGCAAATCATTAACGTCGTCAATACTTTCATTCATAATTTTTTTTGCACCTTCTATCGATAAGTTTTCGTCACGAAGATTGACTTCAAGCGAACTTTTTAAAGCAGTAAGCGGAGTCCTAAATTCATGTGAGGCGTCAGAAATAAAACGGTTTTGTTCTTCAACCATCTCTTGGATTGGACGTAAAGTTTTTCCTGCTAAAAAATATCCCAAAGCACCTGATGTTATGAAAATAAAAATATTAATAATTCCCAATTCGATTACTATCCTGTATTTTATTTCGTCAAACATTTCTTCGCTTACATTTTCCATTCTTATTCTTTGCACTCTTGAAAATCGACGAACTTCAAACATCAAGCCTCGATAAATAACAAAACTAAATGAAATACTTATAAACATTATTATTGTTAAATACCAAGCGGTTAATTTTATGCGGGCGGAATTGAACATATATTTTAATTACCTATCCACCTATCCGATACCCAAACCCTCTCACAGTATTAATTAACGGTTTTTTAAACGGTTTATCTATTTTATTTCTTAAATTTTTTATATATACCTCAATAGTATTTGGAAGAATATCAGCATCGTAATCCCAGATATGAGCAATGATTTGATCTTTAGTAACAATGGTATTTTTATTGGTAATCAAATATTCAAGTAACGAAAATTCCTTACTTGAAAGCTTGATTTCTTTATTTCCTCTTTTTACTAAATATTGTTTTTTATCTAAACTCAAATCTGAAACTGATAGAATCGTATTTACGACTGTTCCTTTTCTTCTTGTTAGAGCCCTTATTCTCGCAAGTAATTCATCAAACGAAAATGGTTTTGTCATATAATCATCGGCTCCTGCGTCCAACCCTTTTACCTTATCTTCCGTTTGACCTTTGGCGGTTAATAATAGAATAGGAATATTTATTTTATTTTTTCTTAAGTTTTTGCAGATCTCTATCCCGTTCATTTCCGGAAGCATTATGTCAAGAAGTATCAAATCGTAATCTTCAGTTGAGGCAAGATCATAGCCGTCCGATCCAGTATAGGCAACATCAACTGCATACCTTTCTTGTTCTAAACCTTTTTTTATGGAGTTTGCAATCCTATGTTCGTCTTCAACCACAAGTATTCGCATGTTGATAATTATAAATCTTTCACTGAAAGTTAGCTGAATATTTATCTTATAAACGATCGTTAATAAGATAATTTTTATTTTGTATAATGATTAAATATGACTTCTATTCGTGATTTAGAAAAAGAAATTTTGGCAATAAAAAACAGAAATAAAAATGTTGAAATTGATAAGTCTTGGGAAACAAGTTGGACTAGAAAATTTCTATTAATAATATTTACTTATCTTGCAATTGGATTTTATTTGCGAGTAATTAATATCGATAAACCTTGGTTAAATGCTATCGTTCCCTCAATTGGATTTCTTCTTTCAACTCTTAGTCTGTCTTTTTTCAAAAAAATCTGGGAGAGATATTTTTACAAGTAAAAAAAATAATCAATTTAATGAATTATTATGGAATGATGAATCATTCCACTACAAAAAATACAAAATCCATTTGATATTTTTTTCTTTATTACTATCTCGTCACGATCGTACCAAGATAGTAATTTAATTTATTTAATGAAAAAATTAAAAAAGAAGGGCATTTTAAATAAAGGTTTAATTATATTGTTAATAATATTTTTAATATTATTTTTTATAAAAGCTTCATTTTATGGGTTATTTGGTGATACATTTTTTGTTGATAATTTTTCAAGAAATTACTTAGTATTCTATACGTTTATATTTATATATTATGTATTTATGCTTCCAATCATAATTATTTCAGGAATCTTTAATTTATTAAATTCCAACACTAGCTTATTTACTACTTTTTTATTCGATATTACTATTACTATCCTCTACTTAACAGTTTTATATTTTATATTTAAAAAAATAATTTACTTCTTTAAAAAGAGGAAAAAATCCATTTGACAGTCGAAAACTGGTTCTTTATGATATACTTATTGAAGTTAATTCAGTATGGTAGAAAAACTGCACTTGGAAAACAATTCAGTTTGTAAACTTCTGGATAACATTCATATAATCAAAAGGAGGTGAAAAACATAAATGGATACTAAAAAATTGTACGTAGGTAATCTTCCTTGGACAATGACTAACGATTCTTTAAAAGAATTATTCTCTCAATTTGGAGAAGTAACTGAAGCCGTCATCATCACAGATAGAATGTCTGGACGATCAAAAGGTTTTGGTTTCGTAACATTCGCAACTGAAGAGGCAGCTGTTGCAGCTACTCAACAAATGCATGAAAAAGAAGTTGAAGGTAGAAAAATCGTCGTTAACGTGGCTCGACCTCGAGAAGAGAGGCGACCAGGTGGAGGCGGTTTTAATAGAGGTGGAGGTGGCGGATTTCGAGATGATCGAAGAAGCTATTAATTCACAAACAAACTAAACACTATCCGGAAATAGTAAATCAAAAATTTATTATGAAGGGTAGTGTTTTTTTATGTTAAGAAAGTTTATTTATTCTTCTGCTTGTATACTTTCAGATTTTCGTCCTTCGATTCTTCGCTGCGATGGTGAAAGATAAGTCTTTCTAATTCTGATGTTTAATGGAGTTACTTCCAACATTTCATCGTCATTGATGAAATCAAGAGATTGCTCAAGAGATAAGGTAGTTGCCGGAATTAATGGCTCAGAAACTCCTTCTCCAGCTGACCTGTTATTTGTCAATTGTTTTTCTTTAACAACATTGACATCAATATCCATTTCGCGGGACGACAAGCCAACGACCATTCCTTCATAAACCTGCACTCCTGTCCCTATAAAAAGGGTGCCTCTTTTTTGACTTTTAACCAGTCCATAGGTAACAGTTTCTCCAGGCTTAGTCGCAATTAACGCTCCATTTCTCACTGATTCCATCTTTGATCCCTTCGGAAAGTATCCAAGAAAATAAGTGCTTAAAACTGCTGTTCCACGAGTCTTTGTCAATAATATACTTCTTACTCCCAAGAGATTGTAATCGGAAATTTTATAAATAAGTCTTGTGTTATTTCCAGTTGTCACCATATCAAGCATCTCACCTTTTCGTTTACCAAACTCCTCAGTCACCAAACCCATATATTCGCGATCGACATCAATCGTCACTTCCTCATATGGTTCACTTATCACCCCATCAATCTTTTTATAGATAACTTGGGGTTTGGAAACTTGAAGTTCAAATCCTTCCCTTCTCATTGTTTCAATTAAAATCGCCAAATGTAATTCACCTCGACCATAAACTACGTAGTTAACTCCTTCTGGATCCGGTTCTATTTTTAAACCTAAATTTGTTTGTTTTTCTTTATCTAATCTTTCTTTAATTTGTCGGGAAGTACAATATTTTCCTTCACGACCTGAAAACGGACTAGTGTTTGGTCCGATTGTGATTTTAATTGTGGGATCTTCAACTTTAATTGATGGAAGACTTACGGGATTACTTGGGTCACAAATTGTTTGACCAATATTAAGTTGAGGAATCCCTGCAATTGCAACTATATCTCCACTGGTTACTTTATCAACTTCTTTTTTTTCTAAACCCTCAAAAGTATAAAGTTTTTGAGCCCTATATTGTCCAATTATTTTATTATCCTGTACTAAAACTATCGGTTGGTCTTTTTTTAAAATACCTTGATTTACTTCTCCAATACAAAGTCGCCCAACATAATTATCATAGTCAAGTGTTGAGATTAACATTTGAAAAGGCTTATCTTCATCGGTCGCATTATTTTCAATCTCGGAAATTATGGTATCAAACAAAGGAATAAGATTATTTTTACTTGTTGGATCATATTTTTCTGGCAATTCATAAAACGCCTTTCCGTCACGACCAACCGCATAAAGGGTCTTAAAATGAAGAAATGATTCGTCAGGAGCCAACTCCAAAATCAAATCTTCAACTTGAGCCAAAATTTCTTTAGGTCTGGCGTCTTTTTTATCAATTTTATTGATGACTAAAATTAATTTTAATTTTGCTTCTATAGCCTTTTTTAGAACAAACTTTGTTTGAGGAAGTGGACCTTCGGCAGCGTCAACCAAAAGAATAGCACCTGACGCCATATTAATGACTCGTTCGACTTCTCCACCAAAATCAGCATGTCCGGGAGTATCGACGATATTAATCTTGGTATTTTTATAAAAAACGGCTGTATTTTTGGCAAGTATTGTAATCCCCTTTTCTCGTTCCAAATCATTTGAGTCCATGATTAAGGTCTCACCCATTTCTTTTTGGTTGTCTCGAAAAGTATGAGTTTGTTTTAAAATGGCGTCAACTAAAGTAGTTTTACCATGATCGACGTGGGCAATAATAACGACATTTCTAATTTCCATAAAATAAAAAATTTATACCTAACGAAGTCCCGTTTGACGGGACGAAGTGGTATCAGTGGATTAATAGTGTATATTATATCACATTTTCCGCCTCTTTATAGTATCATGATTAACTATGAGTCTTGGTTCAATTAAGGATAAATTTGAGGCATTTTTAAATAAAGTTCATAGAATTTCTTTGGATGATCTTAATATTACCCACTTTTTATCTTGGAATGAATTAAAAACAAAAGCAAAAAGTATTAAAGTTGAACCTGGCTGGGCGATTTATTTTGTGCGAGAAAAAAATTATATTGATCATATAGCTATCATCCCTCACCAAGATGAAATCAATCTCAATTTGTTCGATGCCCTACTCCTTCATGCTGCACCACCCCCAGTTGGACTAGGAATTGGACCTTTGACAAACGATACTTTTGACAAATCCGGTTTACGAATTATTACAGCAATTGAATATATCGAATTATTTAAAAGTGGTGATTACAGCAAAATATTTTTTGGTCCTCCACCAACTGATAACAAAGAAAAGATTATAAACGCAGGTAAAATTGCTAAACAAATCAGTGATACCGGTACCATTGATAATTATCCTGCTGTTTTTTCATTTCCGACAATTCCATTGATCAAAAAATTTTATACTATTTATGCCGATCCTATTAAAAGTAAAGCTAAATTAGCTTTTTTTTCAAAAAAACTTAAAAAGGATATAAAAGCAATTTATTGTGGTAGCTTGGTTGCTCAAATTTGGCAAAAAGCCGGAATACAAAATCTCCCCGAAATAAAATTTCTAAAAATTCGTGGATACACCAGCTTTGCCCTTTTTAAGTGGTCAAAAGCAAATAATTCAATCTTGGGGGGAATAAGCTGGAATGATGAGGTACAATAGAGACATGATAAAAATAGGTAAAGTACTATTGGTTGGACGAGCTAATGTTGGCAAATCAACTTTCGTCAATAATGTGATTGGACAAAAAGTAGCAATTACTTCTCCAAAACCTCAAACAACCAGATTTTCAATCCGCGCTTTATATGAAGAAGAGCGAGGAAAAATTATTTTTGTTGATACTCCGGGAATTGTTGGAAAAGCTAAAGATTATCTTTCAAAACGCATTAATGAAAAGACTTTGCAGGTCCTAAATGAAAGCGTCGATCTGGTGATTTATATGGTTGATGCGACTCGCAAACGTGATTTTGAAGAAAGTAAAGTGCTTGGACTAGTCCGAAAAATTAATCGTCCCAAAATATTGGTTATCAATAAAATTGACGACCCGGGAAAATCTTTCTTACCTCAATACAAATTTTTAGAGGAAGAATTTAAGGACGTCTTCCAAATATCGGCAATTAACAATATGCACGTTGGTCCGCTCTTAGACAAAATTTTTGAATATCTTCCTTCCATCTCTGTTGAAGCTGCGGCGGACAAGGAGAAAATTCCTCCTGATTTGGTTTACCCTCTCTTAAACCTTGACAGTAAGATATTTTTAGGTGAACTTATTCGTGAAAAAATATTTTTAATGATGGGAGAGGAAATTCCCTACACAACAACTGTCATGGTTGACCAAATACTAGAGCGAAAAAACGGAATCACTTACATTAAAGCTAGAATTCTAACTACTAATGATCGATATAAGGGAATGCTCATCGGAAAAGATGGAAGAAAAATTAAAGAAATTGGAAGTTACGCCCGCAAAGAAATCGCCCTTGCCATTAATAAAAAAGTTTTTCTTGATTTGACTATTGAAGTCGACCCCCATTGGCAGGAGATGTATTATTAAATAAAGAATTACTTAGGTAAATTTTGTATATACTTCCTAATTTTCAATATTTTTGCGTCCCACTCACCTTTTTTATTTTCTTGAGTAAACACCTCTATTGCTTTTTGATAATTTTCTCTAGACAAATCAAACATTTTTAAGTTATAGTAAGCATGACCTAGACTCTCATACGCATATCCAGATTTCTGAGTAATTCTTAGTGTTTTTTGAAATTGTATGACCGCCTCCTCATATTTATTCAAACTAATTAAGGCATCTCCTACTCCATTTATATAAATAATATTATCGGGTTCAATTTCTTCAGCCTTCTTAAATGCATTTAAGCTATCTTCAAGTGTTCCCGTTGAAGAAATCCAAGAATACGCCGATCCAAGATCGTACCATAATCTTGATATTTTTGGATCTATAGCAAGAGCGGATTTTAATACTAATATATTTTCATCATTTAATTTTTTAATTTTTTCCACTGATTCATTTTGATTCGAATCATTGATTGCTGAATTAATCTTTCTAATTTCTAAAAACAATTTTTCTGATCTATCCCAATGAATCTTTGTCTGTGGATTAACATTTTGTTTGTTTTTATCTAAGGTTTTTGACAATTTAGATGAATAAGGGGATAAAAATGTTTTTGATATTGCATCTTTATTTTTTAATGCATATTTAATTCCAAAAAATATAATAATAATTATCAAAACCCAACCCACAATCGCTAAACCCCAAACCATCGGATGTTTATTTTCTTTATCTAAAGCATAATTTTTGTATTGATTATAAAGTGTGATATGATAAACCAAATTAAAAAAGTTAAGTAAAATCATAACTACTGAAACAAAAATAACTAGGTAAATTCCTTGTGTAAAACCACTTTTAATCAAACTCGACCCAACTCCTTGAAGAAAATATGAAGCAATATATATGGACCATAGTATAAGTTCTTTTATTAAAATATCAACAAAATTTTCCGTAACAATCGTAATACTTCTTCTTATGGATTTAAGAGGTTTGTTTCTGTTTAATACTATTTCATAGATGGCAAATTGAACTAAAAAACTGAAAATCAAGCCTGGAATAATTAAAATAATAGTTCCGCCAAAAATAAGAAATTGTGTCAATAAGGAAACAGCAATTACAGGAAATATCAAAGCTAAACTTTTTTTAAAAACGAATAAAATTTTTTCTTCCGAATAATTTCCTCCAGCAACCAATATTAAGGATATACTTGTAACAAGAGAAATAAAAATTAGGGTTATAAAGGCGATGCCGCTTACTATTAGGTTTGGTAAAGTAAAATATTTTGTAATATCAGGTTGATTTTTTCCGTATAAAGTGTTTAATACGGTAAAAAAATAATATCCAAGCACGCTTGCAATCAAAATAAACGAAGTTAGAAATGAGATAACGTTTACCGTAATCATTCTTAATAAAGTTTTTTTGAATAAAACCCAGGAGTCTCTAAGCAAATCCTTAATCGAACTTGACGAGTTAAGCATAAAAAATTATATATCAAATACTAGAAGATGTCAAAAAAAATATAATTATTGTAAGAATTCACTCTCCTTGACAAAAATTGCTATTTATTAATTTCAAACTCAACGTGTTTTTATAGTAGTGGTGTGATTTATCACACCAAAATAAACAATTTAATGAATAATTATTGAACGATGAATCGTTCCACTACAGAAAAAACACAATTTTTTCAAAGATAATAAACTCTTGCAAAAATAAATCCACCTTGCATAACCATTTTTGATTTTATATAATTTACTTCTAATGAGGAAAAATAGTTTCTCAGCTAAAAAAAGCACCCGCCCAGAGCGGGTTTTTTTAAAGCCTTCAGGCAATCCTCTAAGAGATAAATGTGGAATTTTTGGAATTTATGGAAAAGAAGTTGATGTGGCCAGAATCAGTTTTTTTGGTTTATATAGTCTCCAACATCGTGGACAGGAGGGGGCAGGGATTACGGTCACTGATGGGAAAAAATTGAAAAGCGTTAAGGGTCTGGGATTGGTTTCTTCGGTTTTTGATGAGGAAAAAATAAACTCACTTAAAGGTTTTGCCTCAATTGGTCATACTCGTTATTCAACAACCGGTGGAAATAAACTTTGCAACGTTCAACCAGTGGTTTTAAATTTAAAAGATGATGTTTTTGCTCTTGCTCATAATGGAAATATAATCAATGCGATGGATTTAGCAAAAACATTGCCTTCCCAAGACAAATTGTCTTCAACCTCAGATACCGAAATTATGGGTTGGATAATAAAAAATTCTAAAGGTAAAAGTTGGGAAGAAAAAGTTTTTACATCTTTTTCACAATTTCAGGGAGCTTTTAGCATAATCGCTTTAACAAAAAATAAATTAATTGCTTTCAGAGATAGTTATGGTTTTCGACCTTTGGTACTTGGAGAGTTAAATGGATCATATATTACATGCTCAGAAACCTGTGCTCTTGATACGGTTGGAGCAAAATTTATTAGAGAAGTCGCTCCTGGAGAAATAATTGTAATTGATGAAAAAGGGATTCATAGTTTAGGTAAAGTTCGTTCAATAAAAAAAAGTTTCTGTCTTTTTGAGTATGTATATTTAGCCCGTCCTGATAGTATTTTTAATAAACAATTAGTCCACCAGGTAAGGCAAAGATCAGGAGAAATATTAGCTCATGAATCACCAGTTGGAGCCGATATGGTTGTAGCTGTTCCTGATTCGGGAACTTCAGCCGCTATTGGTTATTCAAAAGCCTCAGGAATTCCTTACGGAGAAGTTTTAATCAAAAACCGTTATATTGGAAGGACTTTTATCCAACCAGAGCAACATATTAGAGATATGGGAGTTCGAATAAAATTTAATCCTTTAAAAGAAATTGTAAAAGGAAAAAGAATTATCATCGTTGATGATTCAATCGTCCGCGGAACAACAATGAAAAAAATTGTAAAAATGTTAAAAAATTGTGGCGCAAAAAAAGTTCATATTCGAGTTTGCTCTCCTCCGGTCACCGATCCTTGTTATTTTGGTATCGATACTCCTGATAAAAAAAAGTTAATTGCATCGAAAATGACTGTGAAAGAAATTGAAAAATTTATTGGGGCAGATTCACTTGCATATTTAAGTTTAAACGGTTTAAAAAAAGCGTCTCGCGTCAAATCAGATGAGTTGTGTACTTCATGTTTTGATGGAAAATATCCGATGCCAGTTGCAGGCGGTTTTAGAAAAGATGTTTTTGAGTCGGAAGATACTAATCTACGAATGAATCCTAATCAACGAATATCCAAATTTGTAGATTAGCATATATTTGTAGATTGGCATCTTATTTATCATTATGAAAAAACTTGCGGTTTTAATTTCCGATACAGGTACAGGTACCAATCTTCAGGCGATCATCGACGCAATCAAAAACAAAAAATTAAATGCAGAAATTTCTATAGTTATTAGTAGTTCACCTTTTGCTTTGGGACTTGAACGAGCTAAAAAAAATAATTTAAAAATAGAAGTCGTTGGTAAAAAAGATAATTTAGAAAAAATATTAAAAGATAATGAAATTGATTTTGCTATTTTAGCCGGTTGGAAATTAATCATCCCTCAATCTTTGATAATGACTTTTGAAAATAAAGTTCTTAATCTTCATCCGGGACTTATTCCAGATATAATGGACGGGGTTGTTAAAAATCCAGACGGAACTCCCGGACTTTGGAATCGAGGAAAGTTGACAGATATTGCCATTCAAAACTTCTTAGATAAAAAAGCAACTTATGCCGGATCAACTGTTCATTTTTTATCAAAAGAATTTGATTTTGGAAAAGTATTAAATCGTTGTTTTGAAAAAATATTACCAGGTGATACGGTTGAAAATTTATATGCAAGATTAAAGAAAAAAGAAAATAAAATTTATGTTGAAGCTTTGATGAAATTGTGTAACGAATAAATTGTCATTCCCGCGAAAGCAGGAATCCAGAAATCATGGATCCCCTTTTTCAAGGGGATGACAGAAACAAAATTATGAAAATTTTAATAATCGGTTCCGGAGGACGCGAACATGCATTGGGTTGGAAGATAAAACAATCACCACTTGTTTCCAAAATTTATTTCGCCCCAGGAAATCCCGGGACAAAAGAAATTGGAGAAAATGTTCCAATTGAAGTAACTGACATCAAAAAATTAGTGAATTTTGCCAAAAACAAAAAGATTGATCTTACGGTCGTTGGTCCAGAAACTCCACTAGTTTTAGGGATTGTTGATATTTTCAAAAAAGAAAAAATGAAAATTTTTGGACCATCAAAAAAAGCTAGTCAAATTGAGGGATCAAAAACTTTCTCCAAACAACTGATGAAAAAATACAAAATTCCAACCGCCCAATATGATATTTTTCATAATTTCTCAGCGGCCAAAGATTATCTTCAAAAAACCAAGTACCCTTTGGTTATAAAAGCAGATGGTCTATGTATGGGTAAAGGTGTCGCTGTTTGCAAAAATAAAAAAGAGGCAGAAAAATTTTTGGAAGAATTAATGATTGATAAAACCTTTGGTGAATCAGCAAAAAAAATTATCATTGAAGAATGTTTATATGGTCAAGAAGTTTCTTTTATGGTAATAACCGATGGGAAAAATTTTCTATCTTTACTACCTTCACAAGACCACAAAAGGCTTATTGATAACAATCAAGGTCCAAATACCGGCGGCATGGGCGCTTATACTCCTGTTCCTTTTGTTGACAAAAAACTTCTAAAACAAATTGAAAAAGAGATCGTCGCTCCAACAATCCGTGCCATGGCTAAAGAAGGTTGTCTTTATCAAGGTGTCCTCTACCCTGGTTTAATTTTGACTAAAGATGGACCAAAGGTCTTAGAATACAACTGTCGTTTTGGGGACCCAGAAACCGAAGCCTTGATGATGAGTCTTGAGTCAGATCTGGTTGAAATTATTCTTGCTCAACAAAAAAATAAATTAAAAAATAAAAAATTAGTATTTAAAAAGGGTTTTTCTGTTGGTATCGTTCTTGCCTCCTCCGGCTATCCTGAAAAATATAAAAAAGGAGATCAAATTCATGGGTTGGATAAAATTGACGATAAAGATGTTCAAATTTTTCATGCTGGTACAAAAAAAGTTGATAAAAAAATTGTGTCTTACGGTGGACGAGTCTTATTGGTTGTCGCCCATGGTGTAACACTTGATGAAACAATTAAAAAAGCCTATCAATTTATCGGAAAAAAGAACATTTATTTTAAAGGAATGCAATATCGTCACGATATCGGTAAAAATGGATTAATATTTGGAAGTAACTATGATTAGTCGAATTGAAATTCTCACCAACGTCTTTGACTCAAGGGCGGAACTACGTAAAAAAATTAAAAAAATAAAATCTGTAACACTTATTGATGTTTATACTATTGACAAAAAATTATTTTCAACCGACCTTAATAAAATTGGATCTGCAGTTATAAATCCCATTACTCAAAAATTTTTCATTAGAAATAATGAGAAAAATCAGCCATATAAAATAAATGTTTTTGACTGGGCAATTGAGATCGGTTTTCTACCGGGGGTTACTGATAATATTTCACACACTGTTAAACAGATCGTTGAAGATCTTCTTAAAGTAAAATTTATCGGAAGTGAAGATGTTTACAGTTCGCAGATAACTTTAATTTCTGGGAACTTAAATATTGTTGAGATACAACAAATTGCCGACGGTCTATATAACCCGCTTATTCAACGGGTTCACATAAAAAGCTATAAGCAATATATTAAAGATCACGGCATGGATTTCATTGTTCCAAGAGTTAAGTTGATCAAAAAACCAACTGTGTCAAAGGTTGATCTGAAAGTCTCTGACGATGAATTGGTCAAAATCGGTAAATCAGGTATTAAAAATACAGATGGATCAAGGCGAGGTCCTTTGGCATTGGATATTGATTACCTAAAAACAATTAGGAATTATTTTAAGAGCAAAAACAGGAGCCCAAATGATATCGAGATTGAGTCTTTGGCCCAAACTTGGTCTGAACACTGCAAACATACGATCTTTGCCAACTCAATTGATGAAGTAAAGGATGGGTTATTTAAGCATTATATAAAAAGGGCAACGAAAGAAATTAGAAAAAAGAAATCCAATGATTTTTGCGTTTCCGTATTTAACGATAATTCCGGTGCAATTGTTTTTGACAAAAAATATTTGATCACCCACAAAGTTGAGACTCACAATAGCCCATCGGCCCTTGACCCATTTGGAGGAGCGGTCACGGGAATAGTCGGCGTTAACCGGGATACTTTGGGATTTGGATTGGGGGCTAAACCGATCGCTAATTATTTTGGATTTTGTTTGTCTGACCCACGAATTGAAAAAAAATTATACAAAGGAGCGAATTTAACTCAGCCGATGCTTTCGTCATATCGAATTATGAACGGAGTGATAGATGGAGTGAACGCCGGAGGAAATCAATCCGGGATCCCGACTCCTCAAGGTTTTCTTAATTTTGATGAAAGATTTAGAGGTAAGCCTTTAGTTTTTGTCGGAACGATCGGTCTGATCCCAAAAAAAATTAAAGGCAAACCTTCTCATGTAAAAAAAGCTTGTCCGGGAGATTATGTGGTTATGCTTGGAGGGCGGGTCGGTAAAGATGGGATCCACGGGGCAACTTTTTCTTCTGAGGCAATGGACTGCGGAAGTCCCTCAACCGCTGTTCAAATCGGCGATCCGATAACTCAAAAAAAATTAAGTGATGCAATTGTGAAGGAGGCAAGAGATATGCTTCTATATAACAGTATTACTGATAACGGCGCCGGCGGTCTTTCTTGTTCTGTTTCTGAAATGGCCAAAGAATCAGGTGGGGTTATCGTAAATCTGGAAAAAGTTCCCCTTAAATATCCCGGACTTGAACCTTGGGAAATTTGGATCTCAGAATCACAGGAACGGATGACTTTGGCTGTTCCAAAAGAAAAGTGGAAAAAATTTAAATCTTTGATGGATAGTCGTGAAGTTGAAGCAACTATAATCGGCAAATTTACCGATTCCGGAAAATGTTTAGTTTTATATAACGGTAAAATAATTATGGATATAGATATGGACTTTCTCCATGACGGATTACCGACAAAATTTTTAACAACAACATATAATCCAAAAAAACATGATGAGCCCAATATCTCACTAGAAAAAAATTTCGGAGCAACATTATTAAAGATGCTTTCCAGGCTAAACATCACAAGTTTTTCATTTATCAGTCAGCAGTATGATTATGTAGTCCAGGCAAATTCTATCCTTCCACCACTCCAGGGTCGTGGTCGGGTCAACGCCGATTCGTCGGCAATCAGACCAAGCCTTAACTCTCAAAAAGGATTGGTTATGTCTCAGGGTCTTTATCCGTCATATAGCGATATTGATACTTACCATATGGCGGCGTCCGCGATCGATACTGCCATAAGAAACGCTGTGGCTGCCGGAGCTGATCCTGAATATCTCGCAATCTTGGATAATTTTTGCTGGTGTTCAGCTAATGACTCTGAAAGACTTGGATCTTTGAAAAGGTCTGCTCAAGCTTGTTATGATTATGCGGTTTCTTATGGAACCCCTTTTATCTCTGGAAAAGACAGTATGTTCAATGATTTCAATGGTTATGATGAAAAGGGAAAACCTATTAACATTTCTATTCCTCCAACATTACTTATATCTTCAATCGGTGTAATAAATGACATAAATAAGGTCGTTTCTCTTGATTTAAAAAAGTCAGGTGATCTGATATATATACTTGGAGAAACAAAAAGTGAATTAGGAGGTTCGGAATATTATGCCATGCACAATTCAATCGGAAATAATGTTCCAAAAGTTGATGCTAAAAAAAATAAAAAACTTTATGATCTGTTTTTTAAAGCGATCCAAAAAAATATGATTGCGTCAAGCATTAGCGTTGGTCGAGGTGGGATCGCAGTTGCCTTAGCAAAAACTGCAATCGGCGGAAAACTTGGAATTCAAATTGATTTAAAAAATATCCCGGGAAATGTTTCTCGTGACGATTATATTTTATATTCGGAATCACAAGGAAGAATCATTGTTAGCATTGACCCAAAAAATAAAGATAAGTTTGAAAAGAACTTTAAAAATGTTGGCTTTGGTCTCATCGGAAAAGTTACAGAAACCCCTGCATTTGAAATTATTGGTTTGGAAAATAAAAAGATTATTAATTTGAAAGTTGATGAACTAGAAAAAGCCTATAAATCAACTTTTAAGGATTATTAATCCTAAAACGATAAAGACTCGGTAATGAAAATTTATGAGAACAACCTGTTTGAGACGAAATCACTTTCAAAATAGTCGAGTTTTGTTCGAATAAATTTTTGTTTACCGATTATAGTATTAATATTTAATAAATATGAAAAAACCAAAAATACTAATTTTTTCAGGATACGGATTGAATTCTGAAGTGGAAACAAAATTTGCTTTTGATATTGCCGGCGGTGATGCTGAGATAGTTCATATAAACGACCTTATTTCCAAAAAAAAGAAATTAAGTGACTATCAAATATTTGCCATCCCCGGAGGATTTGCTTACGGCGACGATACTGGAGCCGGAAACGGTTATGCCAATAGGCTTAAAAATCATTTGTGGAAAGATATCATTCAATTTATCAATGACGGAAAACTTATCATCGGTATCTGTAATGGATTTCAAGTATTGGTGAACCTCGGTTTATTGCCTGCCTTAAATTTGAAGTACGGTGAACGGGAACTCGGGTTGATGCCAAATGAAATTCCCCGATATACTGTACGATTTGTTGACCTGAAAACTGAAAATAAAATTTCTCCTTGGTTAAAAGATATTAAATCATTAACTATTCCCGTCTCAAACGGTGAAGGAAAACTATATGCCAATAAAAAAACTCTGAAAGTTATGAAAGAAAAAAATTTGATCGCCTTCCGGTATTATAAGGGTGAGATGTGTGAATACTTAAATCTTCCAGCAAGTCCAAACGGATCAATAGATGATATTGCCGGGGTAAACGACGAAACAGGAAGGATACTCGGACTTATGCCACACCCTGAGCGAGCGATGTTTTTTACCCAACTCCCTAACTGGCCATATTTAAAGGAAAAAATATTAAGGAAAAGACCCGCCTTCTCTCCCAGGAACGGGATTCGGCGAGGCGAGGAAAAATTTCCGGAATTCGGACCGGGGTTACAAATTTTCAAAAATGGGGTAGACTATACCAAACGTAGCTCATTTCTAAAAAAATATACTTTAAAATGAGCGTACGAATGGTTATACTCGAAGTAATTTATAATTACGTAGGGTATATTTTAAGCAACTATGAATGATCAATATACTATCTGCACTCTTGGCAGCCATTCGGCCCTTCAAATTTTAAAAGGTGCTCATGACGAGGGTTTCAAAACTTTGGTGATCGCTCTTAATAAACAAATTTCATTTTATAAACGATATTCTTTCATTGATGAAATAATCGGAGTTAACTCTTTTTCTGAATTTCCGGAAATTGAAGAAAAATTAAAAAATAAAAAGATCATTGTCATACCTCACGGGTCTTTTGTCGCTTACCTCGGAATGGAGGGCAATAAAAAAATGACCCTCCCCTATTTTGGAAATAAAAAAGTTCTTGATTTTGAATTTGACCGAATTAAACAGGGAGAATGGTTAAAGGAATCGGGAATAAATACTCCAAAAGAGTTCAAAAATATTGAAGACGTTGAATTTCCGGTAATTATAAAATCGTTTGGAGCTGCCGGTGGAAAAGGTTATTACCTTGTAAACGACAAACAAGATCTGACAAATAAAATAAAACTTTTTAAAAACCAGAAATATGTCATCCAACAATATGTCGTTGGAGTTTCACTATATATACACTACTTCTATTCTCCACTGACAAAAACTTTGGAGATCTTAAGTATGGATAGACGTTATGAAACCAATGTTGATGCGTTAGGAAGACTCCCATTTAGAGTTGATCCAAGCTACGTCGTTGTCGGCAATAGCCCGTTAGTTCTTCGTGAATCAATGTTGCCCGAAGCTTATGCAATGGGTGAAAAAGTCGTCAAAAAATCTCAGGAACTGATTAGTCATCAAGGATTATTTGGACCATTTTGCTTAGAAACAATAATCACTCCTGATCAAAAATTTTATGTGATCGAGATCTCGGCAAGAATCGTCGCCGGAACGAATCTTTTTATTGAAGGTTCGCCTTACTCCGATTTGCTTTTCGATGAACCGATGAGCACCGGTCGAAGGATAGCACGTGAAATTAAAAATGCCATTAAAGATAATAAGTTAGATTTAATATTAGACTAGGGAAAGCGGGACGCTTAATTTTTTTCGACTTGGGAGTCCCCGAAAAGGGGAGGGTTCCCACAGAGAAATAAAATTCAGTGTCACGCTTTAACAAAAACTTATGAACATCAAACAAATTTTAAGTTCTTACAATTTATCTAATCTTACGGTCACTACTCTCGGCTCGCATTCTGCCCTTGATGTCTGTCGGGGTGCAAAGAATCTTGGCTTCAAAACTTTAGTTATTACAGAGATTGGACGGGAAAAAACTTATGAAAGATATTATAAAACAGATGGAAAATTAGGTTGTGTTGATGAGACTATAACTCTTGATAAATTTTCCGATCTTCTTAAACCTGAAATTCAAAAAAAATTATTGGATAAAAACTCTGTCTTCGTACCCAACCGCTCCTTTGAAGCTTATCTGAATTTTGATTATGAAGCAATTGAGAAAAATTTTATTGTCCCGATGTTTGGCAACCGGGAACTGCTTAAGATAGAAGAGCGTGGACGTGCTGAAAATCAATATTATCTTCTTGAAAAATCGGGAATTAAGTATCCAAAACAATTCAAAGATCCAAAAGAGATCGACCGACTATGTCTTGTCAAAGTTCAGGAAAAAAAACGTGTTTTTGAGAGAGCTTTTTTCTTGGCAGAAAACTATCAGGATTATAAAACCCAAGTTGATGAAAAATTGAAACAGGGAATTTTTACTGAAGAACAATTAAGTCAGGCAGTCATTGAAGAATTTGTCGTCGGTGTCCAAGTTAATTTTAATTTTTTTTATTCCCCTGTTTCCGATCGTTTGGAACTACTTGGAACTGATATGAGAAGACAAACTAATATAGAAGGACTTCTCCGGATCCCCTCTTCCTACCAAACTGAGGTTTCAAAAAAAATTCAGGTTAAATATGAAGAGGCCGGTCATATCGCCGTTACCGTCCTTGAATCGATGTTGGAAAAGGCTTTTGAATTGGGTGAAAAATTTGTCAAAACCAGTAAAGAGCTTTTTTCCCCGGGAATTATCGGACCTTTTGCCCTGCAAAGTATCATTACCGCCGGACCTCCAAAAAAAGATATAGTCGTTATTGATATTTCTCCCCGTATGCCGGGATCACCGGGAATATCTTCTACCCCATATGGAAATTATCTTTACGGAAAAAATATTTCAGTTGGTGAGAGGGTAGCGATGGAAATAAAAGAGGCGATTAAAATTAATAGTTTTGCTAAAATATTGTCATAAACAATGTCATTCCCGCGAAGGCGGGAATCCATGGATCCCCGGGTCAAGCCCGAGGATGACAAACATTTGGAAATTTGAAATTTTATTAGATATTAAAAATTAGTAATTAGAAATTTATAAAATGACCCACTTTGATTTCTCAACCTACTTGTCCCCATTAACCTGGCGTTATGGATCGGACGAAATGAGAAAAATATTCAGTGAAAAACATAAATATGAGCTTTGGAGAAAAATTTGGGTTGCCCTAGCCCAAGCCCAACATCAAGTCGGACTTGTGAGCAGTCAAGAACTGGATGATCTTAAAAAAAATGAAAAAAATATTGATATTGAGAAGATATTTGAATTAGAACGCGATACCAAACATGATGTTGTTGCTGCCATTAAGGAATTTGCGAGTATTGCTAAAATTGGAGGAGGAAAAATCCATTTGGGAGCAACCAGCATGGACATCGTTGATAACGCTGACATGGTCAGGATTATGGAGGCGCTCCAAATTGTTGAAAAAAAAGTTGTTATTATCTTAAATCTGCTCGCCGATAAAATTGAAGAGTATGCAGATTTTCCTTGTTTAGGCTATACTCATTTGCAACCGGCTGAGCCAACAACAGTCGGCTACCGCCTGGCTTTTTACGCTCAAGACCTGCTTACCGCTTATGAATCTATTCAATTTTCAAAAAAAACAATTAAGGGAAAAGGAATGAAAGGTGCGGTCGGAACTGCTGCAAGTTATAAAGAGCTACTTAAAGACAAAGATGAAGAAGTTGGTAAATTGGAAACTAAAGTAATGAAGAGTTTGGGGATTGATGCGGCTTTGATTTCCGGACAGGTCTATCCCCGCCTTTATGATTTTATAGTTTTAAACAGTTTGGTAATGGTGACATCAGCCCTTGCCAAATTTGCAGGAGACTTAAGGATCCTTCAGTCTCCGCTATATGGAGAATGGTCGGAACCCTTCGGAAAAAAACAGGTGGGATCATCGGCGATGCCTTTTAAGAAAAATCCAATCAGTAGTGAAAACATTTGCTCGCTCGCCCGATTAGTTGCTGCCCTTCCTCAAACGGCTAGAGAAAATGCCACTCTCTCCTATTTAGAAAGAACCCTTGATGATTCGGCTAACAAAAGAATTGTTATGGCTGAAGCATTTTTAACAACCGATCAAATATTGATAACTGCCGAAAAAATTATCGGAGGACTTGTTATAAATAAAGAAAAAATTAGTTTTAATCTGCGTCAGTATGCATCATTTGCCGCTTCAGAATCCATTATTTTGGAAGCTGTCAAAAATGGAGCCGACCGACAGGAGATGCATGAGGTTTTAAGGATCAATTCTATGATCGCCTGGGGAGATATCCAATCGGGTAAAAAAAATCCCATGATGGAATTACTAGTCAACGATAAATTAGTGAAAAAATTTTTGAATAAAGATCAACTGGAAAAACTTATGGAAGTTGAAAACCATATTGGGGATGCACCCGAGCGAGCAAAAAAGTTAGTTAAGTTGATCCGTGTTTTAATTTAGTATTGGAAATTGGAAATTTTGTTAGAAATTAGTAATTAGAAATTTGAAATTATGAAAAATGTAATCGTATCCGTATTAATGGGAAGTGATTCTGATCTTGAAGTTATGAAGGGGGCGGTCGATGTCCTGAATAATTTTGGTATTAAGAATGAAGTATTAGTTTTATCAGCTCATCGGACATTTGAGGCAACCCGAGAATATGTAATGTCATCCATTGCTCGAGGAACAAAGGTCATCATCGCTGGCGCCGGTGGGTCAGCCCATCTCCCTGGTGTTATCGCTGCCATGTTCCCGCTACCGGTAATTGGAATTCCAATAAAATCAAAATCTTTAGAAGGCTTGGACTCACTTCTGTCAATTGTCCAGATGCCTCCAGGAATTCCGGTTGCTACAGTTGGAATAAATAGTGCCAAAAACGCCGGACTTCTGGCAGTCCAAATACTTTCAACCTCTAATAAAGAGCTTGAAAAGAAACTGAATGATTTCCGGTCAAAACAAAAAGATACGGTTTTGGAAAAAACTGAAAAGTTAAAAACACTGGGAGTGGAAAAATATTTAAAAATTTTAAAAAAATAATATGATCACAGAAAAAGTGATTTTAAAGTCAATCCCTAAAGTTTTAAAAACCGTTGATCTGCCCTTAGGTAAAAAACTTCAGGGAAAGGTAAGAGATATTTATTTTAAAGATAAAAAAAGAATTCTTATTACGACCGACCGCCAATCTGCTTTTGATGTGATCCTTGGAAATATTCCTTTCAAAGGAGCTGTTCTAAATCAATTGGCAGCTTTCTGGTTTAATAAAACAAAAAAAATTATTGATAATCATTTGATCGAAGTCCCTGATCCAAATGTTGCGATTACAAAAAACTGCGAACCAATTCCTGTTGAAATGGTTGTCCGTGGATATATTTCTGGAGTCACAAACACCTCTATCTGGGGATCATATGAAAAAGGTGAAAGAGTCATCTATGGACTAAAATTTCCAGATGGTTTGAAAAAAAATCAAAAACTTGAAGAGCCAGTCATCACCCCAACCACTCACCCATTGGTTGGTGCCGTGGGTCATGATGAGAGACTTACAAGGGAACAAATAATCAAGAAGAAATTAATCAGTGAAAAACTTTATAAACAAATGGAAAAAACTGCATTGGCTCTTTTTAAATATGGAACAAAGCTTTGTCTTTCCAAGGGATTGATCTTGGTCGATACAAAATATGAATTTGGATTGCATAACGGGAAACTTACTTTGATTGATGAAATCCACACGCCGGATTCATCCCGTTTCTGGATTGCAAAAACTTACAAGAGTCGATTTGAAAAGGGACTAGAACCGGAAAACTTTGATAAAGAATTTTTGCGACTTTGGTATGTAAAGAGAGGGTATCGAGGCGATGGTCCTCCACCTCCAATGGCTAATGAACTAGCCGTCGCTGTCGCCCAGCGTTATATCGGAGTCTACGAAAAACTCACCGGCAAAAAATTCAAAGCCTTTGAATACCCAATTGAAGAAAGAATAAAAAAGAATTTGAAGAAGTATTTTTAATACAACTATTACATCAACTGTTGTTGGGAAACCAACAATACAGAATCTTCTTTTTTGAGACTAAGTCTTGCCGCTGGCAGATCAACTCCTTGCTTAATTAAAGCTCTTGCTCCGTCTTCGCCAGAGAAAGCTTTCATATTATTAATTACAACTCTAGATATATTCACCCCTAAAGACTTTGCAAGAAATTCTTCAACAAAACCGCCAAGTGATCCTTTTGGATCAACCAATTGTATAAATTCAGAAATTGGATCAACATGAAATCCTTCTTGATCAATCATCTGTAAATACGAACGAACAAACTCTAGATATACCGGTCTTCTTACTTCATTTGGCAATTTCCCATTATTATAAGTTTCAAAATCAAAATTTGAATTTCTGAATGCAGACTCAATTTTCACAGCGTCTTCAGGATTAATTCCAGATATAATATTTAACCAAAATAAATTAAAATCAAATTGCGTCCATCCTGGTACTTTACCCAAATCTGGTGGAAAAATTAATAAATTTTTTTCCGTTGAAACTTTTCCTGAATTCAATAGAGCTAAGCGGAAATTCTCGGCTAATTTAACATTTCCATTTAAAATTTCAGAAAAATTTAGTGATTTCGGTAATGGTGTTCTAGTTTTCATCTCTCCAGGTGCTACAACTATATTAAAAAAGTCAAAGTTTCCTTTTCCATTTGATTCTGGTTTTGTTTGTTCAGCAAAAACATTAAATCCACCACTCGTAATTGTTGTGGTAAAGTAAGTTCGAGGTAATTTTGCTAAACCATTTGAATGGATAAGTTTGTAGTAAGCAGCATATTTTTCACTTGGTGTTTCGCTAATAGGAGTCCTTTCTGTAAAAAATGGTTGAAGTTGTGGTATTTCGTATCTTGATAAACTCATTCAAATATTATATACGATTAGCCCGTCATATCAAGTTTTTATCTGATTGAGGAGAAAATTAATAAAAACTTAAAAATATATTTATGGATTTTTTAAATGAAATTTGAGTTTTTGTATCGAAAGACTAATAAACTCTTCTAAAAATACAATATTTTTAATTTCGACATCTTCTGATTGTGGATATTCGTATTTCTTATTTTCATAATAATTACTTAGATGATTTATTGAATCAAATGTTGTTGTAGAAATGATATATTTATTAGGAAATCCTAATAATTCTAATAATTTAATTAAGCTATGTCCACCTCTTTCTTTTTTCTTCAAGTCGTCTGAGCTAAATCCTTTCATTATTAAATCAGTCTTTAAAATAAGTTCAATCATCCTACCTAATAAAAAGGCTTTAACAAAAAATAAATTTACTGGTAAAGGATATTTATCTTTTAATATAGTATATGCTTCTAAATGTTGCTCTATAAAATGCATATACATATGTGGGTTATCATTTTTTGTCATTCATTTATAAAATAATTAAAAATTATTTTAATTAATTATTTTTTGTTATTAATTTAGTCTTTGGGACGGAAAAATGCAAGAGGAAAAGTTTAAGTAAAAGTTTTTTGTAGTGGAACGATTCTGGTGTGATAAATCACACCACTACAATCGACTGGATCCCCGTCTTCACGGGGATGACAAAAAATAACAATTTAATTTTCCAGTTTGTTTTGATATATCGATATATTGAAACATTCGTAAATATGGTAATTTTTGCAAAGCAAATAATAATTATTCTTTTGGGTGGGAAAATGCAAAAAAAATAATATTAATGGGAGGTTTTTTTGAAAGCTATAAACATTAAGAAAAAAGCAATTATTACCAATAATCCTATTAATTGCATACTAAAATTTACTTTAGAAAAATCAAAATTATTCATAATTTAAAAACGTAAAATTATAATCGAACTTATAAAATATATTATAACAAGGGAAAAATAATAAACAAAATTTATAAATAAATCAAAACCGTTTTTACCAGTAAGCCCCGGAGTAACGACCATCATAATAAAATAAGAAGCTGAAACGCTCAGAAAAAAATCTGAGAGTTTGGATTTAATTGTATGCGACTGAAGTAATTTCATATAAATATTTTCTAAAAAAATTATTCATTAGTCAATCGCTTATAACCTACAAAAGTAGTGTTTCGGCTTGTTAGGATAAGAAAAAAACGTCGATATATAATAAATATGTTTAGGCACGAACCTGCAGACTTTCTTTTTCGAAGATAATATTTTTTGGTTCGATGATGATTTTTTTGTCGCCATTCTCGACTACTCCGGCATTGTAGGCTTTTATGTTGTGAGCTTCAGCAAGTTTTAATACTTGGGGCGCGTCACTTTCCGGAACAAAAATTGCAAAGCCTGCTCCCATATTCAAATTTCCATAAGCTTCTTTTTCGTCCAATTTTCCCTGTTCAACGACAAACTGCAGAACTTTCGGAACCGACGGAAGCTCTGTTATTTTATAAGTAAGATCTTTTTGATGTCTCATTAGTTTTCTCCAGCCGTGTCCGGTGACATTGACCATGTAATGTATATCTATAGTATTTTTCAATAAATCCTCAATTAATTTTGCATAAATTATCGTTGGGGTTAATAATAATTCTCCATAAGTTTTCTCTCCATCAATCTTAGTGAGGTATCCTTCGGGCAAACTTTCCGCAATTTTTCGAGCAAGAGTCAAACCATTGGCGTGTATTCCGCTGCTTTCAAATAAAACAATTCTATCTCCCACTTCTAGTTTTTCTCCTAAACATAAATTACTTTTCGGATCAATTATTCCAAAACAACTTCCCGCCAGATCAATTTTATCCTTCTCAATCACCCCGGACAGTACTGGAGTTTCTCCCCCTCCCCAGGCGACACCGGAATCATTACTCGCCTTAGTCCAGCCTGTTACCAGATCGTCAGCCCGCTTTTGATCTTTGAACCAATCTGATGATCCGGCAGCCCAATACGCCATTAAGGTCAACGGTTTTGCCCCAACAGTTATGAGGTCATTGACGATCATTGCTACCGTATCATAAGCAACATTATCATAATATGTTTTGTCCGTAAGGCGATACATTTCGTCGGCGACCAAATTTTTTGTCCCCAATCCCTCGATGACCGAGGCAAAACAATATTCTCCTGCGTCAACCACGTGAGCCGACTCTCCCCGGCTTTGGGTAACTTCTTTATAGTTTGAAGGGGTATTATTAACGGTTTTTTCTCCGGCTTGTTGGGCAATCCTTTTTAGGTAATCAACCGTCTCGTAGTTAACCCCTGAATCTTTGTAGGTTAATTTATTTGTAGTGCTCATCTAGTTATTGTAGGCTATTTACATCAGTCCCTATATCCTTCAAGTCTGCCTCAACACTTCCAATATTAATATTGCTTGGATCATTTTTTTCAGCAACTGACATTGTTGGCGATATTTTCTCTTTATTTACAACCACGGTTGGAGAAATTGTTGCCATATTATCTATTTCAGCCAATCTTTTATTATCAATATAAAGTAGTACTCCAACACCAATCGCTACAACAATCAAAAGAACGAGAGTAAATCTTAATACTTTATTCAATGGTGATTCTTGAGTCTCTATTTGTATAGGATTCATGGTGTTGGTGAAATTTTTCTAATTTTTTCAAACGCTTTAAAAGCACTAACAACCGCTTCTTTGGCTTTGACCAATAAAGTCTGAGCATTTTTTAAATCCTGACTTAATATTTCATATGAAGATTTTATAGATTGCCCAAGATTTTTTTCATCAGTTATTGTAAATGCATAATCTTTTGCTACTTGAGTTTCAACAGCCGCAAGTGCCGTGCTAATAGCAGTTTTTGCTTTGGTGATCAAACCTTCAACTTCCGAGACATCTTCTCCATTTGCCTTTACTTGACTAACTTTTTCCTCAAGTTTACCAATATGTTCTGTCAGCTTTCCCAAAGCTTCCATCATTCTTGAGGTTTGATTTTTATTGACCGTCGACATTCTATCATCAATTTTTTGGGCTAATTGCTTTTTTCTTTCATCCTTAATTGCTTCAATTTTTGTCTTAAACTCTTCTCTTTTTGCCTTAAAATCTGCCTTCATTTCTTCAATTTTTGTTTTTCTTTCTTCTCTTTCAGTTTTTAACGTTTCTTGAAACGTCTCTCTTTCTTCTTTTATTTCTTCTTTCTTTTTTTCAATTTCTTCCTTCTTTTCTTCTCTTTCAACCTTACGTGTTATTTGAACAACTTCTCTTTTCTCCTTTTGCTCTAAAATATCATTTTTAATATTCTGTCTTTCATCTTCGACCTTACCTGTAGTTGTTAAAACTATTTCTTCTTCGGCTCTCACCAATGAATATCCAAAAAATAATAAGCTTGAAGAAAGTAATATAACCAGTGCAGTTTTTAATTTCATGATTTAAAGATACAAAAAAATTAATTTATTGTCAATCTCTTTAGACACTCATTCTTCCCGAGTATTTCCATTGATTCGTTAAGTGGCGGTGAAATTTTTTTTCCTGTTATTACCATTCTCATGTCGGCAAAAAATTGAGAGTTTTTTATTTCTAATTTTTTTGCCAAATTTGCCAAAGATTCTCCGATTGCCAACGCCTTCCAGTCAGCCACTTTTTCCAGTTCGCTGTGAACTTTTCCAAAAAAATCTTTCTTGTCTGTTATATCAATCTCATATTTTTCCGGGGCTTTAAAAAAGAACTCGCACAGGGTCAAATAATCTGAAAGTTTTTTAATTCTTTCCTGAATTAAAGGAATTGATTTTTCAACAAGTGCTTCATCTAATTTTTTATCTTTATAAAATTCCAGTATTTGATCCGCCAGCTGGCGGATTGATTTTTGACGAATGTACATTCCATTCATCCACTCCAACTTCACTGGATCAAAGACCGGAGAAGATGTTTGAATATCTTTAATATCAAAAACCCTTATATATTCCTCAAGTGAAAAAATATCTTTTCCCTCAGGATGACTCCAACCCATAAGAGCTAAATAATTCAATAATGCTTCTGGAAATATTCCTTGGTCCAAATAATATGAGGTCCAAACAGGATTTTTTCTTTTGGAAAGTTTTGATTTATCAGGATTGCGAAGCAGTGAAATATGAGCAAATACAGGCAACTCCCAACCAAAAGCCCGATAAAGAATGACATGTTTTGGCGTCGACGGCAGCCATTCTTCTCCACGAATCACGTGAGTGATCTTCATTAAATAATCATCTATGACGACACCCAAATGATAGGTTGGGAACCCATCTGATTTTAAGATAACTTGGTCATCAATATTTTTTGCATCAATTGTTATTTCACCACGGACGGCATCGTTAAACTTTATTTGACCCTCTGGAATCTGAAGTCTGATGACATGAGGTGTTTGATCTTTAATCTTTGAAATTTGATCTTGTTTTTTTAAACAGAGGCGGTCGTATTTAGGAATTTGTTTTTTTGTTTGTTGTTCATTTCGCATCTTTGTCAATCTTTCCGGCGTGCAAATACAATAATATGCCTTGCCTTTAGCGACTAATTCTTCCGCGTATTTTTTATAAATATCAAGTCTTTCAGACTGGCGATACGGAGCATAAGGACCGCCAACAATAGGCGATTCGTCGGCAACTAATCCGATGCGTTTTAATGTTTTCAACATCTGTGCTTCTCCACCCTCAACAATTCTAGTTCTGTCGGTATCTTCAATACGAATAATAAACTGTCCATTATTTTTTTTTGCCCAAGCGTAATTCATTAAAGCAGTCGCGATTGATCCAACATGGACATCAGAACCAGTTGGGGAAGGAGCAATTCTTGTTCTAACCATATCGTAAATTATAACATCAGTTGCTTTATTTATTCACATTGACAGTTTTCTCCACAACAACCGACTAAATCTTGAAAGTTTTCCTCAATTACATTCCAATCTAAATTTTCAAAAAAAGCATCTATATAATCAGCTCTTTTTACACCAAAGTCGGCAAAATATGCATGTTCATAAACATCAAGAGCAACCAGTGGAACTACTCCCCACATTGCATAGGTATTTTGTGAATCGCCAAGATAATTTACTAGTCTTTCCTCCATTTGATTCCAACCTGTCCAGACCCATCCGCGAGCTGAAATTGCCGTCGCCTTCAGATCTTTTTTATAATTTTCAAAACTACCAAAGTCTTCATCAATTTGTTTCAATAGGGTACCAGACGGTACCCTACCTTTTCCTCCTAAATGACTAAAATAAATTTCGTGGTTAACTACTCCACCCCAAGCAAAAGACAGTTCTGTTTTTAACTCACGAATATTTGAATAAACTTGATTGGCTTTTTCATAGTCATTATCTTTTAGCAAACTCAATTTTTCCTGGATTTCATTATATTTATTAACGTATCCTTGATAAAGTTTTAAGTGTTCTTCAACAGTCTTTTTGGAAATCCCCTTCATTGATAAGATATTATCCGAAAACTTTTTTGCCTCCATTTTTATAATTTTCATAAAATTAAATTTAATTTATAACTAACACTTAATTAGTAATAGTTAAATTATTTCATTTTAAAAAATTTTTGTCAAGTCTAGTTTTGAAATTTGATATTTAAAATTTATTTGTTATTTGTAATTTATTATTTAATATTCTTAAATAGATCGGGTCTTTTATTTTTCGTTTCTTTTTTTGCCATCTCAAATCGCCACTTTTCGATCTCTTTATGATTTCCTCCGAGTAAAATTTTAGGGACTTTCAGTCCTTGAAATTCTTCCGGTCTCGTATACTGAGGATATTCAAGTAGATTTTCTCCATTTATATTAAAAGATTCCTGGATAGTCGCTTCTTCTTTTTTCAATACTCCTGGCAATAGTCTGGTGATAGCGTCGGCAATCGCAACTGCAGTAATTTCTCCACCAGTCATAATAAAGTCTCCAAGAGACACTTCTTCATCAATATAATTTAGAACTCGTTCATCTACTCCTTCATAATGTCCGGCAATGATAATTAAGTGGCCCAACTTTGAAAATTCTTTCGCCTTTTTTTGCTTAAATTGCTTTCCTTTCGCAGAAGTCAATATAATTTTTTGGGTCTTGGAATTTGGAATTTGTTTGGATCTTGGAATTTGGAATTTGGATTTTGCGAATTGAACCGCGTTGTATAAAGGTTCAATTCGCAGTACCATTCCTGCTCCTCCACCATAAGGTCGGTCGTCAACTGTCCCATAATCGTCGATAGCAAAATCTCTTAAATTTATAATTTCAATTTCGACAAGTTTTTTTTCGATTGCTCGTTTGACAATACTTTCTTCAAAAAAGCCGCTGATCATTTTCGGGAAAAGAGTGACTATGCTAATCTTCATTTTTATATTTTACTATAATTGTTACATTGTGTCATTCCCGCGGAGGCGGGAATCCAAGCTAAATATTCCTTTTTGTTTTAAGATGTAATTATAGACTGGATCCCCGTCTTCACGGGGATGACAAAACATATATGAAAAAAATAATTTTAAAATTAATTAGATTCTATCAACAAACAGAATTATTCCGCGGCTCACTTGCAAAGCAATTATTTTTAAACGAAAGTGCCTGCCGTTTTACACCAACCTGCTCCGAATATACTTACGGGGCAGTAAAAAAATATGGAAGTATTAAAGGGCTATTTATTGGTTTTAAAAGAATTATTCGCTGTCATCCGTGGAATCGTGGTGGTTATGACCCGTTAAAATAAAATTCGCTTGACAGTTATTTTTTAGTTTATTATATTATGAATACCTTATGGTAGATAATATTGATGAATTAATTTACTCGGCAATATTCTCCCCAGACGAAAACGTCAAAAAATCTTCAAGAACATCCATCAGAAAACTTGCTGAAGAAAAAGGAATTAAACTTGCCTCCATTAACGATCTATACATGTCAATTGGTCAAGGAAAAGTCAGTGGATTTACGGTTCCAGCTATTAATGTTCGTTCTCTTACTTATGATTTGGCTCGCCAAGTTTTCCAAATAATGAAAGAAAAAAAAGTTGGTCCAGTTCTTTTTGAAATCGCCAGATCTGAAATTAAATATACTGAACAACAGCCCGATGAATACGCAGTTTCAATTTTAGCTGCTGCCATCAAAGAAAATTATGTTGGAAAAGTTTTTATCCAAGGCGATCACTACCAATTTTCTGCTAAAAATTTTGCTGTAAATAAGGAGGATGAGATCGCAAAAATTAAAGAACTGATAAAAAAATCAATTGATGCTGGTTTTTATAATATCGATATTGATGCATCAACTCTTGTTGATTTAACCAAAACTGATCTGGTTGAAAGACAAAGAAATAATTATGAAATGACGGCACTCTTAACCGAGTATATCCGTTCCATCCAACCAAAAGATGTAATGATTTCAATCGGTGGTGAGATTGGTCACATTGGCGGAGTCAATAGTACCGTCGCCGATTTTGAAACATTCATGGATAATTATTTAAAATTGATTAAGGATAAAAATTTAGTTGGAGTCTCGAAAGTTAGTGTCCAAACAGGGACATCTCACGGGGGCATTCCCCTTCCCGATGGGACAATCGCAAAAGTAAAACTTGATTTTGATGTATTAAAATCAATTACAGAGTCGGCGTGGAGCAAGTATAAAATTGGTGGATCAGTTCAACATGGAGCTTCCACTCTTCCAAATGAACTTTTTCACAACTTCCCAACCTACAAAACTCTTGAAATTCATTTGGCAACAGGCTTTCAAAATATTATTTATGAACACATGGATCCAAAACTAAAAGAAGAAATTTTTCAATGGTTAAAAGACAATTGTGCAAGTGAGCGAAAAGAGGGTGAAACTGACGATCAATTTCTTTATAAAACTAGAAAAAAAGCCCTTGGACCTTTTAAAAATAAAATTTGGACACAGGCCAAAAAATATAAAGACGAAACTTTAGTTGCTCTTAAAACTCAATTTGAATATCTTTTTACCCAACTTAATTTATTCAATACTTCAAAATGGATAGAAACTTAGCCCTTGAATTTATTCGAGTCACCGAGGCTGCCGCGATTGCAGCCGCCAAATGGATTGGTTGTGGTGATAAAAATAAAGCCGACGGAGCAGCGGTTGACGCAATGAGATCTCGTTTTAATTTAATAGATTTTTCCGGAACCGTCGTCATCGGAGAAGGTGAAAAAGATGAAGCTCCGATGCTCTACACCGGAGAAAAAGTTGGAACAAAAAAAGGTCCGGTTATGGATTTGGCAATTGATCCTCTTGAGTGTACCGAAAGCGTTGCTTATGGTAGATATAATGCAACAACCGTTGTTGCGTCAGGTCCAAAGGGTTCTCTACTTCATGCTCCAGATACTTACATGAAAAAAATTGCCGTTGGTCCCATGGCTCGAAATGCCATAAATCTTGAAGCTTCGACGAAAGAAAATATCCGAAAAGTGGCTAGAGATATGAAAAAGAAAGTTGAGGAAGTTACGGTTGTTGTTCTTGATCGAGAGAGACATCATGATTTGATTAAAGAAATTAGAGATGCTGGGGCTCGAGTCAGACTTATTACCGACGGAGATGTGGCAGCTGCGATTGCTACTTGTTTCCCAGAAAGTGGTATTGATATGCTTATGGGCCTTGGTGGATCAACTGAAGCGGTTCTCGCCGCCGTCCCTGTGAAAATTTTAGGAGGAGAAATTTTGTGTCAGTTTAAACCAAAAAAAGATGCTGATATTCCAAAAATTAAAGCCGCTGGAGTAAAAGATATTAATACAATTTTTACTGCAGAAGATTTAGCTCATGGAAAAGAATTGACGTTTACGGCAACCGGAGTTATTGATGGACCACTTCTTAACGGAGTCGTCTTTGGAAAAAATAAAGCCATCACTCATTCTATCGTTGTTCGGGGAATATCCGGTACAATCCGATATATTACCACGCATCACCATTATTATAAGTGACTCTCATCACAGTTGAAGAGAGTCATCCTGAGCGAGGAAGCAGTAGCGACCGAGTCGAAGGATCCTGTGAATAATTATGAAAAAAATAAAGGTTGGTCTAAATGGTTTTGGTCGAATTGGTCGGGCTTTTACTAGAATTGCATTAACGAGAGGTAATTTTGAAATAGTTGCCATAAATACCCGAAAAACTCAAACTTCAATTATGGCTTATTTACTGACTTTTGATTCTGTTTATCGAAAATTTGCAAAGGAAGTCAAAGAAGAGTCTGATGGGTTTTCAGTTAACGGAAAAAAAATATTGACCCTTCTAAATGATAAGCCTGAGAACATTCCGTGGGATAAGTATGGAGTTGGAGTTGTCGTCGACGCAACCGGTGCTTTTACAAAAAAAGCGGATCTGTCAAAACATTTGAAAGGATCTGTAAAAAAAGTAGTCCTCACGGCACCAGCCAAAGATGAAGAGACACCATTTGTCGTTCTTGGAGTAAATGACAAAACATTTGATTTTAAAAAGGAAACGGTTATATCAAACGCCTCATGTACAACAAACTGTTCCGCCCCAATGTTCAAAGTTATTAACGATAACTTTAAGGTTGTCTCAGGTTTTTTGACAACTACACATGCAATGACCATCAGTCAAAAATTGTTGGATGACGCCGGAAAAAATCCCGGTGGATCACGAGCTGCATTTATCAATATTATTCCTTCAACGACGGGCGCTGCCAAGGCAGTTGCTCGAGTTATCCCGGAATTGAAGGGAAAAGTTGACGGTATGTCTCTTCGAGTCCCAGTTGCGACGGGCTCAATTACCGATATCTCAATCATTGTTGAAAAGCCAACTACAGTTGAGGAAGTAAATAGGAAATTTAAAGAAGCATCAGAGACGACGATGAAAGGAATTTTAGGTTATGAAGACCGAGTTCTTGTATCCTCTGATTACATTGGCTCCTCATATTCTTGTATATTCGATGCCAACTATACAAAAGTCGTCAATGGTAATTTGGTAAAAGTATTTGGTTGGTATGACAACGAATGGGGTTACAGTACTAGGCTCGTTGACCTCGTCGAGATATTATCAAAAAATTTCTAATTTCTAATTAACCTAATTTCTAAAAAAATAACCAAGTTCCAATAATCATTGGCGATTGGTCTTTGGATATTATTTAGGTCAATTAGAATAATTAGATCAATTAGACCAATTTAGCAATGCACAAAATAACCTATATTGACGAAGCTGAAATTAAGGCTAAAACCGTTCTCCTTCGGGTTGATTTTAATGTTTCATTAAATGCTGATTATACTATCTCCAATAGTGCTCGAATTGAACAATCTCTACCAACAATAAAATATTTATTAAAGAATAAAAATCGTTTAGTTATTATCTCACACCTTGGACGACCAAAAGGAACCGACAGTAAATACTCCCTGAAGGTGGTTGCTGATAAATTAAAAGAGTATTTACCCAAAAATAATATTTTTCTTGCTAAAGATATTGAATCAGCTAAAGAAAACCTGTCGGAAATAGTTATTCTTGAAAATATTAGATTTTTTCCAAAAGAAAAAGACTATTCGACAATATTTGCAAAACAACTTGCGTCCCTTGCGGATGTTTACGTCAACGATGCTTTTGGAGTTTGTCATAGGTCTGATACTTCGGTAATTGGCCCGCCAAAATTTATTCCATCATATGGTGGACTTCTTCTAAAAAAAGAGCTTGAGATGATTTCTCAAGTTACCGTTGAACCAAAAAAACCAATTGTGGCAATTATTGGAGGAGCTAAAGTATCAACTAAAATTGGACTAATAAATAAATTAATTAAAATTGTTGATTATTTAATTATTGGTGGTGGGTTGGCAAACACTTTTGTTAATGCCCAGGGACATGAAATTGGCACAAGCTTTTGTGAATATGAAGCGGTACAGCAAGCCCGAAAGCTCTTATCACTCGCAAAAAAAGGTCGTGCCCTGATTGTTTTGCCAGTTGATGCAGTGGTTGCCGAAACAAAAGATGACAAAGAACATGACGTGAAAAAAATTGACAATATTTCTCCGAAAGAGTCAATTTTTGATATAGGTCCAGAAACAAAAGCTAAGATTGGTTGTATTCTTGCTAAAGCAAAAACAATCATTTGGAATGGACCAGTTGGGTTATTCGAAAACCCTGCATTTCGCGAAGGAACTGATTTTATCTATTATTCTATAACTCAAAACACAGACGCAATCTCAATCGTCGGTGGCGGAGATACCTTAGCCGCAATTTCAAAAAAAGAATACCTCAATAAAATTACTCACATTTCAACCGGTGGAGGCGCCATGCTTGAGTTAATTGAAAAAGGAACCCTACCGGGAATTGAAGCGCTAAAACGATAATTTTTTCACTATTTCTACAACTCTATCGACTACCATTGGAGAACTAACTGTAAATGGATTCTTAGTTTTGGCGATTGACGGTAAAAAACTTTTTCCAACTACTCTATCTCCATCCATCCAAATTAAATCCAAATCTAAATAAGTATTCTTATTCCAGAAGCTTCTTATCTGTTTATCTGGAAAAATAAAAATCATTCCGTCAGCTCCTTTAAGTTCTTTTTTGGATTTTACAAACATCAACCCCTTTTGCCATTCTGATTCATTTTTTGCAGTAAGCAATTTATAAACTCTTCCGTTTAGTTCATATGAATACAGCCATGTTTTTTGCTCTGAAGAATAATAAAAGAAAATTGCAGTTAAGACAATCAAGACTAATATTATTAGGAAAAATATTTTTTTCATGAAGAAAGTCCGCCTTCGCTAAAAGCTTCAGCGGGACAAAGTCGGAGCGGCGGGACTTGAACTCGCGGCCTCAGCGTCCCAAACGCTGCGCTCTAGCCATCTGAGCTACGCTCCGTTACTTATAAACAAATCAATGTTATATTTTATCACAGATAATCATATAAATTATGTCATTCCCGCGGAGGCGGGAATCCAGAACTCCTGGATCCCCGTTTTCACGGGGATGACAGACAGATTAAATTCTTGTTATAATTAACGTTCTTTATGAAAAACAACAAATCACTCATGACAATTTTTTTAATTGTCTTTATCGATCTACTTGGATTTGGGATCATTCTTCCCCTACTTCCATATATTGCCGAAAAATATTTGGCCAGTCCTTTGCAGATTGGAATTTTATCCGCGACTTATTCACTTTTTCAATTAATTTCCTCTCCGATTTTAGGTCGGCTTTCAGATCGATACGGAAGAAAAAAAATATTAATTATTTCTCAAATTGGAAGCGCTTTTGGATATCTGCTTCTCGGGCTAGCCCATTCTTTACCATTATTATTTTTATCAAGAATAATTGATGGAGTGACTGGTGGAAATATTTCAATCGCTCAGGCGTATATTGCAGATGTCACAACCAAAAAAAATCGTGCGCGTGGTATGGGATTGATTGGTGCTGCTTTTGGCTTGGGATTTATTTTTGGACCGGCAATTGGTGGTGCTTTGTCTAAAATTTCCTACAGTGCCCCTGCTTATTTTGCCACAGGCGTGTCACTAATCACAATTTTGGCAACAATTTTCTTTTTGAAAGAAACTATTGATGAAAAAAAAGCGTCTACTTCTCCACGAACAAAATTTTCATTTCACGAATTTAAAAGAGTTATGAAATTGTATCCTATCGGACTTTTAATTATAGTTTTTTTGATGTTAAATATTGCTTTTTCCGTTCAACAAGGGACTTTTGCTCTTTGGACTCAAAAAACTTTTAATTTTGACGCGAGTCAAAATGGCTGGCTATTTGCTTACGTTGGAATATTGGCGGTCGTATTTCAAATGAAGTTATTGCCTTTTGTCATAAAGCGTTTTCATGAAAAAAATATTTTACTAATCTCTTTAATATTTATGGCTATTGGTCTGATTTTAATTCCGCTTGCAAAGCATCCAAACTTTTTATTTGTTTCTTTATTTTTTTTACCTCTTGGAAATGGTCTGGCAAATCCAACCATCCAAGCCCTTGCATCTGAAAATGTCCCAGCTGAAGAATATGGAGAAACCCTCGGAATTTTACAATCTGCGGGTTCAATGGGTCGGATTATTGGTCCAATTTTAGGTGGGGAAATTTTTCAATCACTCGGAAAAGATACGGTCTTTTATTTTGCTGGTTTTTTAATTATCTCTACTTTGATATATTTAAAAGTACGACTTAAATGAAAAAATTTTGGTTAGTCATATCATCTTTGATTTTTTTTGTTTTTTTTATTTTATTCACTTTTGTCGTCAAGAAAGAATTATTAAATAGTTTTGATTTTAATACCACGGTTAAATTACAAAATCATATCTCACATCAATACGATTCTTTTTTATCTTTTTTTAGTTTGATTGGAAGCTTTGAAATTTTGGCAGGCTTATTATTTTTCATTATTCTTTTTCGAAGAAAAATATTATCTTTTCTAATTTTCATCCCTTTGGCTGGTGCACATATCATTGAAATAATTGGTAAATCTCTTATGCACCACCCTGGACCTCCATTTTTATTTTTTCGATATAATTTGGAATTTCTTTTCCCTTCATCATACGTACAACCAGGATCCTCTTACCCATCAGGTCATAGTTTGAGAGTTATTTTTGCTTCAATAATAATTTCCTATATCATCAGTAAAATGAAAATAAAAAAATTTATAAAATTTATGTTTATCTTTTTATTATTAATAATAAATGCAGTCATGTTAGTTTCAAGAATTTCTCTAGGCGAACATTGGCCAACCGATGTGATTGGCGGAGTTCTCCTTGGTTTATCTTCTGGTATTTTAGCTCTTCTTTTTTTATAAATATGAAAAACGTTGAAATATTATTTGGATACTTAGGGTCAATTTTTGCAGCGTTGATATTTTTTCCCCAGGTTTGGACATCCTTCAAAACTAAAAAAACTAAAGATCTTTCTTGGATGGGAATTGTTATTGGAATGCTAAACGGAATATCATGGGTAGTTTATGGATTACTCAAAGGCGATCCATTTATTTGGGTAACAAACTCTATCCTTTTTGTTGGAGCTTTTTTACTAATGATATTAAAAAAGAAATACGGATAAAAAGGTTAAGATTTAAATCCTTCAGCCAGTTCGCGAAGTTTAGCTTCCGGATCTTTAGCCAAAACGAAACCCGATGCAAGTATTGCTCCAACTGCTCCCAGTTTTATTGCCTGTCTGATATCCTCTCCCGTCGATATTCCTGCTCCAATTACAAGAGGTCTTTTCAAAACGGAAACCAATTTTTTTATATTATCTGCTTCTTTAGTAATCATTGAAACTCCTGTTCCAATCATATCTTCCCTCTCATAAGAGAGATAGTCGGGTTCCCAAGCATCAAACTTGACCATCATATCTGGATTAAATCCGCAGATAACGCTTTTTAGACCATATTGTTTGGCCTTATCCAGTGTTTTTTTTACGTGATCATCATCCATCTTATGTTCGCTATGATTAATAACTATACCTGAGGCACCAGCATCTTTTATAGCGTAAGCCGAAAGCCAACCCATATTTTTTCCTGGCTCAATTGGATCCATATGTTGAGCCCAGACTTCAATACCTAGTTCTCTTTTGACTCTATAAATATCTGTTGGTTGAACTGCTGGAATTATCTCTACCCTTGTTTCTTTACTTACTTTCTTTACGCAAGATAAAAGTTTAATTGCAGCACTTCCTGTTGATTCCCGATAGGTTTTTAAAGAAAGAAAAATCATTATTTAAATTATAACAACATGATATTTATTTTGTAAAGTGGACTTGCAAAGTGAACTAATGTTCACTATTATTGATTTATGCAAGAAAAACTGTTTGAAAAAATTAGTGTTATTTTTTCCTATAATGCTGAAAAAAATAAAAGCATTCCATATAAAATTCGTTGGCGACTTCGTGATTATTTTATCAAGACGCTCGCCTACCATCATAAGGTTCGTGAAGGTCGCGAGCTTCTACATATTTTTCATGTGACAGATGGAAATCTTGATTTTCGAATTAGATTTAATACCGAGGATCTTAACTGGATACTCGAGGAGGTCTCCGATGGAAACATTACTTAACAAGGCTGAACCTACTATCATGCATATTGATCTGAATTCTTGTTTTGCAACGGTTGAACAACAGTCTCACCCACATTTGCGTGGCAAACCGATTGTTATTGCTGCCTATCCGACAAATAGTGGTTGTATTCTGGCTCCGTCAATTGAGGCAAAAAAATTTGGTATTAAAACTGGTATGAGAGTTGGGGAAGGAAAAAAACTTTTTTCTGATCTAATTGTGAGAACGGCAGATACAATTTTAATTCGCGACGTCCACCAAAAGTTTAAAAAAATCTGCTTAGATTATTCTCCGGATGTGGTTGTAAAGTCTATCGATGAGGTGGTGATAAATTTTTCCGAAACTCCCGCTTTAAATCGTGGACTTGTCAACATAGGTCGAGAAATTAAAAAAAGATTCCGAACAGAAATTGGTGAATGGATTTCGTGTAATGTGGGAATTTCAACAAATAGATTTTTGGCTAAAACTGCGGCCTCTCTTCATAAACCTGACGGACTTGATGTGATAGATTATAAAAATCTTGAAAAAGTTTACGAAAGATTATCTCTGACAGATTTACATGGGATAAATACTCGGTTTGAATATCGACTTAATCAGGCTGGTATTTACAACCCTTTGGATTTTTTAAAAACTCCCGATCATATTTTGAGAAAAGTTGTCTTTAAGGGTATCACCGGTCATTATTGGTTTCTTCGACTAAGGGGACATGAAGTTGATGACTTTACCTCTTCAAGAAAAAGTTTTGGACAGGACTATGCTCTTGTTAAAAAAACAAAAGACGTCAACGAATTAAAAAAAATTATTATTAAACTTTGTGAAAAGATGGGAAGAAGGTTAAGAGAATCAAAAAATTGTGCTTCCGGATTTCATTTGGGTTTAGTTTATGACGATTGGACTTACTGGCATAAAGGTCATAAATTTAGAGAATATTCATACACTACTCAAGAAATATTTTCTAATATTATGAAAATTTTTTATCAACAACCTGAATCTAAAATGGTCAGAAAAGTGGCTGTTTCATGTTTTGATCTTCAGTCGATTGCCAATATGACTTTAAGTTTGTTTGAAACTGATGTGGAAAAAAAACGATTTCTTTCGAATGCCCTTGATAAGATCAATGATCGATATGGAGAGTATGTGATTTACCCGGGATTAATGATGGACATGAAAAATACGATTCTTGACCGAATAGCTTTTGGAAAATAAACCCTTGCAATTTATAAAATAACAAATCATAATATTACTAATTATTTATTAATAATTTAATATGAAAAAAATTGTACCGGTTTTGGTAATCGTATTGATCCTTGGAGTTGGCGGATATTTTTATATGAGTTCAAAAGGCATGCTTCCAAAAGCACCGATTGGAACCTCTAATAATGTTGGTTCAAATGTTTTTACATCTATCAAGGACGCTCTCTCACAATCGCTAAGTTTAAAATGTGTTTATAAAGATGAAAGAGGAATCCAGACAACGACGTATATTAAAGGTGGAGCTGTCAGAGTTACGATGGAAGGAGTCAAAGAAAAAGATCAACCAAATAATATTATTTTAAAAGATAAGAAAATGTATATGTGGGATGAGACAAGTAAAGCTGGTTTTACTTTTGCCATGATGGAACCTGTGATCACACCAGGACAAGAAGTTGAAGTTAAAAAAAGTCAGGATGCAGAAGTTTTATCTGAAATTGAAAAATATAAAGATTCTTGTAAAGCTACTGTAATTGCGGATTCGTTTTTTACACCACCAACTGATGTAAAATTCCAAAATATGGAAGACTTTACTAAGAGCTTTATACAACCAAGCATACCTGCAGGTAATACAACCACAGATCAACAAAAAGCTCTTGAAGAGTTGATGAAACAAATCACTCCTGAAGCTGGTTCAGGCGATGGACAATAAATTTATTTAAGCAAATATCCGCCGTCAACGACAATTTGGCTTCCGGTCATGTAGGATGACATTTCGCTGGCTAAAAATAAAACAGCTTTCCCAATGTCATCTGGCACTCCCATTCTACCCATCGCCACTTCCATTTTTGGTGGCTCGGGATTTCTTTCGATCACAACAGGTTTTCCCTGAGATTGCATGATGGCAACTCCATGGGTCATTACTCCACCAGGAGCGACCGCATTGACCCAGATATTATTTTTAGCAAGTTCAAGGGCAACATTTTTTGTAAATCCCCAAACTCCATGTTTTGAAGCGTCATAATGTGAAAGTCCAATCGACGATGGATGAAGAGCATCAATTGAAGTTATATTAATTATCTTTCCACCCTTACCCTGTTTAATCATTTGTTCGCTCACATATTTTATTGTTAAAAAAACTCCTCTCAAATTTGTGGCAATTACCTTGTCAAAGATCTCGCTTGTCAGCTCTGACAATGGAGCAAAAGGAAACATTCCAGCATTATTGACTAAAATATCAATAGAGCCAAAAACTTTGATCGCTTCCAAAACCAAGTTTTTTACATCTTCCTCAAGTGAGACATCAGTCTTAACGCCTACTGCCTTAAAACCTTTTTGCTTTAATTCCTCAACCGCTTTATTTACTTCTTCGATATTGCGACTGGTGATGACAACATTTGCTCCAGCCTCAGCCAACCGATAGCTTATTCCGTACCCTATTCCTAAAGATCCCCCAGTCACAATTGCTGTCTTTCCTGATAAATTTAATAATTTGTCTTTTGGTAAGATATCCATAACTTTTTATAATAATTATTAATACTTAAATATTACAGTATAATTTTCTTCATGTCACTGATCGTTTTATTCGGTCTTCCCGGGACTGGAAAGACTTATGTTGGAAAAGTTTTTGAAAAATATTTCAACCATTATTTTTATGACGGAGATATTGATTTAACTCCCGAGATGAAAGAAGCAATTAAAACAAAGACCGTTTTTACCGATCAAATGAGAGATAAGTTTTTTAAAATATTAATTAATAAAATCTATCATCTATCATCTACGATTGATCATCTAGTCGTTGCTCAAACTTTTATAAAAGAAAAATATCGTTTAGAACTTCTAAAAAAAATCCCACAAGCAAAATTTATTCTTGTTGAAACAAAAAAAGAAATTCGAGAAAAAAGATTAATAGAAAGAGTCAACTATCCTCTCAACTTGGAATACGCAAGGATTATGGAAGAAAATTTTGAGAAGCCATTAATTAGTCATTTAAAGATTATTAATGATGGCGATGGAGATGAAAGCATAAAAAAAACCATCAACAAGATCATTTCAGTGTGTTTGTAAGATTATAAATAGGCTGGATGACACTAAGAACTATCCATCCTACTACAATAAACATTGGGATGAGCCATACCAATTCCTTTTTAGTGTTAATTATTTCTTTACTTCTGATCATTTCCCCTTCTTTATATTTTTTAAGCTTTTCATTCAATTCGCTATAATCAGATTCTTTTAATAATAAAACAGTCGAAATAATAACAAGTAGTATAATCGCACAAAAAGACACAATTGGAGACATCTGAGTCACAAATGGAATGGGAACATTGAATTCTTGATACATGGAAAATAATTTTGGAGAAACTGCAAATTGAATGATTGCCAATACAATTGCCGATCCTATCAATGTAATAGATACAAATCGTCTTTGAATCTTGATCAAATCCTTTGCATGTTCTTTTTTAATATAAAATGGATAAAAAAACGGAATAAACATTGGTAACATATACAAAAATTATATCAAAAAAATTTATTAGAGTACATAACACTCACAATTCTTGACGCAGATTGTCATTCCCGTGAAAACGGGAATCTATACAAATTACTCCTTATAAAATATCTTGATATAAATCTTTCCATTCTGGATTCTTCTTCTGTATAAGTTCAATTTTCCACGAACGATTCCATTTTTTTATTTGCTTTTCTCTTGTTATTGCTGATTCTGGGTTATTATGAACTTCAAAATAAACTAAATGATGGATTTCATATTTCTTTGAAAATCCGTCAACCTTTTTGTTCTTATGTTCCCATACACGTCTTCTCAAATTATCAGTGAAACCAATATAGAGAGTTCCGTTTTTTTGAGAAGATAAAATATAAACACAATATGTTTTGTTAAACATATAAGGATAAAACAATTATATAGATTCCCGATCAAGTCGGGAATGACAAGCGTGGATCCCGGGTCACACCATAATCGTTCCACTACAGAATATATTGAATGATCTCTTTAGCAACCTCTCTCTTAGTAGTCAAATTAATTTTCTTAACTGACTTATTTTTTGAAACAATAAAAACCTCATTATCGTCCGATTCAAATCCCCGATCAGCTCTGCTTATATCGTTGGCAATAATAAAATCAGCTTTTGAGTCTTTCATTTTTTTAACCGCTTCATCAATCAGTTCTTTTTCTGATAAATCATACTCTGCCTTAAAGGCAACCAGTGTAGTTTTCGGTGACAACTTTTTTATTTGATCGATAATTTTGATTTGTGGAATTAATTTTAGATTAACTTGTTGATCGCTGGAAAGTTTTCCTTTTATTTGTTTATCAACTTTAAAATCGGAAACCGCCGCCACGTGAAAAAAAAGATCCGTGTTACTTATATTCACTTTAATTAATTGAAGTAAATCTTGTGCAGTTTCAAAAACTTTTTCATTGATTAAATAACGAGGGTGAACAGAGTTTTTTGCCCGAAGTAGCAAAACATCAGCTCCACGAAGATAACACTCTTCGGCAAGTGCGACTCCCATTTTTCCGGAACTGCGATTGGTGATTGACCGTACTTCATCTATTTTCTCAACAGTTCCTCCGGCAGTAATAATTATTTTTTTTCCTTTCAGTGAATCATTTTTTCTCAATAATTTATTTATTTCTTTATTTATAATTTCGATATTTTCAAGTCTTCCCACCCCCTCATACCCACAAGCAAGCATTCCAGACGCTGGTTCAATCACCTGGAAACCTACTGATTTTAACTTAGCTAAATTTTCCTGAACGATAGGTTTCCCCCACATATTGACGTTCATTGATGGACAGATGATAATTCGTTTTGTAAAAGCCAAAGCAGTTGTTGTTAAAAAATCATCAGCAATACCAGCTGCTAATTTTGCAATAATGTTCGCCGTCGCTGGAGCTATCACCATCACGTCACATTTATCTGCTAGCTCAATATGCTCGACTTTTCTATTTTTCAAAACTTCCCTGTAATCAAAATTCTTTTCAAACAAATTTACGTAGACTTTATTTCCAGAAGCTTTTTCAAAATCTTGAGGGGAAAACATTTCGGTCGTGCCTCGAGTCATCACCACAAAAACTTCATGACCTTCATTTTTTAAAAGTTTAATCAAATCAAGGACTTTATATGCTGCCACCCCACCAGAAATTCCGACCAAAATATTCTTTTTCATTTAAAAATTTATCTAAGCTGTTGACCTCGAAGTTGTGTACCATTACCCTTACCTGCTCTTAAGTCGGTAGATACTTCTTCTCCAATTTTCGTCAACTTGGCTAGTCGTTCCACATTAGCAGCAGCTCTTAAAACTAACTCTGCATTAATAGCTGATTGTACACCTTCTGTGCGTTCTATTATTACAGTTTGACTAAAACCTCCACGCAAACTATTGGTTGTTGTTGCGTTATTTATTGTTGGCATATGTATTTATTAGAATTTAATTAATAGTTAACTTACTTCTTCCCAAAAAATTCCTTCATTACTTTTAGGAATAATTTGTTCTCTTCTTTTGATCCGATGGTGACTCTAAACCACCCATCACTTCCATGCTTGGCTTTTTCGCCCCGGAGTATTATTCCTTTTTTTTGAGCATAGGCTAAAATGTCTTCGCTCTTTTTTCCGGTTGCACCTGCATCAAACAAAACATAGTTGGCTCGAGTTGGAAAAATAATTATACCAGGAATCTTACCCATTTCTTTTTCAATGAAAGCCGCTTGATCATTGTTGAATTTAACTCTTTGAGCCAGACCTTTTTGATCTTCAAGTCCAGTCAATGCCGCCCACATCGTGATCGTTCCGACGTTCCATGGAAGTAAAGTTGCCGAAATCTTTGACGCAACTTCGCTGTCCGCCAACAAATACCCAAATCGAAGTCCAGCCAGTCCATAAGCTTTAGACATGGTTCTGGTAACAATAACGTTTTTATATTTTTTAACTAATTTTACTAATGATTTTTTAAGACCTGCATATTCTATATATGCTTCATCAATAATAAAAGGAATTCCAAGTTCGGCAATTTTCACAAATTCTTTTTCATCCATAAAATTGCCGGTTGGATTATTTGGATTGGCAATGACAATCACTTTAGTTTTGCCGGTCACGGCTTTGATAATTCCGTCTGGATCATAAATCATTTTATGATCTTTGTATTCCATCGGAACGGAAACTACTTTTCCACCATACAAATCACATCGAAGTTTATAAATTCCAAAACATGGTGTCTGTTGGATGACTTCATCCCCCGGCTCCAAAAAGACCCGGTAAATCATATCAAAAATTTCACTTGACCCATTGCCAAGGACGACGTTTTCTGGTCCTTTGAGTCCATTCATTTTTGCCAATTTTCCTCGAATAACTAAACCCTGGTCTGGATAACGATTGGCGATCTTACTGTACTTTTCAATTGTTTTTAAAACTTTTGCAGATGGAGGAATTGGATTTTCATTAGACATCATCCTATGAAGTGATGGCTTTTTCCATGCCAGCTCAATATGATTTGAGATATACATTTTTAACGGCTTAACCCAAGGAACGTAAAAATCGCCCATTGTTTTTTTCATACTTATTTATTTTTAATTTTTAATTTTTGCATTCTCTCTCCGACATAATTTTCCAAACCCTCAGATGCTTTAGAAAATAATTCGGCTGTGGCAACTGTTGCCGGAAATGTATTAAACTGGTCTTCCTCCATCCCATTTTCATCCCATGCTTGGCGAATGTATGGAATCTTACTCATCTTAAATAGTACTTCCTCAGGGACATCGTCAAGTAAAATTTCTTCCGAAAAATTCAAATCTCCACAACGAGCAAAAAGCGGTTCCAAGACGTAAGGAGGCATTGTATAAACGATGTTTCCTGCGATTTTTTCAACGTCCCAGAAATGATATTTACCATTGACCATTGGACCATCACGCATTGAACATGCCAACATTTTACTTGGCATAGCGTTTTCCTGTAATAATTTATAAGCTTTTCGGAAAACATAAACGCCGAGCCAGTGTTTATCACTCCATGAAAGTTTAATACCACGTCTTTCTGCTTGTTGATCCAAAACTGGATGCTCGGTTAATCGACCAATCATCATTGTGATGACGGCTCTCCATTTACTCATATCAACTTTATTTTTAAGTCCCATCTCCATCCCCTCTTTGGCGGCTTTGGCCACTGCCCAAATTTGAGGAAGTGAAAAACAAGTGGTGACGTTGGTTGGAATTCCAAGAGATGAAAGCACACGAACAACTTCAACACCTTGAGTACTTGCCGGAACTTTGATCATCACATTTGGTGCAATCGCTCGGATTTCTTTAGCCATCGCAATCATTTTTTCCGTTTCGGTAATTAATCGTGGGTCAAGTTGTCCTGAAATATATCCGTAACGACCGCCACTGGCTTTCCAAATTGGCATCATCATTTCGGCTCCCCTGCGAACAACTTCTTTATATGTCAACAAAAAATATTCATAACGACTCAAGCCCTTATTTGACTTAATCATGTTGTCAACCCATTTATTCCAAAAAGGTAGATCGCTGTTGACGGCAGCAAGAGATAAGGGTGGATTGGTGGTACAACCGCGAATTAAACTTTTTTCAGGATTTGAAACATTATAAATTCGATTCAGCTGTTCTTTTAATGAAGATTTTTTATTTGTGGGAGCCGAGTCAACCATTTTTTTAACCCAAGCCTTAAAAATTAAAGGAGAAGAATCCCACCAAATTTCCATTTCTGGATGAACTTTTGTTAGCCGATCAAGGGCACTTTGTATCATAAAAAAAATATTTTTTATAATTTATAATACCGATTTGATTGACTAGGACGAACTTTCGAAAGTAATTATAATAACATTACTTAGAATAATGCAAATGAAAATTGATATAATGTAAGACTTATGGAAAATAAAAAAGATTTAGCAGTGATGAATCGCTATAAAAAACAAAATCCTTGGGGAATGTCGATGAATGTTGATCTTTATGATTGCAACCCCCAGACTCTTCGTGATGCAAAAAAAATAAAACAGTTTGTTGACGAACTTTGTACAATGATCAAAGTTAAAAAATTTGGCGAAACAGTCGTTGTTAATTTTGGTGAAGACGCACGAGTCGCCGGGTTTTCTATGACCCAACTAATCGAAACTTCTTTAGTATCTGGACATTTTGCCAATCAAACAAACGCAATTTACTTAGATATTTTTAGTTGTAAAGCTTATCCTCCACATAGAGCCGCTGAGTTTTGTAAAACTTTTTTTGAAGGAAAAAAGATGCACACAAAAGTCACTTTCCGAAAATAATTTATTAATAAATTTGTTAATCCTTACTTCATAAGTTCAATTATTTTTGAACAGTGTTGTAGTTTCTAATCGTAATATGTTTATATACTAAAACTTCTTTTGTTGTTACGGGTTCTTTTATAAAAGCGATGTGACATATTTAGCTGTGTTCATAATTACTTTGTTTTCCCCAAATTTTCTTTCACTCGAAATTTTACAACCTTATTGATCAGGTCATATGGAATCGGTTTGTCTATCGGAAATTGGACAGAGCCTTTTGCTTGTTTGTATGAAATCAATTCTTTTTTAAAAGCAATCATTGCTGATGGAGTTGGATAAAATCCAATATGATTTTTAAATGCTGCAAAATGAACCAGATTGCCATTTAGTTGAAATGTCGGGATTCCATATTTGATCGTTTCTTTTGCTTCTGGTGCAATTTTTTTGATAGTTAATCTAATCTGTTCTAATATTTTTTGAATGTCTTTTGGAAAATTGGAGATATACTTATCAATATCATTTTCCATATTTTTCATTTCGTCTTTAAATCTTTAAATATGTAAGTAGCTTAAACATCAAAATAGCCGGCCAAAAAATTGCTTTTCCAATTCCAACGATCACCGCTCCAAAAGAGTGAACGTTCTGTAAAAAATAAAATAATGCTCCAACGACCCCAAGTCCATAAATAGCGTTACTACAGCCACGATTGTGATGGTGATGTTTAAAAAACATTTTTTCCCTGCAACATTCTTCTGTAAATTTATTATTTTTATCCATGGTTCTGATTATAATACATTAATAAATTTTTTTGTTAACTAATCTACCAGCAAACCACGCAATCGGCAACGACATCACAACAAGTGACCAAGCATACCAAGCCGGTCCAAGATTCATATTTGTGGAAGCAATTGCTCCAGCCGTACTGAGGACTGTGCCAAGTGTACCTAAAATTAAAGAGTGGTTCATTGGATTTTTTGGTGCAAGCCTAGCTGTCAAACAACATCCTATAAAGCTAAAAAATGCCCGATAACTTATGACAAAAAGAATAAGTCCTGTCCCAACAAACAGGTTTCCTTTAGGCAGTACCCCGACTGATTCAAAAATCGCATCAGTGCCCGTATGAGTAACACCGATAAATACAAAACCAGCTACTATTGCTCCAATACTTTTAAATAAATTTTTTTTCATACTGTAATAATACTATTTTTTAAAAGCCAATTTCTCCAGTCTTTCCGGGTTGTTACATATAATGTTTTACCCAATATCATTGAATGATTATACTAGCTATTTGGAGGTAACTTTATAAATCTTGCCCTGAGAATCATATGTCGTCCATTCTCCAACTGGTGTTCCCTCTTTAAAATATCCTGATCTCTTAATCGTACCATCAGGTCGAAACCATTCCCAATACCCATCAGGATGACCATTTTTTATTTTTCCTTTTGACCAAACGGTTTTTCCATTTGCGTGGTATTTGATCGCGTAGCCATCTACAACTTCACATTTTTTTGATGTCATTGTTTTTTTGTGATCGCTTATCATAGAAAAATATTCAAGCAAAGTTTTTTAATACGGTAATTCTAAATAAAACGTACTTCCTTTTTTTTCTTCCGACTCAAACCATATCTTTCCTTTGAGTCTCTCAACTATTCTTTTTGCAATATATAGTCCAAGCCCAAGACCTACGACATCTATTTTTACCACATTTTTTGCTCGAAAAAACTTATTAAATACTTTATCTTGTTGATTTTTAGGTATCCCCAAACCAGAATCTTTGATATTTAATTTGATCGTATGATCAACGCTCGATAGTGTAATTTTAACCGTACCTTTGGACTGTGTATAGCGGATTGCATTAGATAATAGTGCAGAAATTACTTTTTCTACTAAATTTTGATCTAGGATCACTTCTTTTACTCCTTGATAATCACGAATTATTTTCAGTTTTTTTGTTTCAATTATTTGTTGATATGTATGAATCTTTCTATCAATAAGCTCAATTAAATCAAATTTAATAGGAACAATTAGTTTTTTCTCTAACTCTTCCTGCGATGCTGCGGACACAACATCTGCAAGTTCAATTAATCTTATATCTGAATCATCTAAACTATGCCATAATTTCATGTCTTTTGCGGTTAAACACTTTTCGATCTTAGGCTCCAATAGCTCCATAATCCATCTAATTGTTCCTGGTATAGTCCTCATATTATGAGCAAGTAAATTGAGAAATTCATTTTTTGCCTCCTCAAGCTGTGCCTCTTTGGTGATATCATATGCAAGAGAAAGGATGCAATTTTCCCCATTAATCTTTACAAATTGAGCAGAATCCAGCACTGTCACAAATATGCCATCTTTTCGACGAAGAATTGTTTTGAAATTATAAACTAATCCTTTTTTTTTCAAATTCAAAACAAAACGGTCTCTATCTGTCGGGATTTTCCAAATATTGAGCTCTGCTGTTGTCCTGCCGACCGACTCTTCTTTGGAATATCCAAGAAGTCGTGTATATCCTTCATTTACATCAATGATGGTACCATCATCAGATTTGGTAATAGCAATCAAATACGGTGCCGCATGGAATGCGGCAGAAAATTTTTGTTCAGAATACCGAAGTTGCTCTTCACTATGCTTTCTATCAGTTATATCAATTCCATAGGATATGGTACCTATCACGACATCATTTTCATAAAGTTCTGAATTTCGCCATTCAATGATTCTCTCTTCACCAGACTTCGTCACTATGGAACTTATGAAATTGCATTCAGTACAAATCTTCTGATATTTCTTGCGAGGGACGATCAATTCAAACCAATTTTGATGAAGTATTTCGTCTTTACGATATCCTGTTATTTTTTCTCCTGCTTCATTTAACTCCATGACATTGCCATGAAGATCAAGACAAACGATAATCACATTAGCTGAACTTATAATTTTTTTTACATATTTCTCTGCCTTAATCCTTTTGGACAATTCTTTTCTCAAAAAAAATATCCATAAAGATGAAGTTATCAATAAAATAATTAAGAAAAATATCATAATAAACATGATTTGATGCTGAATCTGTTCTTCAGTTTCAAATATAACCTCGGTGGGTTTCCACTTATCTAAAATTTTCTGGTACGTGCCATCTGATCTAATACTTTGCAACGCTGTGTTGATTTCATTCAATAGTCTTGTATTCCCTTTTTTCACCGCAAATGAAGAGTAAGAAGAGTTGATCGGCTCACCGACTATTTTAATATTTCGTAAATTATTGGAGGCAATAACATACGACCCGACTCGATAGTCTACCACTAAAGCATCAATAGAACCTGCATTTAATTTTTTGAATCCATCAAGAAAATTAGGAATTATTACCAGTTGAATCTGTGGATCTTTTATCAAAAGCTGCTGTGGCAAACCACCCAATTCGACTCCAACTCGTAAACCCCGAAGACTCGTTATTCCCGTTATACCCATCCTACTAGTACTTGTAAAGATAGAAAAATGAGACTCAAGCAAAGGATCTGAAAAATCATATGTTTTTTTCCTCTCCTCAGTCTGATTTATTTGAATTAGTGCATCTGCCTCACCTGTGGCGACAGACTTTTGTGCCTCCAACCAATCCATTGCCCTAATTTCAATCGGTTGAGAAATATGTTTTGTAAGTGCCCGTACAATATCAACCGCAACTCCTGATGGAGTATTTCCGTCCAGATAAATTACTGGAGCTATATTTTTGTTACCAAGAAATAAAAGTGTTCTGTGAACAGGTGCTTGAGCAAAACAATGAAAGAAAGAAAAAAAATAGAAAACTCCTAACAATATCGTTGGAATAAGCCACCAAAAACGTAATTTGGATACGAAACTATTTTTCATTTCTTTGGCTAAATTCAGTATAGGATAAATTACAAAATTATGTAACTAAAACATTTGAAGATTTTGATTAGCTGTTAAATCGGAGAGGAAATATTGAAATTACAGTGAATCTAAAATTTAAACTTCACTTATTATTTCAAAGCCCTTGAAGCTTCCTGTTATTGCCAAACCATAGATTTTATTTTTAGCTATTTGTTTCTCACGGATTTTTTTAGCCGTTTCATTTATAGTTGCTCCTGACCCAATTGCGTCATCAATTATAAGAACATTGTTATAACTTCGATTGTCATTTACCATGATTGTTTGTCTGGCATTCTCAATTCGATCTTCAATTTTACTCAGCGTCTTTTGTGGTACTATCAAATCTGTTTTAATTTTTTGCAGATTAATGATTGGCAGGTGAAGATTTAGATTATTTTCTATTTCTGCCATTAGCTGTACTTCTCTTTTGACCGTAGGAGGCACAAAACTTACAGCATCAACGTTATGTTGAATCAAAAACTTATCAACTTCTTTTTGAATACTTTCACAAATTTCTTTGATTAAAACTTTATTTTGGCTCTGCTTAGCATAAAGAAGCATCCAACCCAATTTAGTTTTCCCAAATCTTTCAATACTATAAAAATCAAGATAAAATATCCTATCTACATAAATTTTATTAAAACTATGTTTTAGTTTATAAGTTCCGTCAATCAAACCCGCTTTTTTATATTTTGCATATTTTTGAAAAGTCTTCTCATATTCTGTAACCGTTTTTATTAGAGGTAGTTTATTTTTATGACACCAATACTTAAAACCTTTCATTCCCGTCAATTTTTCTCCAGTCGGTGTAATTGTTAAATAGCTTTTATCAATAATTTGAGATTCGATTTGATTTTCTTGAAATTGTGTTGCTGGAATTACCTGATCTTTAATAAAATAATATACAATTGGAGGCTTCCCTATTTTTTCAATCTTTCCTTCCTCAAGAAGACGAGGTAGATGTTTGAACAAAGCCTGTCTGGAAATACCCAAATACTCAACCAATTGTTTTGGTGTGACTTGCTTGTGAACAACAAGGTATTCTTGAATTTTCTTTGCCGTATTGGTTGTCATATGAAAGCATTATAGCAAGTTGACAGTTGACTGTCAACTGTCAACCATCAATATTATTTCGTGCTATTTAAAAGTAGAATCGTCTCAAAATGAGAAGTATTTATCAATATCGTGAGACGAACGGAGGTTATATTAAAACTATTTGTGCTCCCCCGAGAGGACTCGAACCTCTAACCTTGTCGTTACAAGTGCCCTCAAATTACTTTAAGGCTTGGACTATCTCTTCACCATATCTTTTTAAGGATTTAGGTGTCGGGTGCTTGATTGGTGTACATCACCTAGTCTCTGCACCTTCCTCGCGATTTGCGAGGCTTGGCTCAGGATTATCCTTCGACTTCCCTCAGGACTTCCCTGAATTAACCCGATTTTCTTTTCAACATTTCTGTTGAAAGCTGCAGTAAAAAGTTCTACAGCGACCTGCTCTACCGATTGAGCTACAGGGGAATATACAAAATAAACAAATACTACAAATAATCAAATAAACAAATAAAAAAACTATTATGTCAAAGTGCAGATACATTATATCAAACGGATAGTATAAAATTAATCCATGAAAATATTTATCAAAGTAAAAACAAAGTCAAAGATAAAAAAGTTGGTAAAGATTGATGAGACTCATTACTCCATGTCAATCAACTCCCCACCGGAAAAAGGCAAAGCAAACAAAGAAATTGTTAAAACTTTGGCAAAATATTTTAATACATCAATTTCTAAAATCACCATAGTTTCTGGAGAAAAATCAAAGAACAAAATTATTGAAATAATATAATCAATTTATGAAAATAATAACTTCTACCCAAGAAATTCAAAAAGTTACTTCAAAATTACGAGAAAAAAATAAATCAATCGGTTTTATCCCAACCATGGGAGCACTACACGAAGGACACTTACAACTTGTCCGGGAATCAAAAACAAAAAATGATGTAACGATTGTTTCAATATTTGTCAACCCTACCCAATTTTCCCCCACCGAAGATTTGACAAAATATCCCCGTCCGATTGAGCAGGACAAAAAATTATTGAGGCGAGAAAAAGTTGATATTTTGTTTTATCCATCGACAAAAGAAATTTATCCGACAGATTTTCAAACAACTGTGACAGTAAATCAACTCTCTAGGATTTTGGAAGGTAAAAGTCGACCTACTCATTTTGCCGGAGTATCAACTATTGTCTTAAAGTTATTTAATCTAATTTCACCAACCAATACATATTTTGGTCAGAAAGATTTCCAACAATGTATAGTCATCAAACAAATGATTAGAGATTTGAATTTGCCAATCATTTTTAATATGGTTCCTACTGTCAGAGAACCAGATGGTCTTGCTCTTTCATCAAGAAATATTTTTTTAAACTCTCAAGAGAGATTACAAGCTGTGAATTTATACCAATCATTATTGTTTGGAAAAAAATTAATACTTTTAGGAAATAAAAATGTTCAAAAAATAAAATCAGAGATGGATAATTATTTACAAAAATATAAACTGATACGTTTAGATTATATTGAGATTTGTGACTCTGAAAATTTATCTCCTCTTAAAGTCGTCTCAAAAAAAGCTGTCATTTTAATTTCGGCAAATGTTGGAAAAACTAGACTTATTGATAATATAATTATCTAATGCCTCTTATGAATTTTAAAGAAAAAGTCTATACACTTTGCAGTTCTATTCCCAAAGGCAAAGTAGCAACTTATGGACAACTGGCTCGCCTTGCGGGGATTCCAAAAGCAACTCGAGCCGTCGGTGTTTTCATGAAAAATAATCCCAATGCGCCGGATGTCCCCTGTCACCGCGTCGTTGCAACCGATGGAAGTCTTACCGGCTACTCCGGTGTTGGTGGAATTACTCAAAAGAAAAAAATGTTAATTGAGGAAGGAGTGTCATTTAAAAATGATAAGGTAGATCTTTCTGTTTCTGGCTGGGAAATTTAGATCTAAACAAAATGACTAGTTAATTAATTAACTAGTCAAAAGAAATATTATCTTATAAACGACCGTCTATAAGATAAATTTATCTATTTGTTGCTTCATTTTCTCAAATTGTATAAAAGGAGTTAAGTGACCAGTACCATGAAAAATATATTCTTTTGCTAATGGATAATATTTTTTTAACATTCCATCGTCCTGTGCTAATGGATCATCAATTGCTTTAATTATTAAAATATTTTTACTCCAATCATCAAAAATATTTTCACCCCATTTTTTCTCTTCCCTTTCCATATTCGTTCCCAATCGGTAAAAAGAATTCAAATATTTTCTATTTAAAAAATCCAATCCAAAGCGATCAATAAATTCTGTCCGTTTTTCTAGATTGGATTTCGACATATATTTTTTCCATAAATCCAAAATGTTTGAATGCCCTGCTTGAATTCTCCCTGCGTTTTTTTTAACCAAATAACGAAGTAACGAAATAGGAATTATTGGTAGAAAAAAGTAAGCAATTTTTCCAGGAATTATTATTTTCTTGACAACTGGTTTTGACTTAGTAGTTGCTGTATGGGAAAGAATTAGTTTAATCACCTTTTTTTTGTTCTCCCTAACATAATGCTGTGCAATAAAACCTCCAAAAGAAAGTCCATAAACAATAATTTTTTTTAATTTTTCCACTTCAAGAATTTTATTAATGAATTTGAAAAATGTTTGTAAATCTTTAAAACCAGTAATATTTAAAGAGATTACTTTATATTTATTTTCATACGCTTCAATCAAGTCGTAGCTCGAATACATATCCTGTCCACCGCCAGGGAAAATAAGAAAACCTATATTACTTTTCCCTCCTGTAATATATCTACCAGTAACTTTGTTTATAACTAATGATTTAATCTGATGTTTTTTGATAAATTCGTCAACGTAAGCCATGAGTAGATTATAATTAATGAACAGAGAAAATACAGTTAATAGATAGTCTTCTTGACAAACAAATAATCTTTTAATATAATTTAGATGGTTGTCTAAATATCTAATCCTTTAACAACAATTATGGATACAATTTTTAAAGCTTTATCTGATAAAAATCGAAGGAAGATTCTAAATATCTTGAAAGAAAAAGATATGACTGTCGGCGAAATTGCTAAGCACTTCAAAATCACAGGAGCTTCTCTTTCTCATCATTTGGATATTTTAAAAAGAACTCGACTTATTGTAAGTGAAAGACAAGGACAATTTATCAGATACTCACTTAACACTTCAGTTTTTGAAGAAACTATGAAAGGAATTATAAATTTATTTAACAAAAAATAATATGAAAAAAATAAATCTTTTTCTAATCTCAATTATGTTTTTAGGTAGTTACCTTTTTTATCAATATCTTCCAGCTCAACTTCCTATGCACTGGAATATCATGGGACAAGTTGATAATTATATGCCAAAAAATCAGGCGGTTTTGTTGATGCCAACTATGACTTTATTTATTTGGATTTTATTTTTAGTATTGCCAAACTTTGATCCAAAAAAAGATAAATATAAACTGTTTCAAAAAGAATGGCAGATCATCCAAACAACTTTTATTGGATTTTTTTTCTATCTCCATTTTTTAATTTTTTATATTTCTACAAATTCCAAAGTTCAAATGTTGCCTTTTATGTTTATTGGGCTTGGAACTTTTTTTATACTCCTTGGAAATTATCTATCGAAAATCCGCCAAAATTATTTTATTGGTGTCAAAACTCCTTGGTCGCTTTCAAGCGAGGACAATTGGAATAAGACTCATCGATATGCTAGTTGGTGTTTCGTAATTGCAGGAATTGTAACTTTGATTGAGGCAACTTTTGTTTGGCATGCACCAGTTGTGATTTTCGGAAGTATTATGTTGGCGAGCATTTTGCCAATGGTCTATTCATTTTTACTTTTCAAGAAAAAACCAAATTTAATAAAATATGTATATTTTGCAATTATTGCATTTGTCATATTATTGTTTTCTGCAAGATTGATTAGCGGTGAAGACAACTGGATTTGTGTGAAAGGAAAATGGATAAAACACGGAAAACCATCTGCTCCCATGCCAAAAATTGGGTGTAAGAATAATTAAACGTAAAAGACCTATTAATAGGTCTTGACAAGAGACCTATTCATTGTTATTATTAGTAACATGAATACTATTTCAATTTCCCAACTTAAAATTAATCCATCAAAAGCAATTCTCAATGCAACGGATTTTCCATTAGCCGTTGAAAATCGCAATAAAATTGAAGCTTATTTATTAGGCAAAGATCTTTATGAAAAAATTGTTTCTTTTATGGAAGATTCCATTGATAAGAAGGCTGTATTAGAAGCCGATTTTGAAAAAGGTAAAGATTTTGAAGAGATCGCTAAAGAATTAAATATATGAAAGTAATACTTTCTCCCCGGGCTGAAAAAGAACTAAAAAAAATAACTAAAATTGATCAAATAGTTATTGCCAGAAAAATTCGCTTAATTAAAGATGAATCAATCAACTTACAAGAAGAAAAACTCTCTGGTTTCAAAAATATTTTTCGCGTTCGGGTAGGCAACTACAGAATTGTTTATAGAAAATCCTCACAAGAAATATATATTATTTTGATCGGGCACCGAAAAAATATTTATGATTTAGTTAACAAACTCTTGAGATAATTTTTTCTACATCCTCAATATTATTTACTTGCATCAGTTCATTTCTGATTTCGGCGGCATGAGGGAAATCTTTTGCGTACCATCCTAAATGTTTTCGCATGATACTTAAATGGGCGGTTGGAAAAAATTCCATAAATTTTTTACAATGTTCGATAATCACTTCAAATCTTTCCTTAGTTGTTGGGACATGACCTTGAAATATCCAAGGATTTCCCAGTGCCGCTCGACCAATTAAAACTCCGCCTAAATTATATTTTTTAATTTTATCCAAAGCTTCTGAGCGACTTTTAATATCTCCATTACCAAATATTTTTGTTTTAGTTTTTTTAGCTAAATCCACCGCAATTCCAATCTGATCCCAATCAGCAACTCCCGAATATCTTTGTTTAAAAGTGCGGGCGTGGAGACAGATAAAATCGGGTTCTGCTTCAAGTAAATTTCCTATCCATTCTTTTGTTTGATGTTCTTTATATCCTGTCCTGGTTTTGACAGAAACTGTAAGAGAATTACCAACGGCTTTTTTAACAGACAAAATAATCTCGCGAGCGAGTTTTGGTTGAAGAATTAGCCCTGCACCAGCTCCTCGATGAAAAACACTTTTGTCTGGACAACCCATATTGATATCAATCCCGTCAAATCCTTTATCCTTTGCGACTTTCGCTGCTTGATAAAAATATTCTGGCTCCACCCCAAAAAATTGGGCAATCATTTTTGTCTTAGTTTTATGACGAAGCAACATTCTCTGGATTGCCGGTTTGCCGAGTATCAAACCTTTGACGGAAACAAATTCAGTATAAATAATGTCGGGTTTACCAACAAGGTCCACAATATATCGAAACGGAGCATCGGTAACACCATCCATGGGAGCAAGACCGATTATAGGCATGTCATTAAACATAATTATAAATTAACCTAATTGATCTAATTATTCTAATTGACCTAAATAATAACCAATGACCAAATACCAAGAAACAAACAAATATCAATATTCAAAAATCAATAGACCAAACGGTTTTTAATTTTGATTCGATTGGTAATTGATTATTGTTTGAAATACTTGGAATTTGGTTATTGGGATTTTATTAGAAATTAGGTAATTAGAAATTAGAAATTTAATCAGAATGGAAGTGTTAATGGCATTTCTCCGCCACCTTCATCTTTTAAATATTTTTCCCAATCAACCTCAATGTCAATTTTCCCATTTTCATTTAAATAGGATATTTTTTTATTTAAAACCCCATAGTCAAAAAGTTCTTTTGTAAGCATGACGTCGTCCATACAATATTTTTTTAATTCTTCCCATTTCCCATCACGGTAAAAATCTATTGCTTCAAGTCCATGACCCGTCTTTTTTTTATCCAAGGTTGTCTTAATCACATCATTTAGTGACAGTCGATGCCCTAGAATTTTCTTTATATCATCCAAAATATCAAAAGTTTTAAAATGCTTAATATCTCCAGGATAATATGGTTGAAGAACTGGCAGATCAAAACTATTAATATTGAAACCAATTATGTATGAACAGTTTTCAAGAATTGGAAAAAGATGATTAATATCTTTTTCAGTAAAAATTCTCTGGGATTTATCTTTATAATCATATATTGCAAGAACTGTGATCCCTAGTTTTGCGTGTTCAGAGAATTCACGAAAAGTATGTTTTGTTTCTATATCAAGAACTATGGGAAATTTTTTCATTTAATTAATTTTTTTCTTTAACTTTCTTTCTTTATAAATTTCCATTTCCAATAAACCTGTCTTTGACATGTTGATTTTTCTTTCCTGAAGATTTGATTCATTAAGCTGTTGTTGATATTTAAAATATAAACTATCAAAAATTCTCATAAAGACTTCTTTTTCTTTTTTAGAAAGAGTTGGAACTTCTTTGAAAAAAAACTCATCTAATTTTCCTAGGCTCCAAAGACTTTCGATAAACTGCTGGTTTTTTAGATTGAATGACATCAGATCTCCCTTAATCGGTTTTATTTTAAATTTCATCATCTGCACTTCATTAAGCATTTGATTGGTTGATGGTTTGGTAGAAATTACTTTTTGGATACTACCAAAAAGGGAAATAATGTCTTTACTTGACTTGCTTGTTTTTTTCATAGTTCGACTCCTTCGATTTTACTCAGGATAAATCCGCTCACTATAAATTAATAAATAGTCTATAATTATCTTATGTTGAGACAAAAACTTCAAGATGATTCCTTGATTGCCCTTAAATCAGGCGATAAAACCAAACTTGGCGTTCTCCGTTTTATTCTATCACAGATAAAAAATAAAGAGATTGATAAAAAATCAGAGTTGAACGACGAGGAAACTATGGTCGTCCTTAAAAAAATTGTAAAAGAATTAAAAGAATCTGTCGAGGCGTTTGTTAAAGGTGGAAGAGTAGAACTTGCCGAAGATAATAAAAAACAACTTGAAATAGTGACCTCTTACTTACCGGCAGAAATTTCCGATGAAGAATTAAATGCTGAAATTGAAAAAGTAATTAAGGAAAACCAAGCTACCTTTGATAATAATCAAAAGGCAATCATTGGAATTTGTATGAAGGCTCTCAAATCAAAAGCCGACCCAGGAAGGATAATGAAAACACTACAAGGTATAATTAATGCATGAAATTAATTAAGAACGTTATCTTTATCTTTTTACTTATTTTTTTATTTTCTTCTTTGTTAAAGAATCTTTTTTCCTATAAAAGTAAATTAGATTTTTATGAGCAGTTTAAGCAAAACTTTGAAAAAGAACAGAAACGAAATGTTGAATTAAAAACTGAAGTAGTAAAAAAAAGAAGCACTGAAGAAATTGAAAAAACAATTCGAAACGATCTTAATCTTCTAAAGGATAATGAAATCGCCATAATTATCCCGTCGCCTCCTGCAGTCTCAATTTCTATAACCCCAACCCCTCTTCCAAATTGGAGACAGTGGTGGGAGGTGTATTTTGAATGAATAATTATGGAACGATGAATCGTTCCACTACTTTAACAAACAATGTTATTTAGAGGAACATAAACGTCAAAAATTTAGTATAATTTAAACGTAATTTAACAATACGGGGTAGTGTACGGCTGCACAGGAGGCTCATAATCTCCTAGACCGCGGTTCGACTCCCGGCCCCGTAACAAAAGAGAGAGTAAAGTGCAAAGTTCAAAAATCAAAGTCAAGATCTAAGCTTTGAACTTTAAACTTGGTTTTGATCTTTGAGGTTTGATCTATTAAACTTAACTCATGAATAACTTCTTAGTTTCCGTTATTGTCCCCGTCTTTAATGAAGAACAAAATGTTGAACCGTTGGTTAAGCGACTTATTCCTGTTGTAAAAAACTCACCGTATGAAATTATTTTTGTCGATGACGGATCAAAAGATAAAACTGTAGAGAATATTAAGAAACAAGCCCTCAAAAATAAAAATATAAAATTAATTTCTTTCTATCGAAATTTTGGTCACCAGATGGCGCTTACCGCCGGATACAAAGTCGCTCACGGTGACTGCGTGGTGACAATTGACGCCGATCTTCAGGACCCTCCAGAAATAATTCCTGAAATGATTGCCAAATGGCAATCTGGTGCAAAAATAGTTTACGCAAAAAGGAATGAAAGAGAAGGGGAAAATTTTTTTAAAAAATCAACAGCATCAATATTTTATAGACTAATAAATTTTTTATCTGACACCCCAATTCCTCAAGAAGTTGGAGACTTTCGATTAGTTGATAAACAAGTAGTTGATTTTTTAAATAATCTTCGCGAAAGACCAAGTTTTTTAAGAGGCATAGTTTCATGGGGTGGATTTCCAACTGATTATGTATATTTTAAAAGGGAAAAAAGATTAACTGGAAAAACCCACTATGGTTTTTTCAGGATGTTAAATTTTGCTCTTGAAGGAATTACCAGTTTTTCCGTCAAACCACTCCGAATGGCGACATATTTTGGCTTTATGTCAGGTATTCTTGGTTTTTTGGGAATAATTTACGAACTCATCAGAAAAGCTATCTCACCTCAATCATTTGTCATCGGCTGGGCAGGACTTTTTACGGCAATTATGTTTCTTGGAGGGATTCAACTTATTACAATTGGAATAATTGGTGAGTATATTGGGAAGATTTATCAGGAAATCCAAAAACGACCAAGGTATTTGATTAAAGAACAAGTTAATATTAGTTAAATCAGTCAAAGTCAGTCGAGTCGGCTGAATCGGTTCGGTAGCTGATTCAACTGATTTAACAGATTAAACTGATTAAACTTAAGTATTATGAAAGGTTTTGGTATTATCTTAATCGCTGTTGGAGTTTCTCTACTTTTGTTTATTGCCTATAACTATATCCGCGAAAAAAATAAAATTGCATCCCCTATTCCTGAAGATAAAGGAGTGAGGGTGATCTTCGTCACGCCAGCAAAGTGATACTAATCTACGAATAAATGCTAATCTACAAATATTCGTTGATTAGGATGCATTAGTAGATTGATATCTTATTTACTCTCCAAGTTTAAACTCAAACAAATTAGCTTTACCGCCTGCTCCTCCCAAGAACAAAGTCTGAATGATCGTCATTATCAAGTAGGCACTGACAAAAAGAATAAAGCCTATTAGTGCATATTTAAGAGTCCCTTGGGCTTTTTTGATTGCCTCAGCATTTCCAAATGAAGTCAGATATCGGAAAGAGCCGACGACAAACATGATGAATAAAACGATAATAATAAAAAACGAAGACATGTAAAGAATATTTCCAAAAACGATTTCTAGACATTTAAGGGTGGGAACGCCATCAACGACACAACTTGCACCTGTTTCTTTATTTGTCCAATCCTGAATCTGAGCAAAAACCGTAAAAGCGGGTAAAAATAAATTAAGCACGAATTAGTTAATTAACTTTGGGAATATGATTGGTCTCGTTATCCCTAGCCCTAGACTAAATATATTTTCAACAACTCCAACGATCGCCAAAACTGCAAATAATAAAATTATTCCAATTAAAGCTGCTTGAATCTTCTCTCTAGCCTTCTCTACTGACTCTTTATTGCCACCTGATGTGATCCAAGCGATGGCTCCAAGAAGCAAATAAAGAAGGGCAACCAATCCAGATATAATAAAAATAAACCGAATCGCAAAAGACAAAACCGTATCGAAAGAAGGAACCTGAAAACCCAAATTAACGTTTGTATCCGAAGAGACACTGTTCAACTGTGTCGGAGTTAATCCACCTGCTAATAATTTATCAAGATTCATAGAAAAAGTATAAAGAATCTTTTTTGGCTTGTCAATGCCTATTCGTCGTGAGATCGAAATTGCAAGGCTTCAGATACATATTCTGCCTCAATTTTTTCTTTTCCATTTAGGTCGGCGATTGTCTGGCTGATTTTAATTGTTTTAAAATAACTTCGGGCAGAGAGTGATAGTTTGGCAATTGCTTGTTTAAGTAAATTGACCGCCTCAGGAGTTAATTGACAAAATTTTTTAATTTGTGCTGATGACATCTCTCCATTATTAAAAATTTTTAATCCTTCAAATCTTTTCTTTTGAATTTCCCGGGCTGCAACTACTCGCCCTCTTACCTTTTGACTCGACTCGCTTAAAACGTTACTGGTTAATTTTTCTTGGCTAACTGATGGAACATCGATGTGTAAATCAATTCGATCCAGTAGTGGTCCTGAAAGTCTTTTTTGATATTTTAAAATTGTCCCGGGCAAACAGTGGCATGGTTTTTTTTCATGACCTAAATATCCACACGGACAGGGATTGGAGGCAGCAAGAAGTAAAAATCGCGATGGAAAAATAAGCGTTCCCGACGCACGTGATATGGTAATGAACCCATCCTCTAGAGGTTGCCGAAGGCTTTCAAGAGTCGTCCTGGGAAATTCTGGAATTTCGTCCAAAAATAAAACTCCCCGATGAGCAAGCGAAATTTCACCAGGAGCAGGATTTGAGCCACCACCAACCAAACCGATGCGAGAGGTCGTGTGATGGGGAGAGCGAAAAGGTCGGCTGGCAATAAAATTTTGATTGTGAAGTAGACCTGCCACCGAATAAATTTTTGTCACTTCAAGTATTTCTTCCTTTTCCATTGGTGGGAGAATTGAGGGGAATGCCCTTGAAAGCAAAGTCTTTCCGGTCCCAGGTGGACCTTTGAGAATGATATTATGAAATCCCGAGGCGGCAATTTCAAGAGCACGTTTAGCCGTTTCTTGACCTTTAATATCTTCAAATAAATAATCATATTTTTCTTCGCTTAATATACTGCTAAAATCTTTATGAGGAAAAGGAGGAATTAATTTAATTTCATTCAAATGCAAAATTAAATCAGTCAGACGATCAATTGGATAAATCTCTATCCCATCAACCAGGACTACTTCACTTAAATTTTCTTTCGAAATAAAAATTTTTTTTATTTTTTTCGATTTAGCAAGAAGTGCAATTGAGATTGCTCCAGGGACTCTGCGGACATCCCCTCTTAAAGAGAGTTCACCTATAAATAAACTGTCTGGTAATTTATCTGCCTTAATCATTTCCCCCGCAGTTAAAATTCCAACTGCTATTGGTAAATCAAATGCGGAGCCGACTTTTGGAATATCAGCTGGAGCTAAATTGACGGTAATTCTCGTATCTGGAATTTTAAGATTGGCATTATTGATAGCTGCCCTCACTCGCTCCTTCGCCTCTCCAACTGCCTTGTCAGGTAAACCAACAATCGTAAAACCGGGAAAACCTTTTGAAGCCACGTCAACCTCAACCTCTATCAATATTCCGTCAAGTCCAATTACAGTTCCTGAATATATCTTGGATAACATAAGATTAATAAATAATTAATAACGACCAAATTGTTAGATTATTATATTGTTTCATTGTTAATCTTTTAATTTTTGATTAGTAAATTGGATTAGTTGGTTAATTTCTTTAGGTAAGATTTGAAGTTCAGTTAATATATGGTTATATTGTTTAATTGTTATTAAATCTCTCGATTTAGATTTTTCATTCCAATCACATGATTCTTTTACAGAACCGAAACTATAATGATAAAATTTAATCTTATCTTTCTTATTATATCTTCCAAAACCCTCCGCAATGTTTGCTGATATTGAGTCAATAGCACGAACAAATTGACTACCGACAGTTTGTTTTTTAAACCAATCCAAAACAATAACAATATCCCAAACATATTTTGATAAAAACAAAGATCTTTTATAACAACTGATATTATTCAGCTTTAGATATTGCATGTTTTTGTTTTAACAATTTAACAATAAAACAATGAAACAATAATGTACTATTTTAGTCAATCGCTTATAACCTACAAAAGTGTGGAAATAGGGCGTAGAGACGGGATAATTTTGACGATATACACCTCGTCTATTATTTACATTTGACATTAAAAATTGGAGGGATTATGATATAAACCTATGGCTGTTTTACACCTTGATAAAAATAATTTTGAAGCCGAAGTATTAAAAACTAAAGGAGTTGTTTTGGTTGATTTTTACGCCACTTGGTGTGGACCTTGTAAAGCAACCGGACCAATCATTGAACAGTTGGCTGAAGAGGTAAAAAATGTAAAATTTGTCAAAGTTGATGTCGATCAAAATCAAGAACTATCTTCACAATATCAAGTTTTTTCTATCCCGACTTTTTTAGTTTTTAAAGATGGTCAAGTTGTTAATCAATTCGTTGGTGCCGTCAGTAAAGAAGGTTTTTTAGCCGAAATAAACAAGGCTGTTTAATCAAGTTTTAACACTCTAATCACTCTCCCATGAACCACTTTCAGACCTAAATGAGCTTGAGCAAGAATAAAAAGTGCAAATTCCGCCAACCATCTTATTGATGAAGTGATTGGAGCCTTTTTACCCACAACAATTTTTTCATCACTCAAAGGTAACTTAATATTTTTATATTTTGGAAATTTTGAATGAGGGACCGCCTGTAAACCTAATGCTTTTAAATCGGGTGGCAACTCAATCGTTTCTGCTCTTGAAGAGACAAAAGGCCTCACTTCTTCCTCAACCTTATCTTCGACTGGCTCCTCTATTTCAAATTTTTCTGACGTTATTGGTTCGGCCTCCTTTGGAAGACTGACATTTTTATTTTTTTTCAACAGATCATCGATTGCAGTAAAATTATTAGTCATATTTTGATTATAATATAAACAATGATCACTTGTACTTTTGAAAATAATAGTAAGGCTTCTCTTCGTCATATAACTGTTAATGCAATTGTTGTAAAAGACAATCAAATTCTTCTTGGAAAAAGGGGAACTTTTGCCGGAAAGCCAATTCTTGAATCAGGAAAGTGGGGGTTACTTGGAGGATTTTTTGGAAGAGATGAAAATTTAATTCAGGCAGTTATTCGGGAAGTGATGGAAGAATCGGGATGGGAAATAAACAATCTAAAATTATTTCGAATAAACGATAACCCCAATCGCCCAATGGAAGACCGGCAAAATGTTGACATAATATTTGTGGCAAATGCTGTTAAACAAACTGGAAAATCGGATGAAGAAGTTAGCAACCTTCAATGGTTTGACCTAAACAAACTTCCCTCAAAAAATGAGATCGCCTTTGATCATGGAGATAATTTGGAGTTGTATAAAAAATATTTGAAGGAAAAATTTTCGATTCCAGTTTTTGGTTGAAATTATTTTATTTTTAAATTATTTCTATCACTATCCCAATTTAATGGATTATCTCGCATATACTGACCAATCCGAAATAAGTCCAATTCGTTACGAATAATATGTTCATAAAATGATTTTTGCCAAATTCGTTTATTAAATCGTGAAAATTGATTATTTTTGACACCTTTAATGTAAACGTTTGTTGTTATTGTTTTAAACCATTGGACAATACGAAATAATAATTGATTTTGACGATCATGTTTTCGTAGGGTCGGACCATCGTGTCCGACCTGATTGTTGAATGGAACGACACGGTGGTCGTTCCCTACGAACGGTTTTTCATTTCGAATAACAATAATTCCATGAACATGGTTTGGCATAATCACATATTCATCCGATTCTACATTTACAAAATATTCCTGTATATTTGACCAATATTGTTTGACAATTCCTCCAAACATGTTTAAATTCATTTCATTGTTAATGATATTCCCAAACAAACATTCCATGTTTTGTGTACATATTGTTATAAAATACCATCCCGCATCTGAATAATTATATTTTTTCAAACGGTTGGGTTTACGATGTTTTATGTCGTTCATATATTTGTAGGGAACAGGCATGCCTGTTCCTACGGAAATATATAAATTAAATGTCAAACAATGTCCACCGTTTATAACCTACAAAAATGCGGAAATAGGGCGTGGAAGCGGGATAAAAATGACGATATATGTCTTACAAAATTAAGAGTGAAGTTTTCGAAGTTTTGAAAAATTAATATTGGATAAAAATCTATATCCGTAGAAGAATGTAAAAGAATAAAATAAATCGGAAATTAAAGTGTTTCGGAAAAATGGTAAACCCATCACATAACTCTGCATCAAGCCATTTAAATTTTTTACATACATTGAACCAGTTGCCCAGACTCCAAAGTTGGTAATTATAAAAAATAAGATAGAAGAAGTTACGCTTGCCAATGCCAATGACTGCCACTTGTTATTTTTTATAAGTCCCCCAATCAAAGCAATAATAATGAAGCTGACATAGACATAAGGGATTGTTGAATGAAATCCCAAAAAAATATCTGAGATAAACATTGCAGATAATGGAATTAATAAAGCAATTTTATTTTTAAAATTACTCCCTGAAAAAAGAGCTAGTCCTCCAATTGGGGCAAAATTCGGTACATGAGGAATGAGTCGAGCAATAACTGCCAATAATATTATTATTGTGTAAGGAATTAATTTTTTGATTTTTTTCATAAGTTAAACGATTATAGAACAACTTCACTATCTTTTCCATACTTTCTAGCCAAATCAAAAAATAAATCGGAGAGCCTATTGAGGTATTTGATAATCAATAATTGGTTACTGGTAATTTCCGATTTATTAAAATAATCTATATTCCGCCGTTCCGCTTTTCGACAAAGCACCCTGACTATTTGAAACAGTGCTGAAATTTCGTTTCCTCCAGGTAAAATAAATTTATTTAATTTTGGTAATTTTTTTTCAATTTCATCAATAGTTTTTTCAAATACCATAACTTTTTTTTCAAGAAGTAACAAATCAACCTTTGCTCCGGACAAAAAACTCATCACTTGATACAAATCTTTTTGGATCCCAATTAAAAAATCGATGTCTTTTTTGTTTTTTAATTTAACTACAACCAAACCGATGTAGGAGGTTAATTCATCAATTGATCCGTAAGTTTCAACTTGGCAATCAGCTTTGGAAATTCTTTTTCCACCAAACAACCCTGTTGTTCCGGAGTCTCCTGTACGAGTATAAATTGACATATTAGCATTCCGAATATCCACATCCATAGCACTTCTTACATCCTTCCTCGTGAACCAAAGTCGCCTCTCCACAACTTGAACATATATCAAATGACGTTGATTTTTGGACAGCCACAAGTGGTTGAATGAGCGACGGTTGAGTGGTTGCAGTAACTAACTTTGGTGCTTCTCCATTTGTTTTTTTTGTTGTTCCATTAAAGTTATAGTGCATTGAAAGTACCTTAGCAACGGCATCAGGCAAACTTCTTATCCTATCTTTTCCAAATCCCATACTTCGAGCTCCACCAATTCCTGACAGTTGATTAATAATTTCTTGAACTCTTTGTTCAACTGATAGATGAGATGAAAACCTGAGGGCGACCGAAATCATTCTCCCCAAACCTTCCGCCATTGCATAAATATCTGTCCCCGCTTTACCAACTGTAATAAACATCTCTAGTGGTTCTGGAGGATTGCCGCCATTGGTATTTAGGGTAATAAATGCAATTCCCACCGGTGTTTGAATTCTATAGGTTGAGCCATGGACTACCATCGGACGAGGTTTGACGGTATATGTTGGACAGTTTAGTACTTTTTGTTCATCTTCCTTTGCTTTATTTTCATCTGGTTTTCTTTCCAACACCCCAGGACGCGATCCATCTCTCATATAGGCAATTCCTTTGCATCCTAGTTTATAGGCAAGATTATAAAGTTTTTTTACATCTTCAACCGTGTGACTATTTGGAGCATTGACCGTCTTTGAAATTGAAGCGTCAACATATTTTTGGATTGCTCCCTGTACTTTCACATGATCTTCAGGAGTTAGTTCATTGGCGGAAATAAACCATTCAGGTTTTTTTAATTTTCCGGTCTTTATCTCTTCTTCATGTTTTTTATACCAAGCATCATAAAGATTGTGACGAATAATATGATCGCCTAGCCTATCATGACGAGCAAATTCAAATTCATAGACTGGTTCGATTCCGCTAGTTGTCCCTGCCATAAGTGATGTTGACCCTGTTGGAGCTTGCATTAAAAGTAATGAATTTCTTATTCCGTTTTTTTTAATAGATTTTTTAACCTCATCATCTAATTTAGCGACAAATTTTCCATCAAGATATAGTTTACGATCAAATTTAGCAAAACTACCTTTTTCTTTTGCAAACTCTGAAGATGCAAGGTACGCTTCTTCCATTATTAATTTATAAACTTTGTCAATAAATTCGAGAGATTCGTCGGATCCATAGCGTAAATGTAATTTAATCAAGACATCTCCAAGCCCCATTGTCCCAAGCCCTATTCTTCTTTCTCCTTCAAGTTGAGTTTTGCGAATTCCTTCAAAAACATACGGATCCATATCTACAACATTATCTTGAAAACGAACTGCTGTGCGAACAATATTTTTTAAAGCATTAAAATCAAATTTACCCTTTTCGTCGATATCATCCCCTTTGACTAGTGCAGATAAATTAATCGATCCTAAATTACAAACGCCCCAGGCCGGTAAACCTTCTTCTCCACATGGATTGACGCAGATGATTTTATTCCAATAATAATTGTTATAAAGTTTATTATAACGCTCCATAAAAACGACACCCGGCTCTGCCGATTTCCAAGCAGCGGTTGCGACCAATTCCCAAAGTTTTCTTGCCTTGACAACTTTATGAACAATAACTTTTTTACCCATTTTTTTCCATGCATCCAAATCACCTGTCCATTTGACGTCATATTCTGGATCTTTAATGTCTGGAAATACAAGAGGCCAATCGGCATCGCGTTCAACTGCTTCCATAAAGCTATCTGAAATATTGAGAGAAAGATTGGCACCATTAATCTTTGATAAATCCTGTTTGACAGTAATAAATTCTTCAATATCAGGATGCCAATCCCAAAGCATAAGCATTAAAGCGCCACGACGAGTGCCACCCTGTTGAATAATATCTTTTGTTGCAACCGAAAAAAGAGATGCCCAATTTATTGGACCGGAAGAAAAACCGTTGACTTTCTTAACTCTTGCTCCTCGAGGACGAAGAGACGAAAGATTAATTCCTACTCCACCACCGCGTGCCATAATCTCAACCATGTTTCCGAGTGTTTCAAGTATTCCTCCTCTGGAATCACGTGGCGACGGAATGACAAAGCAATTATAAAAAGAAACATCATAACCAGTTCCAGCTCCAGATAAAATTCTGCCGCCGGGAACATATTTAAAATCTTTTAATATTGAATAAAATTCTTTTTCCCATTTTTTTTGTTTTGATTTTTTTTCAACCAATGAAACTGCTTTTGCAATCCTCCCCCACATCTCTTCGGGTTTTTTCTCGATAGCGTCCCCTGCTTTATTTTTCAGTGCATAACGATCTATAAAAACCTTCTCCGAAATTCCTGTCAGTTTCATATTTTGATACCTATTTGATAGGATTAATTTTTTTTAACTCTTCCTCAAAGTCGTCAAGATCAACAAATCTTTTAAAGACTGAGGAAAATCTAATATAGGCAACTTTATCAATTTTCTTTAATCTCTTAGCTGCCAAATTTCCAATTGTTTTACTTTCTATTTCGGTCGCATCTTTTTCTTTTAATTCTTGTTCTACCTCGTTTAGTATTTTATCAATTTTTTTACTTGTAACAACTGTTTTTTCACATGATTTGAAAAGACCTCTCTTTAATTTTTCCCTATCAAATCTTTCTCGCGTCCCATCTCTTTTAATAACGACTATTGGCAACAATTCTAGCCTTTCGTATGTCGTAAATCTTTTTTGACATTTTGGACAAAATCTTCTTCGTCTTACAGTCGCTCCATCTTCCGAGACCCTTGTTTCAATTACTTCTGTATCATGATTTTGACAAAATATACAAAACATATAGTGCGATATTAAATCTAAAACACTACCTAGCAGTTTTCAAGAGGTCATAATATATCAAAACCATATCATTTATTTTAGATAAATTTTTTAGCTTCAATATATTTTTAAAAGTAAATCTTCTTTAAATTTTGTGAACAAAACATAATAGTTTAATCGCTATAATGGCTATAAAGATATGTTTTTTATTGATCTTTTATTCCCAAAATTCTGCTTAGGTTGTTGGTATATTGGCGAATATATTTGCCCTTCTTGTTTTGATAAATTAGAGCCAATAAAAAAAGATGTTTGCATATATTGTAAAAGACCTTCGCTTTTTGGACTTACTCATCCGGGATGTAAAAAAATGTATGGAGTTGACGGGATTTTGTCAATTTACCATTATAATCCAATCCTAAAAAAAATTATTAAAAATATTAAATATAGGCTGTCAACAAAAGTCTGGGATGAATTTTATAAAATTATTACACCTAAAACTATTGAAAAAATAAATTTTTATAAAAAAATTTCCTCTGAATTTGCTATACAATCAATTCCCTTATCGAAAATTAAATATAACGAGCGTGGTTTTAATCAGGCTAATCTTATTGGTATTTTTTTTCAAAAATTTCTTGACTTTCCAATTATCAATTTATTGACACGAAAAAAAGAGGTATCGTCACAAGCACAAACAAAAAATAATAAAGATAGATATGTAAATATCAGAGGCGTGTTTGAAATTAATCAAAAATGTAGAGACGCAAGATTTTGCGTTTTTACAAAAAATATTATTTTAATCGACGATGTGGTTACTTCTGGCTCAACAGTTAGGGAAGCAACCCGAATTTTGAAAAAAGCCGGAGCAGAAAAAGTTTATGTTTTGACATTAGCAAAAGGATAGATTGTGAGGACTATAATGCGTTATAATAGTTCACATGAAACCACAAAGAATTGAGATATCGTATAAAACCATCGTTTTTACCGTGTTGTTTATCTTATCTCTTGGTTTGTTATGGCAAATTAGAGAATTAATTTTTTCTCTTTTTATTGCCTATATCATTGCCGGAGCCCTAAAACCCGGTGTTACCTTTTTAGAGAAAAACAAATCGCCCAGGGTCGTCGCCTCTTTTATTATCTATATATTATTCATTCTTATAATTTATAGTGTTTTTGCACTCATAATTCCCCCACTATTATCTGAGATGATTTTTCTTTTTAATAATTTGCCAAAAATTATTGAATCAATATTTCCACACTCTAATATTGCTTTTAATTTTGATTTTCTTACTCAAAATATTCCAAGTATTGCCAATCAAACTTTATCATTTATTAAAGGTATTTTTTCTAACGCAATTTTTGTCACTTCAACACTATTTTTTGGTTTTTATTTTTTACTTGAAAAGAATCTTGAAGATAAACTTTTTGGTAATTTTTTTGAAGATATCGAAATTAAAAAAATTGAAATAATAAGTGGACGTGCTCAACTTCGAATGAGTTCATGGTTTTGGGGTGAAATTATTTTAATGATTGTAGTTGGGGCAATGACTTATATTGGACTTAATATCATCGGTATGAAATACGCTCTTGCTCTTGCTGTGCTTGCTGGTCTTCTTGAAGTTATCCCAAACCTCGGACCAATCACTTCATCTATCCCAGCCATATTAATTGGTCTTTCGTATTCACCCATTTTAGGACTTTATTGTGCCATTCTCTATCTTGTAGTTCAACAGCTGGAAAATAATTTAATTGTCCCTATTGTTATGAAAAAAGTAACAGGACTTCATCCCATCGCAACCTTAATTGCCATGGTTATTGGCGGAAAATTAGCCGGCGTCATGGGGGTGTTACTCGCAGTTCCTACAACTATATTTATTGAAACAATTTTGATTGAATCTCAAAAATTTTCAAAAAGATAATTCCTGCGGACATTCCACGTTAAATATGCGGGAATTAATTAAGGGTCAGTTTTTATAAGGACTGACCCTTATAAAGAGTGTCCCTTATGAAAAAAATCGCCATTTTAGGGGGAGGAATTACTGGATTGACTTCTGCTTATTGTCTATCAAAAAATGGTCATGAGGTAACTATTTTTGAAAAAGAAAAAATGCTGGGCGGACTTGCTTCTGGATTTAAAGGGAATAATTGGAATTGGTATTTAGAACGGGCATATCACCATATTTTTTCTTCAGATTCTGATATTTTAAATTTTGCCAAAGAAATTGGATTTGATAAATTTTATTTTCGTTCTCCCGAAACGTCTTCTCTTTTTAACAATGGAAGTGCCTACCCCCTAGACACTCCGGTAGATTTACTGAAATTTCCCTTACTTAGTTTAGTTGATAAATTACGTGCTGGAATCATTATAGTTTTTCTTAAACTCTCCCCCTTTTTGCCTATCTATAAAAACATGACATCAGAAGAATTTTTGAAGAAAACCATGGGAATTAAAGTCTGGAATACGTTGTGGCAACAACTCTTTCGGGGAAAGTTCGGCAAATATGCGGGAATTATTTTGAGCGTGTTTATCTGGGCAAGAATTAATAAAAGAACAAAAAAATTAGGATATGTTGAGGGAGGGTTGCAGGTGTTTATAAATTATGTAGAAAAACTGTTGATGGATTTGCGGGTTAACGTGTTAACGAATTACGAAATTAAAGAAATTGGAAAAAGAGGGGAGGGGTTTCTGGTCAACGGCGAAATCTATGACAAAGTTATCTCCACCCTGCCAACACCTGTTATGTCAAGGCTAACTGCCAATATTTTTCCAACTTCATATTTGTCCAAATTTACCAAACTCAAATACCTCCATGCGATCACTTTAATTCTGGAAACGGATAGACCGATCATCGATAAAACGTATTGGTTAAATATTTGTACGGATAAAATTCCATTTATGATTCTTGCTCAACATACAAATTTTGTCGATAAAAAAAATTATGGCGGGAAACATTTGGCTTATGTTGGTTGGTATGTCGACAATGACAGTAAACTGTTAAAGATTAGTAAAGAAGAGATACTGAAATTAGTCAAACCAAGTTTAGATAGAATTTCAAATTCTAAATTTAAAATATTGAATCCCTTTTTGTTCAAGGCGCCTTGGGCTCAACCAATATTTAACCGTGATTTTGAAAAAAACAAGCCGGATTTTATCACCCCTGATAAAAACTTTTTCATAGCAAATCTAGATATGACATATCCTTACGACCGTGGAACCAATTACGCCGTCAAGTTGGGTAAAGAGGTTGCCGAGTTGATATAATAATGATTATGAAAAATGCAATTATTGTCCATGGTACAGGAGGCACTCCTGACTCATTTTGGCTGCCAAGCATTAAAAAATTTCTTGAAAATGAAGGTTATAAAGTTTGGGTCCCTCAACTTCCGGATTCAGATACTCCAAATTTAAAAACACAACTACCTTTTATCTTGGGGGGGGAATTTAATTCAGAAACAATTATGATCGGTCATTCTGCTGGTTGCCCTCTCATCTTGAGTGTTTTAGAAAACATTAGAGTAAAAATTCATAAAGTAATTTTAGTCGCAGGGTTTTGCCGACCAACTGGAAAAGATAAACAACAAGATATTTTATTATTACAAAAAAAATACAATTGGGAAAAAATAAAAAATAACGCTTTCAATTTTGTCTTTATAAACTCAGACAATGATCCTTGGGGATGCAATGATAAAGAAGGGTATTATATGTTTAAAAAAATTGGTGGAGATTTAATTATCAAAAAAAATGAGGGACATTTTGGGTCAGATGTATTTAATCAACCATATAGAAACTTTCCGCTTCTTGAAAAGTTATTGGAACTTTGATGTAAAATAAATATTTTTTTGTAGTGGAACGATTCATCGTTCCATAATAATTCATTAAATTGATTATTTTGGTGTGATAAATCACACCACTACTTTATAGTAGCTAAATTTCCCTCAATTTCTTTTTGAAGTAATCAACGTAGGGGACGGTCATTGGATTTTCTCCATAAAGAGAGGATAAGTGCATCGACAAATAGCTACCAAAAGCCATTAATTCAAATGCTTGTTCGATTTTATTTTTTCCCTTTAATTCATAAAAAATTGTCTCAATATTATTTTTTTCTACAATTTCTTTCGTAATCAAAAATCTTTTTTGAATAGGAGAAGAATAAAATTTAGAAAAAAAGAAAATAAACAAAGACATTTTTGCCAATTCTTTAGGATTTTTTAAACCCTCCATTAAATGATGGTTCAACTCAGGGATTACTCTAAAAGAAGAAATTGATTTTGCTGTTTCATTTGTTTGGTTGGCAATTGAATTACCTATGCCGGTTAAAAATTCCGAAACAATATAGTAAGGATATTTATTTAATATTCGTGTCGCCAATTGCTTGGCATCTTTTTCTATTTCTGCAATTTTGATGTTGTTAATCGCAGAAATAATTTCGTCTTTTTGACAATTTAAAATTTTTAAATTTAAAAGTAGTCCTAAAATTCCTCCAATTAAGTAACCGAAGCCTATTCTTGGTTGACCTGATGGATTATAGACTGGATCAAAAAAATAACCCGGAGCATTTATTTTGTTTAAAAAATCTCTCAACTCTCCACCATTGGATATTCCAATAATTTTTGCTTTCTTATCATATGCTTTTTGACTAATTTCTAAAATTTCTTCTGTTGTTCCCGAATAAGAAGATAAAATTACCAAAGTATTTTCATCAACAAAACCAGGAAGATTATAATCATCATTAATTAAATAAGGAACTGTAGTTTCCTCTTTAAAAAGCTCCTTAATAATACAATGAGGAAATCTTGAACCACCCATCCCGCAAGCAACAATATTTTTTATACTTTTATATTCTTCTGGAATTCCCAACATTAAGGATTTTTCAAAAGAATCTTTTATTTGTTCTGGGAAAAAATTTATTGACTTTAGAACAGTGTTATCGGGATTAATCATATGCGTTTAATGATATTAATAAATAGTATATAATTCAATAGAAATGAAAAAAAATAAATTCTTCATTTATCTACGGGTTTTGCGTGTTAATCAATGGATTAAAAATCTTGTTATTTTTACGGCTATTATTTTTTCCGGGCAACTTTTTAACATCAACTTATTTTCCAATACTATCAGAGCTTTCTTTATATTTTGTTTATTATCTTCTACTTCGTATATATTAAATGATGTTATTGATTATCCCTTCGACAAAAAACATGCTATAAAAAAATACCGACCGATTGCGTCAGGTGAAATTTCAATGCCTGAGGCGACTTTTTTAATTTTTATCTTAACGATAATCTCATTATTACTCGCTTTATTTTTCTCAACTTCTTTTTTTATAATAAGTCTGATATTTATTGTCTTACACTTTTTATACTCACTTTATTTAAAAAAATATCCTGTAATTGATATTTTTACAATTTCTTTTTCATTTACTTTAAGAGCTTACGCAGGAGTAGTTGCTACCGGATTTCATATCCCAATTTGGATGATGTTGACAATATTTTTTATGTCACTATTTATGGCAACTGTTAAAAGACATGCCGAACTCGTAGCTCAAGGAAAAGAGGCTAGAGTATCACTTTACAGATATAACGAACATTTTCTAGATTTTCTTACATACACGGCAACAACTTCGACAATCATGTCTTATTCCTTCTACACTTATTTTGAAAAATTACCTCAAACCGAAACAGAGGTTTCTAAGTTTTTTAATCAAACATTCCCGGGATTTGAAGCAAGAAAATGGCTAATGATTTCTATTCCACTAGTTGTTTATGGAATTGCCAGATATGCTCAACTTCTATATGAAAAAGCTGAAGGAGAAAGACCAGAACGCATAATCACAACTGATATTCCATTGATTGTAACAATTGCTCTTTGGGGGATAATTGTGATTAGCCTCATATATTTATTGTAAATTGTAGGTTTTTGCCCCAAATCACATTAGGGTTTAGGGCAACCCTGAACCGTCCCGATTTAGTCGGGACTGGTTTATGGGTTGTAGGTTATAAACGATTGACAAACGAAAAGAAATTGATAAGAATTATAAACATTATAACTTTTATAAAAATTATATGAAAAACCAGGATTCAGAAAAAAAGCAAGCAGTCACAACAGCAATTGATGCGATTCAAAAACAGTTTGGAAGAGGGAGTATTATGAGACTTGGACAAAATACGGTTGTCCCAGTTGATGTTATATCAACCGGCATCCCGACTTTAGACACAGCTTTAGGAGTCGGTGGGATTCCAAAAGGTAGAATTGTTGAAATTTTTGGACCTGAGGCCGCCGGAAAAACTACCGTATGTCTTTCACTAATTGCCGAAGCTCAAAAAGCCGGGGGCACCGCTGCTTTCATCGACGCCGAACATGCACTTGACCCAGCTTGGGCAAAAATTTTAGGAGTAAAACTTGAAGATCTTTTGGTTTCTCAACCAGATACGGGAGAACAGGCTTTAGAAATTACTGAAACTTTAGTTAGATCGGGTGGAATTGATCTGATTGTGGTTGATTCGGTCGCTGCTCTTGTGCCACGTGCCGAAATTGAGGGGGATATGGGTGATTCGTCGATGGGTCTGCAAGCAAGACTTATGTCTCAAGCCCTTCGAAAATTAACAGGAATTGTTTCCAAATCTAAAACAACAATCGTCTTTACCAATCAACTTCGTCAAAAAATTGGAGTTTTCTTTGGTAATCCCGAGACGACTCCTGGAGGTCTCGCTCTTAAATTTTATTGCTCAATAAGAATGGATGTCCGAAAAATTGAAACATTAAAAAAGAATAACACTGTATATGGTGCCCGTGTCAGGGTTAAGGTGATAAAAAATAAAGTTGCTCCACCATTTAAAGAAGCGGAAATTGTAATTATCTCATCAGGGATCGATCGCGAGGAGGGAATAGTTGATGCGGCAATTGCTGCAGGACTATTGACTCAAAGTGGTTCATTTATAAAATACCAAGATAAAGTCTTAGGTCATGGAAAAGCCGAGGTCAAAGAAATTTTGCAGAAAGACATAAAGATTAGGGAGCAGATATTAAAACAACTGATTAAGAAATAAATTTCTAATTACTAATTTCTAATTGATCTAGATAAAAAGTGTCTTGTCATCCCCGACCTGATCGGGGATCCATGTCTTTTGTTCTGGATTCCCGTTTTCACGGGAATGACATCTTTTTTTATTAATAACTTTTTATTACTTATTATTTTTGAATAAAATTAGTAATTAGGTCAATTATGGAAGACGACCTACTTCCTCTACTCAACATCGCTTTCTTTTATTTAAAGTTCCGTCCGCGAACAATAAAAGAAACCCGTGAACATCTCTATAAAAAAGTCAGAACAACTCACTGGTCACACGTTGCGGTTGATAAGGTAATAGATCATTTAATTGAATTAAAATTTCTAGATGACAAGGTGTTTATTGACTATTTAGTCAGGTCACGAACTGGGACTAAGGTCAAAGGGACCTACGCAATCAAACAAGAGCTTTATCGATTTGGCGTTGATCGCGAATTGGTTGAAGAATATTTTTCTAACAATCAGATCAACGAAGAAGAGCTTGCAGAAAAAGCCTTGGGTCGTCGCTGGGAAATAATAAAAACTCTTCCAAAACAAAAACGTTTCGAAAAAGCCACATCTTGCCTTCGAAGTAGAGGATTTAGTTTTGATATTTGTAAAAAAACTATTGAAAAATTAGAAAATAACAAATAAATTATTATTGACGAAAATTACTGTCTAAAAGTACGAAGAATTGATTCTAATAATGGATAATGACGATCATTGCCGTTATTTTTTTCTCTTTTTTCAAAACCATTTACATGAAAAAATATTAAGATAGGTTTTCCTTCAAGATTTTTACTTTGAATAATATAATCATAGCTCGTATCACCACAACATCCTAAACCTATTGCATAAAATTCATTTTCATTAAGCTTAATTGTTTGTCCGCTTTTATATCCGCTCCTTTCAAGTTCTCTTAAAGTCGAACCTTGATAAATCGCATGATCAAGAGCCCATTCATAAGGTGTTCCATTAAACTCGATTGAAGAAACAAGAACGTCTATTTGTTTTTTGGCTATTTTCTCCAAATTGTCATCGCCACCTAATGCCTTGCTTAATAATGGACAATAGTCATTATCTTTTTTGACTAGTGTAGAAATAGTACACCAATATGATTCTTTTGATATGTCTGGACTATTAATATTTAGTACTTCACCTAAAATTGTGGGAACGTCGTTTATGGCGTTGATTTCTGAGTAATTTTTTTTATAAGTTATGGTGAGATATTGTGGAAGATTTATTGTTGTTTTTGTATTTGGAATAGTAAATAAATTTGTTTTTTGACTGTTTAAAACATCATCTTTCTGACTCAAAAACCAAAAATATGGTTCAACCGTTTTCTTCTCTGAGTTAACTATAAATTGATATTTTCCCAAGCTTCCTGGGCCTCGAGGATCCCAAGAAACATAGTAAATTCTCTCTCTTGTTTCTTGTCCGCCTGACCATTTCATTCCCCGGAAATCAATTGATATTTTTGTCGAACGATCAAAGTCTTTTAAATATTTACTCTTTAATATTAATTGCGTGTCTGATTCAGTAGTATCGTTTGGATTACTTATTGGATCGTTAACATATCGAGATTGAGTTGCTGATAACTGAACAATATTTTTATTTATTTTTTCTGATTGTTGTTTTTGTTTAATAATAGCTATTATTACTCCAGATTCAATAATTATGATTAAGCTCAAAACTAAACCAATAATTTTATAGAATTTATTTAACAACATAACTTGATTATATAACAAATAGATATCCGCTTGATAAATATATTGAGCCGATGTACATTATAAATGCCCTTACACCGAAAGAATTTTTGGCTAAATAAATTGAATTTGTAGTTTTCAAGAAAAAGGAGTAAAATATCGTTAATTAGAAATTGCTTGGGTGTTATAAAAGTTAAATATTAATTATTAATTTTCAAAATGGTAGATCAAATCGCAAATTCTTATATTCAATCGTTGGTATATAGTTTGTGATTTTGATTTTTGATCTTTAATCTTTGATATTTCTTCGACCCCAGGCTCCATTTTATTATTATGTTAGTCAAATTTTTTAAGAAATTTACTTCTCTCAAGAAAGAAAGGGACGAACTGTTAGCCAAGGCAAAACAAGAGGCACAATCCATCACCTTCAAAGCTCAAGAAGAAGCAAGGAAAATTGCAGCTGATGCTCTTGAAGTTGAAAAAAGATTGGCTCATCGCGAAGAACAAATAGAAGAAAAAGACAATGCTGTAAGTCGAGAAAAACAATCAGTGCAGGATATAAAAAATAATGTTGAATCAATTAAAAAAGAATTAGAAAAAAATAAAGAACAACTTCTTCAAAAGCTTGAAAAAATTTCTGCTTTAACTAAGGATCAAGCAAAAGATTTATTACTTGCAGGATGGGAAGACAAACTTAAAGAAACAGTCGCTAAAAAAATCAAAAGTGCTGAAGAAGAAGTTAAATTAACCGCCGATGATAAAGCCAAACAGATTTTAGTTGACGCTATCCGCTACGGAGCAATTGATTATGTCTCAGAATATACTTTATCAGTTATCAACCTTCCAAGTGAAGAGTGGAAGGGAAGAATCATTGGTAAAGAAGGAAGAAATATTCGTGCTTTTGAAATTGCAACTGGAGTTGATGTTGATTTGGAGGAAGAAAGAGTCATTAAACTTTCATCATTTGACGCAATTCGCCGTGAAGTTGCCCGAATTTCTCTTGAACGATTGATTAAGGATGGAAGAATCCAGCCAGAACGAATTGAGGAAATTGTTAAAAAAGCTCGTGAAGAAGTCGACAAAATCATCTTTAAAGCCGGTGAAGAGCTTGCTCATAGTGTTGGTGTTTTTAATATTCCAGCCGAATTGACTCAACTTTTGGGTCGATTTAAATATCGCTTTTCCTACGGTCAAAACATGATTGCTCACACACTTGAGGAAACTAGAATTGGAGTCGCCTTAGCTCATGAACTAAAACTTGATGTTAATTTAGTCAAGCTCGGTTGTCTTTTCCATGATATTGGTAAAGTTATCACTGAAAAAGAAGGGTCTCATATCGATCTTGGAGTTGAAATTTTGAAAAAAAATCGTTTTCCACAAAAAGTTATTGACTGCGTTGCCTCTCACCATGAAGATGTTCCTTTCACGAGTCTTGAGGCGGTCGTCGTCTATATTGCCGACGCGGTCTCTGGTGGTCGCCCTGGAGCTCGACACGAAGATTTTGGTGAATATCTAAAACGCATTAAAACTATCGAAGATATCGCCAAAACCAAAAAGGGAGTTCGTGAAGCTTATGCCCTACAAGCTGGTCGCGAACTCAGAGTCATTGTCAGACCTGATGAGGTAACCGATGATGAAGCTCTAATTACTGCTGAAAAAATAAAGGAAGAACTAGAACAAAAATTTGAAGTCTTCCCTGGACAAATTAAAGTCACTGTTATCCGAGAAACAAGGGCGGAGGCAACAACCAAGATATAAGATCAAAGCGCAAAGATCAAATATCAAAGACAAGTTTAAATATTAAAAACATATTTTTTAACTTTGCTCTTGGTTTTGATCTTTGATTTTTAATATTTGATTTTCTCTTCAATTCACCCCGTCACATCGCTCTGCATTTGATATAGATTGTTATAATAAGATATTCTTAATATAGATTGACAGGACGCTCAAAAGCGACTAATCTATTACTGTAATTCGTTCTCAATTATCAGTTTAGTCAAAATGAAAGAAGGTGATATTAAATGACAAAAGCAGATTTAGTCGCCCAAGTAGCCAAAAAAGCAGGATTAACCGCAAAAGCCGCTAAGGATTCTGTCAACACAGTTTTTTCCACCATGTCTGATGCAATGAAGAGAGGTGAAAAAATAGTTGTCACAGGATTTGGTACTTTTATGGTCCGACGTCGAGCAGCCAGAAAAGGGAGAAATCCTCAAACTGGAGCTGAAATTCAAATCCCAGCCACAAAAACACCAGGTTTTACAGCTGGAAAAAGTTTGAAAAGATTAGTTAAGTGATTGTATTGTTTTTAACGCCCAAGTTCTGGTATAATTTCTATTAATTATGAAGAATTTTGGGCGTTATATCTTGCTAATTTCTTTTACGATATTGGTTCCTTTCGCCACTTATTTTGTCTTGGGTGCCTCAGATACTTTGACTAAGACTCCTCAAGAAAAAGTCATCTATAATTTACCTTACCCTGGACTACTGCCAGACAACCCTCTTTATTTCACTAAGATCGTTCGAGATAGAATTACTGATTTTTTAACAAGAGATAATTTAAAAAAAGCCGAGCTATATCTTTTATATTCTGACAAAAGAGTTTCCATGTCTCTTGTTCTTGCCACAAAAGGAAAAAATCAATTATCAATCGACACTTTTATAAAAGGAGAAAAATATTTTTTGAAGATCCCCGAACTATTAAGATCAGCTAAAAAACAAGGAGTACAAGCTCCTTCTAGTTTCAAAGAAACTCTAAAATTAAGTAATGCCAAACATAAAGAATTAATTGAAGAACTGATAAAAACCCTACCTCAAGGACTGGATGAATCACTAACTCAACTGTCAAATATTAATCTTCAAATCACTCACGAAATAGAGACGCTCCCATAACTAGTCCTACCAGTAAAAAGTTTTGTTGAAGTGTCAACCAATAGTGATCAAAAAATCCTGTAAAAATAACTACAAAAATCAATATCCATTGTTCTTTTTTTAGACGAGCCTGTATCAATCTATTGATTAATTGATACATAATAAGTCCACCAACGACTAAACCCGTCTCAGCAATAAATAACAAAAATATATTATGAACTGGCTGATTAAAAAATAAATAATATTTTGAGGAATAATTTACTTGTTCTACCAAATAATTTCCCAAACCAACTCCAAAAATCGGATTTTTATAAATTATAGACATTGCATTTTTCATTAATTCAACTCTTTTATTAATGGTTAGTGGGTCGGTTGTTGCTGTCAGAAAAATAAGCGAAACTATAAACGTTACCAAAACCCGTGAAATCTTGCAGAGACGACAGTTAAGTTTAGTATTAAGTAGTAAGTAGTAAGTATTAAGTATTAGAAAACTAATAATTGTTATTTTAGAAAATGAAATAAAAACTAAAATACTTGAAATAAATAAGAATATGGATTTTAAAAATAAATATCGATTAAATTTTTTATAAGTTAAAACAAAAAAGTATAGAAGGAGGAAAAATCCTCCCAAAGAATTGGGGTGGGAAAATGTTCCATAAGGTCGTAAAAATTCTACTCCAGAAATTGACGCTTTAGCAACGCCAGGAGTTGAAAGAGATAATAATCTCTCACCAAAATAATAAAAAACTCCTTGAATTGAATGCTTAATTATTAATTGAATTAAAGACAAAAATAATTCAAATAATCCAGATACTAACAAAATCGATAAAATATTTTTTTCTTTTAAAGTTACCATAATTTTTTTTGCCAAAGAAAAAATTATTAATAATTCGATAATTTTTATAAACCAATATGCGGAAATAATTGGCAATTTGGAAACCAAAATATTTATCAATAAAAAGGCGAGACCTAATAATATTTTTTTATTAGAAAAAAATTTAAAAATAAGTTTATGATTGACAATTGTCATTAAAAAAATGATTATGTCGGTTAGATAAATTGCTGGAGCAAGATAATCAACTCGTACACCAGACAAATGTGAAAAATCAAAAAAAAAGTGTTTTCCTAGTTGAGTTGGAAGAAGTAATAAAAATAAAGTAAATAATATTTTATTAATCATTATTGATATTTTAATCTATATTATGTATTATTTCTTCACTATGGCGAATCTTAGGATCCCAGGACCAACACCGCTCCTGCCCCAGGTATTATCTTCTCTCTCTCAACAAATGATAAGCCACCGAGGTAAAAGTTATGAAAAAGTCCACCAAGAAGTAGTTGAAAACCTTAAATATTTTTATCAAACAAAAAATCCTATCTATTTGCTGACTGCCTCAGGTACGGCAGGGCTTGAGACAGCAGTTGTTAATTTTTTCTCACCGGGCGATACAGTTGTTTTTTTTACCTGCGGAGAATTTGGAAATCGCTGGAGCGAGATTGGGAGAAGTTTTAAGTTAAATGTCATCCAGGTTAAATTTGATGAGGGCACCGGAGTTAGGAGTGAGATTGTTAAAAAAACCCTCTCGGAAATGAAAAATATCGCTGGAGTTTTTGTCACACACAATGAAACAGGAACCGGAGTTTTGAATAATATTTCTGAGATTGCGCCTCTCGTTAAAGCCCATCCTTCAAAACCATTGTTACTTGTTGATTCGGTCAGCGCTCTCGGAGGAGTCGACCTACCAATGGACAAACTCGGAGTTGATGTGTTAATTTCAGCTTCCCAGAAAGCTTGGATGGCAACTCCCGGAATGACAATGGTCGCCGTTTCGCCATACGCTTGGGAAAGACACCAGGTATCTTCCATGCCAAGATATTATTTTGACCTGACCAAATACGAAAAATTTGCTCAAAAAAATCAGACCCCGGCAACTCCGGCCGTATCCGTCCTGTATAGCCTCCAGTCCGCTTTGGAGTTGATGAAAAAAGAGGGGAGAGAAAATGTTTTTAAAAGACATCTAGATCTGCGAGATTATTTTAGAAGTGAAGTAAGAAAGCTTGGTTTAAAATTGGTTGTTGAAGACCGCGATGCCTCTCCAACTGTCACTTCCATCTATCCTCCTCAGGGGATTGATGAAAAAGTTTGGAGAAATGTTTTGAAAGAAAAATATGATTTGGTAATTGCCGGTGGAATGGGAGATCTTAAAGGAAAAATCGTTAGAGTTGCTCATATGGGAAATGTAACAAAGTCAGACCTTGATCAAGTTATAGCGGCATTTCAAAAATCATTAAAAGAAGTTTAACATATGTTTAAAATTCTAATTTCTGACAAGGTAGATAAAAGTGTCCTTGATCAGATTAAGAATCCCAAAATCTCCTTTGATTACCGACCCGAAATAATTCCTGAGGAATTAGTAAAAAACATTTCAAATTATGATGGCTTAGTTGTTCGCAGTCGAACTAAAGTGACATCAGAGGTTATCAATCGCGGTCATAACTTAAAAGTGATCGCTCGTGTCGGTAGTGGTCTTGATAACATCGACATAGTCGAATCCAAGAAACGAAAAATAACGATTGTTAATTCACCCGAATCAAATTCAGAGGCAGTGACAGAGCTTGCAATCGGTCTAATACTATCTTTGCTACGCAAGCTACCGATGGCACATTCTTCAATGAACCAAGGTCTTTGGCTCAAAAAAGATCTTAAAGGAGAGGAGATCGAAGGAAAAAAAATTGGAGTCATTGGGTATGGGCATATCGGAAAAAGAATGGTAAAAATATTGACTGCTTTTGGGGCTAAAGTCGATTATTTTAGTCGTTCAGAAAAAACTAATTCTCTTAAATATATTTTCAAACACTGCGATATTATTACCGTACACTTGCCGTTAAATAATAACACTAGAAATTTAGTTAATAGAGATTTACTTTCTTTAATGAAGCCAACTAGTTATTTTATTAACACCTCACGGGGTGGAGTGGTTGAAGAAAAAGCTCTTTTTAAATTACTCCAAGAAAAAAAGATCTCCGGAGCGGCTCTTGACGTTTTCTGGCAAGAACCTTTACCGCCCACCTCCCCCTGGAGGAAATTATCAAACGTCGTTCTTACCCCACATATTGCTGCATCAACCAGTGAGGCTTTAAAAAAAGGAACAAAAACAGTCATTGACGAAGTTATAAAAATTTTAGTGAACAAAGTCTAACTATGAAAACAGACCGTTTTAATTTGGAAGTAATTAAAGTTGAAGATATATTAGTTCATGAAGAACTTGATCCTTCAAACAGTATTGAACTTGTTAATTTTCTTAAAAAAAGTAAAAATCTTAGCAATCCAATTATCGTCGCCGCACTTGGTAATAAAAAATATCTCCAACTTGATGGTATGAACCGAATCAGTTCTTTCAAAAAGCTTGGAATCAATACTATTACCGCTCAAATTGTTGATTATAATAACCAAGAAGAAATCGAACTATCATCTTGGCTTCATATTTTTAATGTCAATCAAAATAAATTTTTTGAATTTATAAAAAAAGATGGAACAATGGTAATTAGTAAGGGAAGTATGAGTCAAGTTGGACATCGATATATCAAAGAGGAAGATTTTGGTCGACTTTGTACAATTGTGACTAATAAAAAAGAAGTTTTTTTCGTTTCGACCGGCGGTAATTTTTCAGAAAAAATTAAGAGATTAAATTATCTTGTTTCTTTTTACAAAAATGATTTATCTCGAGGACCTCTCCCATACACAATAAATCATGGGAGTGTCCGAAGTTTTTTTAAACAATATCCAAACGACAATACGATTGTTATTTTCCCAACTTTTACTCCTCAACAGGTTATTAGTTGTGCAAAGTCGGGAGTCTTACTTCCAACTGGAATTACTCGCCACTTAGTCAAAGGTAGGGTTCTTAATATTAATCTTCCACTTAGCCTTTTTGATAATAAAAAATCTCTTAAAGTTCAAAATGAAGAGCAAGATAAAATTTTGTTAAGTAAAAGGTCGAGACTTTACGAAGAAGCAACTGTGAATTTTGAGTAATTATTTATATTAAGCACAGCCAAAATATGAAAGGTTTTATTAACTTTATCAGGGAACGGGGAGTTATCGGATTTTCAGTTGCCTTTATCGTCGGAGGAGCTGTCACTAAATTAGTTGCGTCACTCGTGACTGATATCGTCAATCCAATACTTGGAGTTATCCTATCTAAAACAAGAAGCTTGGAAACAATGTATTTTAAACTTGGTCAAAATAAAGTCCTTTGGGGTCACTTTGTAAGCTCATGCATTGATTTTTTAATCCTTGCTTTTGTCGTTTATTTCGTCGTCAAGGCTCTTGGTTTAGAGCGAATTGACCGAAAGAAAGACCAAG
>JAKAHA010000012.1 GCA_021825445.1 bacterium | reverse complement strand
GAATATTCAGGTGAGCTGTTACGCACTCTTTAAAGGGTGGCTGCTTCTGAGCCAACCTACCTGCTGTATTGGAAATCAAACGGCCTTTTCACTTAAAAGCCACTTTAGAACCTTAGACGAGAGTCTGGGCTGTTTCCCTTTCGCCGAAATCCGCTTATCCGGACTCGACTGACTCCCCAGCACTTGAGTTACACGTATTAGGAGTTTGGTTGATCCCGATCGAAATTAATCTTTCGGGACCATCCAGTAGCTCTACCCCGTGTAACGTTAACTGGAGGCTATACCTAAATATATCTCGAGGAGAACCAGCTATCTCTGTGTTCGATTGGCATATTACCCCTAACCACAAGTCCTCGCATGTTATTTCACCAACAACGCGTTCGGACCTCCTCTCTCCTTTCGGAAAGAATCATCCTGCCCATGGTTAGCTCACACAGTTTCGGGTCTTACGTTTACGATAAAGACGCCCTATTAGGACTCGGTTTCCCTATGTCTTCCCCCGATTTTTCTCGGGGTTAAACAAACCGTAAACGTAAACTCGCTGACTCATTCTTCAATAGGCACGACATCATCCACGCCTTACGGCGGGACCCTGTCTGCTTGTTAGCCAATGGTTTCAGTTTCTATTTCACTCCCATTTCTGGGTTCTTTTCACCTTTCCCTCACGGTACTAGTTCACTATCGGTCAGTTTGAGTATTTAGTCTTGGGTCGTGACCGACCCGGATTCCTACAAGGTTTGCCGTGACTCGTAGTACTTGGGAACAAAATAAGGTTATCTTGAATTTAAAATACAAGGCTATCACTTTCTAAGGCCGCTCTTTCCAAAGCGTTTTTTTATCCGAGATAAATCCCATATTATCTGCCCCGCAACACCGCACCTTGCGGTACGGTTTAGACTGTGGCCCGTTCGCTCGCCGCTACTAGGGCTATCACTATTGTTTTATTTTCCTTCGGGTACTGAGATGTTTCAGTTCCCCGAGTGCCCTTCTTAAAGAGGAGACTAAAAGGCAGAAGCAAGAAAAAAAATTTCTCCAACTTCCGACCTCTAATTTCCTCTCTAAGATCCGCTCACTTTCATGAGCAGGGGTTACCCCATTCAGAAACCAACGATTGATAACGCCTGATAAAGGACTCATCGTTGTTTTCGCACTTATTCATGCGTCTTTCTTCGGCTCAAACTGCCAAGGCATCCACCATTGGCGTTAAATCTCTCCCATCTTTCTTATCAGTAATACAAAAAAAATACTTAATGCTGCCTACTTTCTTACAGCCAAATTGTTAAAGTGCAGTGGAACGTAATAGATCTTCGATCTAAACGTTCCTAACCGCGTTGAAATTTTTTGTTAAAAATTTCTTACGGCGGTGGACTCGACCGGACTTGAACCGGTGACCTTCGCATTGCAAATGCGATGTTCTAGCCAGCTGAACTACGAGCCCTTCGACTCTCCTTCGATTTCTCTCAGGATCGCTCAGGGTAAACCCTAGTTTTCAACTTCTTTGACAAGCCCAAAAACGCCAACGACAAAAAACCCATCAAAAAATATTTTTGATATTTGATTTTTGAGTTTTAATTTTTCTTTGGAGGCTGATAGGAGTGCAAGTTGTCCTTCGACTCCGCTCAGGACAATCCTGAGTGATAATCGAAGGTATTGTGCATCCAAAATGCCTTTACGAAAGTTGTCTTATCATTGGTAGAGTAAATGATATCAAACTAAAAAAATTTGTCAACGGTATTTTAGGCAACTCTCCCATTAAAACACCTTTAGAAAGCATTAGTACCTTTTTTTTATTAAAAAATTTTTTGATTAACAATAGAAAAAACAATAAAAACGGAAAATAAAATAAGATACAGAAAAGCCAAAATCACTCCTGCAAACAATAAAAAATCCCCAAACCTGCGTCCATTATCCATAACGGAAAAAGCTCCCCGCCACATGCACCTTTCGGTACACGACCGCATAGGGTAAAGGCGGAGAGCTTTCAACTCCCTATGCGGTTTTCCTACCATGCTCAATAATCGCTTACTGAGTTTAGGTATTTGAAAATATTTTACCATAAATTGCTCTTGCTATTTTAGTAAATAGTGTGATAGGATTTCATGAAAAGGAGGTGAATAAATAATATATTTGTGTTACTATAACGATAAGAAATGCAATCACCTATTACTAGTACAATAACGCCGCCTATTTCTGTTAATCCTCAGCAACCTCAAGTTCCTCCACTAACTCAAAAAAAGGCTTTTTTGTATATGATATTTAGAGATCAATCTATACAACCAGATACTGTGAATGCAATTAAAAAAGAAATAAAAGCCTCAACGATCAAAGAACTTAATTTAGTCATTAATTCAGGTGGTGGAGACACATATTCTGCTGTAAAAATAATTCGTATTTTAAGATCAAAATTTACGAAAATTACCGCTCTTGTTCCTTACAGAGCGATGAGTGCTGCAACCTTAATGTTGTTAGGTACCGATGAAATATTTATGAGTGAAGAATCACAACTTGGACCGTTAGATTTACCAATGGAACATCCAGTTGATGGGTCCAGGATATCATCAGTCGATGTTGTAAACACTTTATCAAGCTTATCTACAACTATGATGAGTAATGCTGATAGTATGTATAAATACTTAAGGGAGGACTTGGAAAATGGGGAAAAAATTGGCAAGCATAAATCTATAGAATTAGCCCTTCAATACTCAACAAAACTTATATTGCCAATAACAGAAAAAATTGATCCGTACCATCGACAGGTCGCATATAGAAAGTTAAGAATTGCGCAGTGGTATGCTTATGATCTTTTAAGAACAAAAATGATAAAAGACCCCGATCAGGCATGGATAACAGCAAGAAAATTTGTATATAATTTTCCTGACCACTCCTATGCAATTTTTAGAGAGGAAGCAAAAGACACGCTAAGACTGACAATAAAAGACGCTACTCATTATCGATCATGGGACGAAATCTGTAATGAAGTTAATGCAACTCTTATTGTAAAAACACCTTACATCAAATATATTGAAAAATAAATATGTTTACTCTTGAATCTAAAAAAGACAAAAAGGGAGAAAAAATTACTGTTCCAGATACTGCAAAGATAGCCGATGAAACAGAAAAGATAACATCAAGAGATCTTGACGTTTTTTTTAAAAAAGGACGAGATATAGAATCCAAAAAAAAGAATAAAAATACTGAATAACTTCTTATATAAGTTAATTACCTGCTGCAATTTTTAAGAGAAAGTTCATAAAAATGTTCTCGGAATTATTTCTATTATTGTATCTGAACGCAAACTCATCAGCATATTTCTGAAGATGTTGTTTGCTGACAGAACGAAAGTTATTTTTTGACCTCCTTAAAAAAACAGTTACAAAGAAATCATCTTCACTAAAGAAACGAATACATATTCCTTGAAAACAAGAATACAAATAAATACGATTAAAAAATTATTATTTATGCTATGATCACTACAATTAATTAATTAAATGTAGTGTGCCTAATTTACAAATTCGCTTGTGCGGCGGCGAGGCGGGCGATGGGGACTCTAAAAGGTGAGCAAGAAACATAGTCCATTCCGACATTGTGACAAAAAGTGATTGATTTTGGATCCCCTCCATGTTCTCCACAGATTCCTACCTTAAGATTTTTGCGAGTTTTTCTACCTCGCTCTATTGCAATTCTAATAAGCTCCCCGATAGCCTCCTGGTCAATTGTCTGAAAGGGATCATCGGGTAAAATCCCACGCGTTAGATAGTCAGGCAAAAATCCTCCAATGTCGTCTCGGGAGAAACCAAATCCCATCTGAGTCAGATCGTTAGTTCCGAAGGAAAAAAATTCCGCTTCTTTCGCCATTTTCCCAGCCGTCAGTGCGGCGCGCGGAATCTCAATCATCGTCCCCACCAAATAATCAATTTTTTTCAGCTTAAATTTTTTTAATACTTCTTGATAAACTCGTTTAATAATCACCGACTGATGAGCTATTTCCGAGACATCGCAGGTGACCGGAATCATAATTTCCGGCTCAACTTTTATTTTTTCAATCAATAGTTCTGCAGTTGCCTCAAGTATTGCTCTCACCTGCATCTCAGTAATTTCAGGATAGGTAATCCCAAGTCTTACTCCTCGATGACCCATCATCGGATTATTTTCATGAAGTGAGTTGGCTCTTTTTTGAAATTCCTCCGAATTAATTTTCAAGCTTTTAGCCAGATCCTCTTGTTGCTTTTTTTCTCTCGGAACAAATTCATGAAGAGGCGGATCGATGAGTCTTATCGTCACAGGAAGTCCTTTCATTTCCCGAAGTGTTCCTTTGATATCTGCTTTCATGTGGGGAAATAATTCTTTCAAAGCTTTAATCCTTTCTTCAACCGTCTTTGAAACAATCATTTTTCGAAGTAAAAATAAAGCTTTATCGCAACCGGCTCCATAAAACATGTGTTCAATTCTAAAAAGCCCAATCCCCTGTGCCCCGTACATCCTGGCTCTTCTTGAATCTTCGGGTGTATCAGCGTTGGTGCGAATTTTTAAACGTTTAACTTTATCGCAGAATTTTAAAAATTTTAATAAAACTTTATTTTCAGATGACGCATCAATCATTTTTAAATCTCCTTCATACAAATTTCCTTTAGTTCCGTTTAGAGTAAACCAATCTCCCTCTTTATAAACTTTTTTTCCAATTGTCATTGTCTTTTTTGAATAATCAATCGCGATACTTCCACATCCAACCACACAACATTTGCCCCAACCACGGGCAACAAGGGCCGCGTGCGATGTCATCCCTCCTCGGGCTGTCAAAATCGCCTGAGCCACTCTCATTCCCTCAACGTCTTCAGGATTTGTTTCTTCGCGAACCAAAATCACTTTTTTTCCATCTTTTGCCCAAGCGACGGCGTCTCCCGCACTAAATACAATTCGACCACTGGCACCTCCCGGTCCGGCAGGAAGACCGTGGGCAACCGGTTTAATTTTCATTTCTTCTTTTGGGTCGATGATCGGGTGTAGAAGCTCATCAAGTTGAGAAGGTGTGACACGCGTAACCGCAGTTCTTTCACTAATCAAGCCTTCGTCCGTCATATCGACCGCCATCTTTATTGCTGCAGGTCCATTTCTTTTTCCAACTCGACACTGAAGCATAAAAAGTTTGCCTTTTTCGATTGTAAATTCAATATCCTGCATGTCGTGGTAATGTTTTTCCAATCTTTTTTGGTATCTAAAAAGTTCTTGATAAAGCTCTGGCATTCCCTTTTCCAGACTTACCAAATTTTTATTATGATCATTTTTAGAATCTTCGTTCACCGGAGCCGGGGTTCTAATTCCAGCAACCACGTCTTCGCCTTGTGCATTGACTAAATATTCTCCATAAAATTTATTTTCGCCGTTACCCGGGTTTCTGGTGAAGGCTACACCTGTGGCACTGTCAGTTCCCATATTTCCAAAGACCATTGATTGGACATTGACAGCCGTTCCCCATTCATTCGGAATATTTTCAATTCTTCGATAGGAAACTGCCCTTTTCCCATTCCATGAAGAAAATACCGCTCCAATTGCTCCCCAAAGTTGCGCATAAGGTTCATCGGGAAAATCTTTCTTTAAAACTTCTTTTACCTTTTTTTTAAATAAAGTACATAATTTTTTTAAATCTTGTGCGTCCAAATCGGTATCATTTTCAACGCCTTTATCTTGTTTAATTTTGTCCATTATTTTTTCCAACTGTTTTCGAATTCCAAAATCTTCTTTAGAAGGTTCAATACCACTCGCCTTTTCCATAACAACGTCCGAGTACATGGTGATTAGTCTTCGATATGCGTCATATACAAAACGCTCATTTCCTGATTGTTTAATTAATCCTGGAATAGTTTTTGAAGTCAGTCCAACATTTAAAATCGTCTCCATCATCCCCGGCATCGATCGTCTCGCTCCGCTTCGGACAGACACAAGTAGAGGATTATTTATATCTCCAAATTTTCTGCCAATTAACGCCTCAATTTTTTTGACTGATTTTTCTGTGTCTTCTCGCAGTCCCTTTGGATAAGAATTTTTATGCGAGTAAAAATATGTGCAGACTTCGGTTGAGATTGTAAACCCCGGAGGTACTGGAAGTTGTAAATCTTTATGACCTGCCATTTCGGCGAGATTTGCTCCCTTGCCTCCGAGCAAATTTTTCATGCTTTCGTTGCCTTCAGCTTTACCTCCACCAAAAAAATAAATATATTTTTTGATCATAAAGGTTTCTAAATACTATCAAACAAAAAACGCTTTTGTCAAACGCAAAAAAATATTTATTGTCAATCACACCATAATAAACATTGTTTTAACGCCATTTGACAATCAGTAGCAGTAATAGTAAACTCTAAACATGACGTGTTTATTTAATTCAACTGGTCAAATGAAAGAAGATGGGAGGCGTATTGTTTACTCCAAGTGAGGCTGAAGTGCTTAAAGATAATTATTGCGTAGCCAAATTATTATTAGCATATAATTCATGTATCTGTAAAGAGCAACAAAAAGAAAATTGTCCTATTTATAATAAATATAGAAGAGACAAAATTGATGTAAAAAACGTTACAAGAAATATGCAAAAAGCTTACCTTAGAAGTTTATAAAATATTCATAAATTTAGGAATTACTTCATAAACGCAATCATTAATGTAGTGGTGCGATTCATCGCACAAAAATTTACTGTTAATGAATTATTTTGGAACAATAAATTGTTCCACTACTTGACATCAATTTTGTTTTCCCCATAAACTTCCTTAAACGGAAAATCTTTGATATATGGATTGTTTCTGACATATTCTCGAATTTTATCAAGGGCAATTTCATTTCTAATTACGTGTTCAAAATAATTTTTCTGCCATAATGTTTTTCCAGTAAATCCATTTCTTTTTGCCTTAAGAGTTGTGATTGCTTTAAATCTTCTCCAGAATTCCGGTAAGGCAATTTGAGATTGATCAAATTCGAGGATTACATGGATATGGTTTGGCATTAGTTGAAAATAGTCTAAACCAACTCCTTCTGTTTTTTCAACTAATTTTATTAATTCTACTTTTACTAATTTATGTAGATCGTTGATAAAATAATTTTTTCCAAAATCTGTTTGATTGGTTACAAAAAACCAGCCATGATGATAATCGTAATGCTGAAGACGAATATTTTTAAAACCTCCAGGCATTGTCATAAAAATATGGAAAATTATGGAACGATGAATCGTTCCACTACAAATACATTTTAACAAATAGTAGTGGTTTGATTTATCAAACCAAAATAATACATTCAAAAATCTGTAGTGGTGCGATTTATCACACCATAATAAAAATTTAATGAATTATTTTAGAACAATAAATTGTTCCACTACAAAAATAAATATTAATCGTAGTGGTGCAATTTATTGCACTATGCTATCATAAATTTATGGTTAAAAATAAATCTATTGTCTGGTTTGAGGAAGTTGGAAAAGGCGACGTCGGAATAGTCGGTGGAAAAGGAGCCAATTTAGGTGAGATGGTCAATGCTTCGCTTCCTATCCCTTACGGTTTTATAATTACTGCACAAGCATATTTTGATTTTGTCAAACAAGCCGGGATTCAAAATAAAATCATGTCACTGCTTTCAAAAATAAACTGTGAAAATAGTGAAGAATTAAACCAAGCTTCAAAACACATAAGCGATATTATATTATCATCCGAGTTGCCAAAAAATTTGGTTAAAGATATTGTTTATTTTTATGATAATTTGGAAGTTAAAGAAAACAAATATTTTCACAACAACGGTTCACTTTTAAAATCCAGTCTTTCAAAAATTAAAAATTTATATAAAGCTCCACTTGTTGCGGTTCGGTCTTCCGCAACCGCCGAAGATCTTCCAACCGCCTCTTTTGCCGGTCAACAAGAGACATATCTAAATGTTAAAGGTGAAACATATTTACTTAAAAAAGTTAAAGAATGTTACGCTTCCCTTTTTACCCCTCGAGCAATTTATTATCGAAATGAGCAAAAATTTGACCACAGTAAGGTAGGTCTTGCTGTCGTTGTCCAAAGGATGATCGAGTCAGAAAAATCTGGAGTCGCTTTTTCTATTGATCCTGTAACCAACGATAAAAATAAAATTGTAATTGAGGCAATCTTTGGACTTGGGGAATATATAGTTCAAGGAAAAGTAACTCCAGACCACTTCGAAATTGATAAAAGATCTCTTATCATTACCAAGCGTGAAATTGGAAAACAAGATGTTAAATTTATCAAATCAAATGTTTCCAACAAGGAAGTGAAACTAGGTCGAGAGGGATCTCAAATTAAGTTGTCAGACCAAGAAATTTTGAAAGTAGCCATGCTTGTTTGCGATATTGAAAATCATTATTATTTTCCTCAAGATATTGAATGGGCAATTCAAAAAAATCGAGTTTACATAGTACAATCCAGACCGATTACCACTACTCATAGTGTACAGACGACCAATTTGGGCGTCTCTACAGCTTCTCCTATTTTGACAGGCTCTCCTGCCTCGCCAGGAATTGGAGTTGGAATCGTAAAAATAATTAAATCTCCAAAAGAAATTGGAAAGATTTCTACAGGAGATATACTGGTTGCTCCTCAAACTAATCCGGACTATGTCCCTGCAATGAAAAAAGCATCGGCAATAGTGACCGAAAAAGGTGGTCGGACATCTCATGCGGCAATCGTCTCTCGAGAGCTTGGAATTCCCGCGGTTGTCGGAGTTGCAGGTGCAACAAAAATTTTGAAAGATGAAATGGTTATTACCGTCAATGGGTTGACAGGCGAAATTTTCAAAGGAAAAAGTATTCAAAAAACTGAAACTCGGAAATTAAAAATTAAAAAATTGCATACGGCAACAAATATTTATACAAATTTGGCTCAACCTGATCAAGCCGCCAAAGTCGCCAAAATGCACGTTGATGGAATTGGGTTACTTCGTGCGGAGTTTGTCATTGCCGAAATTGGAGTTCATCCCAAACAATTTATCAAGGAAGGAAAACAGGAAATTTTTATTAATAAACTTTCTCGAGAATTGATGAAATTTGTGACTCCTTTTTCTCCTCGACCTGTAATCTACAGAGCAACTGATTTTAAGACTAACGAATATCGCAATTTGGCAGGCGGAAAAGAATTTGAACCTCACGAAGAAAATCCGATGCTAGGGTTTAGAGGAGTATATCGTTATATTGCCAATCCTGAGGTTTTCGAAATGGAGCTTTTAGCAATTAAAAAAATTTGGCAAAAGGGTTACCGCAATCTTCATCTTATGATTCCTTTTGTGCGTGTTCCTTGGGAACTTATAAAAATTAAGCAAATAATTAAAAAAAGTGGTCTACTTAGTTATCCGGAATTTAAACTTTGGATTATGGTTGAAGTCCCCTCATGTGCTCTAAATTTAGAAGAATTTATTAAAATTGGGATTGATGGAGTTTCAATTGGCACAAATGATCTGACGATGATGTTACTTGGAGTCGACCGAGACAGTGAAGAAGTTTCCCGGGTTTATGATGAGCGTACTCCTGTAGTTTTGAAAGTTTTTGAATATATTGTTAAAACTTGCCAAAAATTTGGAATTACCTGTTCGATGTGTGGACAAGCTCCGTCCGACTATCCTGAAATTGCAGAGAAGATGGTAAGAGCTGGTATAACAAGTCTTTCCGTCACACCTGATGTAATTGAGAGAACTAGACAAATAGTTTTTGATGTTGAGAAGAAATTATTTCATGAAAAGAAAAAATAAATTGGTCTTCTTTTTAATTGTTAATTAATATAGAATGAATTCATAGGTGTCTTTTGTGTCATTCCCGTGAAAACGGGAATCTATAAAATCAAACACTAGATCCCCGATCAGGTCGGAGATGACAAACTTAAAATAAACTAAAAATGCCAACAATAAAGAAAATCATCGCTAACGAAATCATCAATTCCTTAGGTTACCCTACTTTGCAAGGAAAATTATTTCTAGACGATGATCGGTTTATCGTCTCAAATATTTCTTCTTTTGATCCAGAAATTAGTTTGGATGTTGAAGAGCTCAGAGATAATGATAAAACTCGCTACAACGGGTTAGGCTGTAAAAAAGCGGCTTCATACGTCAATGATCTTCTCGGACCCAAATTGGCAGGGGTTTCTCCTTTAAAACAAGAAGAGATAGACAATTGGTTACTTAAAGCCGACGGTACAAAGGATAAAAGTAGATTGGGTATAAATACTATTAGTTTAATTTCAAAATTAGTTGCCAATGCTGGAGCTCTTGTTTCAAGCAAACAACCTTATGTTTATCTAAATGAAAAATTTATCCAACTATCACATTTAACTCTCGACTTAACTAAATTGCCTACCCCCCTTTTTACATTACTTACAGGTGGAAAAGGAGGGCAGACTGATTTGGATTTTAAAGAATTCTTGGTCTTTCCATCATCCGCTTTTCCATACAATTTGTCTTATCAAATAAGCGTTGATCTTTATCATATTTTAAGAAAGCTTTTTAAGATGAAATTTTTTACGAATCTTGATGCAATTGATGCTATCAAGCAATCAGTTGAATCTATGAATCTACATTTCGGACAAGATATTTTTGCCAGTATTAATTTTCAGGCAGAAAATTATTACAATCAACAACGATATAGAATTAACGATAAAGAACAAGCTTTAACCAGCGAAGAATATGTAAAATTCATCAAAGAAACTATTAAAAAATATTTACTTTTATTTATCATCGATCCATTGGAAAAAAGCGAATTGCAAAGTAATAAGACTTTTACCGACGATATTAAGACAGATTTTTATTTGGCAAGCGAAAAGACGAGCTTGTTTAGCCAAGTTTCAACTGCAGTTTTGAAATTTGGAGAAATCGGTACGGTCACTGAATTTTTTAATCAAGTGATTAAATTAAAAAAAGATAATTTAAATTATTGTATTTCAACAGGACACGCAGAGACTAATGATGATTTTGTAGCAGATCTAAGCGTCGCACTTCAAGCGGATTTTATTAAATTTGGTCCTCCTGTCCATTCCGAAAACGTGACAAAGTATAATAGACTGTTGGATATTGAGAAAGAGCTTAAGTTGAGTTAATTGACCAAATTGATCTAATTAACCTAATTTCTAAAAAAATCCCAATTTCTAAATTAGACATTGGTAATTTTTTAGGTTAATTAGAATAATTAGTAATTAAAAATTTTACAGTTATGATTGGAAAACTAAAAGGAAAACTCGTTGAAATCGACGGCAACGTCGGACTGATTGAAACTTCCGGTGGTGTTTATTATCAAGTTTTTCTACCCACCTCTTATCTATCATCTACCATCCATCATCCATCATCAATTGAAGTCTATACTTACCTCCAAGTCCGCGACGACGCTCTAGTTCTTTTTGGTTTTGAAACAAAACGTCATCATGATTTTTTTAAACTGTTACTCACAGTATCAGGGGTTGGTCCAAAGACTGCTTTTTCAGTCATCTCCAACATCAAATTAGAACAATTAGTCTCATTAGTCCAATCTAACGACGTCGATGGTTTTAAAGTACCGGGATTGGGTCGAAAAACTGCTATGAAGATAATCCTTGAACTTTCTGGGAAACTTAAAACAGATTTTGATATGACTAAAATGGTACTATCCGATGACGACCAAACGGCAGTAAGTGCTCTAGTTTCTTTGGGCTACAAATCCTTTGACGCCAAAAAAATCGTCTCCAAACTGCCTAAAAATTTAAGTGTGGAAGAAAAAATTAAAGAAGCGTTGAAGAAGAGCAAATAGATCCTCTTAATTTACCTACCTGATAGAATTTTTACAACAACTATACTTATTCCCTCTATACTTTTTTGAACATTTTTTCTAACAGCTTTAGAGGCTAAAAAGCCTATCCCAAATAATCCTAAAGGTAGTAAAGCAAAAGCTGTCAAACATTGTTCGGCACCTGTATTTAATGGCATAAGCTAATCATTATACTATAGGTTCTGTTGATTTTCAACAGTATTTTGGTTTTCCCAGCCTGTTATAATAACTGAATGACAGCGACTAAAAACGAAGAAAATTTGAGACCGAAACTTCTCAAAGACTACATCGGGCAAGAGAATGTTTCAAAGACTCTTAAGATGTTTATCGACGCTGTCAATAAACGTGGTAAGCCTTCCGAGCATATTTTATTTTACGGTCCTCCTGGCATTGGGAAAACAACTTTATCATATATCGTCGCAAACGAGCTTCGCGGCGAGATGAAGGTCACCTCAGGTGCAACGATCACAAAGACTGGCGATCTGGCAGCTATTTTAACAAATCTTAAGGATAACGATGTTTTATTTATCGATGAAATTCACAGGCTTCCAAAATCAGTTGAGGAAATGCTCTACCCTGTCATGGAAGAATATTCTCTCGATATAATAATCGGTCAGGGACCATCAGCTCGCACAGTTCGATTACCTGTTCCAAGAATAACAATAGTTGGGGCAACAACAAAACTAGCCCTACTTTCTGCCCCCCTTCGCGATCGTTTTGGATTACTACTTAGGATCGATTACTATTCTCTACCCGAAATTGAAAAAATTATTAAAAGATCAGCAAATATTTTCGGAATTAAAATTACAGATTCTGCCGCACATCAAATAGCTCTTCGTGCTCGAAAAACCCCCAGGCTTGCCAATCGTATTTTGAAGCGTGCTCGAGATATCTTTGAGGTCGATAAACATAAAGAGATTGATGAAAAATTATTGGAAAAGCTTTTTGAGTTGCTTGAAATTGATGAAGTGGGATTGGTTGATATTGATAAGCAATATTTGGAAATACTGGGAAGAAAATTTAATAATACTCCAGTTGGTGTGGGGACAATCGCCTCCTCGATGTCTGAAGATATCCGAACTGTTGAAGAATTTATCGAACCATATTTACTCCAACTTGGATTTATTAAAAAAACAACAAGGGGAAGGGTGCTTACCCAAAAAGCATTGAATCATTTGAAGATTAACAAACGATCTTTGTAGGGTCGGACCCTCGTGTCCGACCTTAATGCAATTTGGAACGACACAGTGGTCGTTCCCTACATATTAACTGTATAATATATTTCATGTCATTTATCGACGAGGCAAAAATAATGGTTAAAGGTGGGCATGGAGGAGCCGGAAGGGTCGCTTTTTTTAGAAATAAAAAGGGACCCTCAGGCGGTAACGGTGGACCAGGTGGAAATGTTTATGTTGTGGCAAATCGTAATCTTACACAACTGGACGCTTTTATTTCAAAAATAAAATATATAGGAGAAAATGGTGGTCCTGGCGGGCAAAATCAAAGAACTGGAAAATTCGGTGATGATCTATTTGTTAACGTTCCCGTTGGAACAACACTAATTGATGTTTCATCAAAAGCTGAAATTACAATTAACGAAAAAAACCCTAGGTTCCTTTTATGTAAGGGTGGAATTGGTGGACGCGGAAATAGTGCCTTTAAATCACCAACCAATAGGATTCCTCAGCACGCTGAGCAAGGACATGAAGGTCAAGAAAGAAACTTTAAACTTATCTTACGATTAATCGCTAATTTTGGTTTGATAGGACTTCCCAATGCTGGTAAGAGTAGTTTGTTAAATGAATTAACTTCGGCAAATGTAAAAACTGCTAACTATCCATTCACAACTCTTGAACCAAACCTTGGTGTCTATAACGGTAAAGTTATCGCCGATGTTCCAGGTCTGATTGAAGGTGCATCAGTCGGGCGCGGACTCGGAATTAAATTCTTAAAACACATTGAAAAGGTCGACATGATCTTTCATTGTATCTCCGTCGAATCAACCGATGTGACGACTGAATACAACACTGTCATCAACGAATTAAAAAAATACAATCCAAAATTGGTTGAAAAAAAATCAATTATTTTTCTTACTAAAATTGATCTAATTGATAAAAATGAAATTGAAAAAAAAGTAAAAGAGTTAAAAAAATTTAATAAAGATGTTTTGCCAGTATCAATTTATGATGAGAAATCTCTGGATCGCCTTAAAAAATTTCTAATTTCTAATTGACCTAATTTACCTAAATAAACCCCAATTCTCAGTTGGATATTGTATATTTTTTAGATCAATTAGAATAATTAGGTTAATTAGGTTAATTTGTAAACATATGTCCAAAACCCCCTTCACCAAGCAAGGCTACCAAGATCTTGTTAATGAAAAAAATAAATTAACAAAAAGTAGAATTGACGCCGTCGCCAATCTTAAAACCGCCCGAGAAATGGGAGACCTTTCAGAAAACGCTGCTTATAAAGTTGCAAGATCAAAACTATCCTCAATTGACCGTCGTCTTCGATTTTTGACTAAAATACTCGATAACGCATATGTCATTGAAACAAAGTTTAATGGAACAGTTGATGTTGGAAGTCTTGTCACCGTTGAAACAAATAACGGAACTGTTACCTATCAGATTGTCAACAGTCACGAATCAGATTTAACTCACGGAAAAATCTCCTACTATTCACCGGTTGGAAAAGCCTTAGTTGGTAAGCGAGTGGATGACGTTGTCGAAGTCATTACTCCGAATGGGAAAAATTTCTACAAAATCAAAGAAATTAAAATTATTTGACCGACTTTGATTTTAACGCTTCCTGAATTTTTTCAAAAATATGTTCCAGAGAACTACTTGCCTTAAGTAAGTAGTACGATGGCTTATCAGTTGTTATTTGCAACAACTGAGTGTCGTTAGTATCATAATTAGTAAGAATTATAATTGTTGCATTTTCACCCCAAGGATCTTTTCGCAACTCATGCATCATGGTGATTCCGTCCATTTTTGGCATACGAATATCAAGAAGAATCACATCGGGATGTTCTTGCAAAGCAATTTTCAAACCTTCCAAACCATCTACTGCTTCAAGGACAGAAAAACCCTTTTGCAAAAAATTAATTCGAAGCACTTTTCTTTGAGGATCATCGTCCTCGACAATCAGTATTTTAGCCATATTATTCCTTTAAAATATTTTTAACTTGTAATACAATGTCTTCAATTTTCCAATCAGCTTTGATTAAATAATCATCTTCTGTTTTTATGGCAGATTTTGTTATTGTGCCGGGATCAGATAAATTTGTTAGCATGATTACTTTGACATTCTTTCCCCAAGGATCTTTGCGTAACTTTTCAAGCATTATATTCCCGTCCATGACTGGCATAATAATATCAAGAAGAATCAAATCTGGCTTATTTTTTAATGCAGATTTTAGACCGTCTTGACCGTTTTCTGCAGTTATTACTGAAAAACCTGCCCCACTAAATTTGTCAACTAACGCATTCAATAATGGTAACTCATCATCAACAATAAGAATTTTGTTTTTCATATTGATTTAAATTAATACTTTACCGCCAATTTTTTTTAACATCCCAGATAGCGGAAAACTGACACAAAAAGTAGTATTTCTTTTTTCTTGAGATTCAAAGCAAATTTTTCCACCCGAGTGATCAACAATTTCCTTAACGATATAAAGACCCAATCCCGATCCATCAGGATCCATTTTTTTGGCATTATCAGCACGAAATAATTTTTTAAAAATTTGTCCTTGTTGAGAGGTGGGAATGCCAATGCCATTGTCGGACACCGTTATACGAATAGCATCTTTTTCTTTACGAATCTTAAAGTAAATTTTTCCACCACTTTTGCTATATTTAATAGTATTGGAAAGAAAATTTTGAAAAATAATTGCAAAAAGCTTTGGATCAACTTTTAGAAAAGTGGCTCGTTCATCAAATTCATTTACAATAATTAACTTCTTTTTTAATAATTGTGGCTTTAATTCTTTTAAGCAATTTTCAGCAATGTTGATAATATTGACCAATTTTGGCTCTATTGAAAATGTTCCCAACTCCAGTCGAGAGACGTTTAGCAAAGAATTGACTAAATCAACCATTCTTTTACTGGCATGATGAATACTATTGCTGTATTCTCGCTGTTTTTTTGTTAACTTTCCAACGTCTTCTGACAACAACATTTCTGAATACCAATTGATGGTTGAAAGTGGTGTGCGTAGTTGGTGTCAAGCCAGCGAAACAAACTCTGTCTTAGCTTTGTCTATTTGGCGTTCGTGGGTCACGTCGTGAAAAACCACCACACAGCCGATGATGTTGCCTTTCGCATCGGTTATTGGAGCAGCAGAATCTGCCACAGGTATCTTGCCTTTGTCTTTTCTAAATAATAAAACATGATTAGTCATTTTTGTTATTTTATTAGATTTTATGGCTTCGTAAACAAAATCGTTGCTTGGTTTTCCATCACTTTCTCTAATAAAAGTAATTATTTTGCTGTAATGATGACCAATGGCATCTTTTGCAGAAATACCAGTTAACTCTTCAGCCATTTTATTAAATAAAAGTATATTTCCTTCTTTATCACAAGCAAAAACTGCGTCTCCTATTGAAGATAAAATTGCGTCACTCTTAGCTTTACTTTTCATTATTTCTTGTTCGTTTTTTTTCCTGTCAGTGATATCTAAAATACTAGATAAAAGACAAAGTCCATGACTCAATTTAAGCACTTGAGCAGAAAATAAACCTGTCATGATTTCACCATTCTTCATTCTAAACAAATATTCACGACTCACCACTTTTTTTCCATTACGAAGATCTTCCACCATCTGCTGTCGATCTTTTTCATTGACCCACAATTTTAATCCTATGGATGAGTTAGCTAAAGTTTCTTTTAAACTAAATCCTGTCAATAAAATAAAAGCATCATTAACCTCAACAAATGAACCATCCTCCATCCTAGTGATAGTGATGGCGTAAGGCGATGTCTGGAAGGCCTTAGAAAATTTTTCTTCACTTTGACGCAGTGTCTCACTGGCTAAATATTCTATTTTTTTTCTATCCATTATATTGCGAATATTGCATTGAATAACTTTTACTCCACCTACTTGATAAACATTAGACACAAATTCAACATCTACTTTATCTCCTGTTTTTGTTTCAAGCGGCAAATCTTCAAAACGGATGTATTTTTTGTTTTGTAAGATTGAAAAATTTTTTTTTGAAGCTGCGATATCTTTAAATGCCCCAACTTCCCAAAGATGTTTTTTCAAAAAATCTTTCTTAGTATAACTTAACATGTCAATTAAGAATTTATTGACATCTAAGATCATTCCCGAATCAAAATCTACCAGAAGAATCCCATCCTGAGCAGTTTCAAACAATCTACGGTACCAAAGTTCTGAAATCTTTAGTTTTTTATCTCTTGACTCATTTGCAGTAACCATTTTTTTACATAAAACCAAAAAACCAAACTTTTGACCTCTATTATAGTAGTAGTACCGTGGTAAAAAAATGTCAAGTCAATATTATTATAAGAAGAAAATGGTGATGAATTTATTATGCCTAAATTTCTCGTCTTATTAAACGATTTTTATTTGTTAGCTATAAGATGTGGGGTAAGTTTGATCATTTGTTCTTTACCAAAAAAAGGGCTTCTTATGTCGGACAAAAAGCCAAACTGTGCTCGTCTTAAAAGAGTTTTTGTTGTTCGCCCAACTTTTGCTCCGTCTTCTTGCTCTAAAAATTTAATTTGACCAAGTAGATTTAATGGGGTATAGCTTCCATCACAAAATATTAGTCCGATTAAAAATACTGCCGTTGGATTGACAGTTTTTGCTTGCACAATTACCGTGTTTCTTTCTACATTTAATCCATTCAAACTCACTCCCATGTCTCGCAATTCCCAAGCCATGATTTCTAAACACTTCATTTTTTCAAACATGTCTAATTGTACTAAAAGTAGAAAAAATATCAATTATAGGATATTTGTGAGCCCAGACAGAATCGAACTGTCATCTAATCCTTAGAAGGGATTTATTCTATCCGTTGAACTATGGACTCTTCGACTAACGCTCAGAGTAAACTCTCTGGAGCCCACTGTCAGATTTGAACTGACGACCTGCTGTTTACAAAACAGCTGCTCTACCGCTGAGCTAAGTGGGCGTTTTATTGTGCCGCGGGAGGGAGTCGGACCCTCACGACTGTAAAGTCACAGGATTTTAAGTCCTGCGTGTATGCCATTTCACCACCGCGGCTTATCTAAGTCATGCCATCCCGCCTATGGCGGGACTAACTCGTAGTAGTTCCTCACTTCGTATCGGAAACTACGAGTTGAGTTTCACCACCACGGCTAATTATCAACTCATATTATAGACTATTCGAAGAAGATTTTTTAATTAAATTATTTTTATCATCATCCCAATTTTTTGGATTATCCCGAATATATTCACGTATATAAAATAATGAATATTCGTTACGGATTATTTGATCATAAAATGAACATTGCCATTGAAATATTTCTAATCCTGTTTTATGAATTTGTATTGATGATGTTGTTTTGAACGCACCAATAATATTTGATAATGATAATTGTTTCTTTTGTAGGGACAGGTCTAGACCTGTCCCTACAGATTTTGATTTATATTTTATTATTAAAATTCCATGAAAATGATTTGGCATAACAACATATTCATCAATATCAATTAAATTATCATATTGTTTTTTTAACCATAACCATTGCTTACTGACGATTATGCCATATTTATTTAAGACCATTTTATTATTAATAATATTTCCAAAATAATCTTGACGATTTTTTGTACAAATCGTTACAAAATAATATCCGTTTGATGAATAATCAAAACCTTTTAAACGATTAAGTTTTCTGTGCTTGATAACCATGTAACAATTGAACAATAAAACAATTCTATCGTCAATCGCTTATAACCTACAAAATACAAGGATTAGATTGTCAGATGAAGATAAAAATAGCGAAAGACACTACCTCGTCAGCTGCATCGCTGCCCAAATCATGACGGCAACCGAAATAAAACGAATCATATAAATTTTTAACGTATGCTTCTCAAGAAGTTTTGGTGCAAAAACTGAAAAAAGAAAAGCAAAAATCATCGAAAATGGCATGACCATAATAAGTGAAGTAATGCTATAGCTACCTTCATAACCCTTATTAGCTGCAAAAGTACCTACTGTAAAAAATAATCCCATTAATACAACCGGTACGATATGAACCACATCCAATTTTTTTATATCTTTTTTAAATAATGGTATTGTAGGGACAAGTAAAACAAAATTAATTATTGCAATCCAGAGATTTGTAGTCCATAAACTATTGCTCATTAGAACCGCTTTGGTAAAAGCACCATTAATCGCAGAAAAGAAAACTGTTAATATACCAAGTGCAATTGTGATTTTAAAAAATGATTTTAAACTTAATTTTTCGTCTAATGAAGTCAGAACCCCTGCAATGATTATTACGGCAACATAAAATAATTTGAATGTCGGAAATCTATCACCAAAAAAAAGAAATCCAATTAATAAAGTAAAGATATTTCTAAAATTATAAAGAGGCATAAAAACAGAAACATCTAAACTAGCATTTGAAAAAATATAGAAAATTGTATTTAGGGTCGCAAAAATTGCTGCCAGAATAACTAGTATCCAACCATTTGGCAAAATTGAATGATAATAAATAGCTGGAGGAATTGTGAATAATAAAGTGACGGTTGTCAATAAAAAATTAAACAGCCAAGGATTACTAATTGCGTGTTTACTTGTTAATTTAGCAACTACAACAAATAGACCTGATGCGACTGCTCCAATCCAAGCATAGATATAAAATGGCATATAAGGTTACATTATATCAGTCTAAATACTTTTTAATGTTCTGAAGATGCTCTTCATAAGTTACGGAACAGTGAATTTGTTTGAGATGGTCGTGCAGATAGAATAAACAGTCAGTCTCTTCTGGGTTTAATGCGGCTTCAATATAATCAATATTTGGACTACAAATTGGAGTAGGCGGTAAACCTTTATGAAGATAAGAATTATAAGGAGAGTCTTTTTTTTGTTCTTTAAGATCAATACTTCCCCACCATTTTCCCTCACTATTTTTGCCCAGTGTGTACTGCATCGTCGCATCAATCTGGAGAGCCATTCCCTTGTTCAAGCGATTCCAAATTATTCCCGAGATCAGGTGCATATCGGCACTTCCTGCTGCTTCCCTTGCAATCAGTGAGGCAATTTTTAAGCCTGTCACCCATCTGATATTCTCCGTAATATATTTTTCAGCATAAGATGAAAATTTTTCGTTAAATCGGTCAATCAACCTTTTAGCCACTTGCTCTCCATTTTCATCAATCGGTACCAAATAAGTGTCTGGATAATACTGACCTTCAAAATTGAAACTATTCCATTTATCAAGTTCTTGAGCATCCCAACCCAACGCTTCAGCTAAAATTTCTCCTACCTGCTCTTTACGCAAGCAACTTGACCAGGAAACCCAAACCAAGTCTGGCTTCCCAGAAATCTTTTTAAAAATATCAAGTGCCCACATACTTTTTGATAATCGATATCCTCCAGGTTTAGCATCTGCAAAAAAGACAAAAGTGTCTAGATAATAATCTAAGATTTTGTTTTTTTTGATAAATTTTTTGTCTTTCAAACTTTTAACTAAATCAAAGTCTGTTTTATTTTTCGGAATTATAAATATTTCCGTTTCCTTACTGCTTCCTACCGGTCCAAAAAAATACCAATAAAATGGGAGTCCAATCAAAATAACAAATAAAATTAATAGAAATATTTTTTTCATTATTTAAAGTAAGTTCCCAGCTGAATAAACGTCTGGCTTGGCACGTCAAACCAAAAAGAAACTTTTTGATCGTCCGATATTTTTTTTGCATTTACAATGATCAAATTTATCCCACCCCACCCAGTCACATCTTCAATTGTATAGTCAGGTAATTTACTATTAAATAACTCTCTGATAGAAGTATACGGTAAATTACTTGGGAAAAGGCCTCCCTCACTTTGAAATACAAAATAATTATTGTAAGTAGGATTTTTTTCCACTAAAAAAAAGTAGACGTTATCTGGTGACCAAGAATTATATGGTATTTTAAATCTATTTGAACCCAGTGTTTCTTCTTTATAAACTTGAATTTTTTTACCATCAGTTTTTGATGATGTGGCTACCGTTTGAAATTGCCCTTTTTTCTCCAACATTAGGGTTTTACTCCCATCAGGCGAATCCATCGCGTCAGATGTTTCAACCTGTATTGGAGTAACAATCGGAGGTGCCGCTGATGTAATCACGGTTTGACTTTTCTTATTATTAAATTGAAATACAGCCAGCAAAATAACGGTTATAGCAATAATAGATATAATAATTTTAGTTTTCATAGATAGTAATTTTTGTTCCAACATCAACCCAATCAAAAATTTTACCTGCGTCAGTCGTCTTCATATTGACGCATCCATGACTCATCCTATGACCAAAGTTGTTGTGCCAATAGGTACCGTGCAAACTAAATCCCGCACTACCCGGGACTTCGTCATTGGAAAAAAACATGACGTACGGAACATTTGGTAAATCATAATAGTCAGCTCCCGATCCACCCGCCATTCGAGTTGCTCTAAATTTTGACCATATTGCAAATTCACCCTTTGGTGTCTTTCCCCAAAGACCTGAAGAAATTGGTGTTTGCATAAAAAGAGTATCGCCTTCAAAAGCAGAAAGTGTTTGTGTCGTCAAATTTACGTAAATATGTTTTTCTTCAATTGATGTTTTTATGCCGAGCACTGGATTAACATTCTCATTTTTAGAAAGGTAAATATTTGGAGCTTTTATTTCTTGACTATTAAATATTCCAATAGCATTCGTTTCGACTTCAAATTTTGGCTCTTCTTTACAGCTTATGGAATTGGCACAAGGTATTTTTTTTGCTATCAAACGAGGAAGAAGAAATAAAACAAAGATAACGATTACAACAATTGAACTGATCAAATAAAGATAGTCGAAGCTCGTTTGTTTTCGCTTATTTTTTCTCCTCATTTATCTATGGTATCAGTCTCAACTCGAATAGTCAAAACATCATCTTTATGACCAAAAACAAATGTAATATCTTCATTCTTATTGTTTGAGATGTAAAGATTTTGCAAAGTATTATCAGAATAGATAGATACTCCATCCTTTTTTTCGATATTTGGGATGACAGCAAAATCGTGGGAGGTTGGAGCCTCGACTTCAAGACCGGCATTTTTGGCAACAACATACATAAACGAGGCTAGATGACAAACCCCATCACCTACCAACCATCCATCAGACTTAAATCCTTCATAAGAGTTAAAATGAGCATTGGTTGTCACGGCTATTTTTCCTTTATATTTATCTAAAACCGCATCATGAAAGGCAAATGTTTCACCAGGACGTAAAGTAAATTTAATCTCCCAATTGGCTCTGATTTTTTCCCAGTCAATCGTATCGCCTTTCTTGACTTTTCCACCCAAATAGGCAATGGTAAGCAAAATATTATCTGAGAATACGTCGTTTACGAATGTGTTTGAATACCTGTTGGAGAGAGAATAAGATACTTCAGATATAGATTTGGGCACAGTAGTACCTGTGACGTTTGTGATCAAAATCGTGGCTGCGGCGATGATGTTCATCAAAGTGTTGTTCATATTTCAAGTCCTATAGTATAGCATACTATAGGGCTATATTCAAGAAGCATTAATTTTGAGGCGAGATTTTGAGTAGACCTAAATCCTTTCTCATATTACCAACTACAAGAATCGAATTACTATTTCCACCTATACACACTCTATTCGGATGAATTAACTTAAATCTAGACATATTTCCTTGAATAATAGTTTTGGCAAGCCGATTAGTTTCATTTAAAACTTTGCGACTGATTTTACTATTCATTAAATATAAGTTTCTGTAATATTTTTTAGTCGTGTGTTCACGAATCATTTTGATATTTTTAAATAAACTTTCAGGGTTGTTTTCAATTTGAACCATATCTGGAAGAGATATAAGATGTCCTACAAATGTTTTGGGCAGATCTTTTTTTTGATAATGAGGATCTTGAATTAGAGAAACATTTTTTAATTGATTTGAATTGGGCTTAAAATCGAGGACAAGTAAGTATGGAAAGTCCTGCTTATTAGTTTTTATAATCTTAAGAATATCGATGAAATTACGCAAGTCAGGATTAGATTTATCGATATTTTCCCCGGAAAAATCCAGGTTGAATAGCGAAGGTATCTTTTTTTCAACAATTTCTAAAAAGAAATTATATATAAACATTTCACTCATACCACATTATACTATAAGATAGCCCATATATACTATAAGTTTAAAATAAGACTAAGATTAAAAAAATAAAAATATTTTAAGCACGAACACAACGTGAATTAAAATCACTTCGTGAGGAACGAAAAAAAAATAAATTTAAGATGGTCATATTTCAAAGATTGCTCAATATTCCCAGTAAGCCGTGAAGTAAACCGATGATTAATGAGATAATCGCCATCTTCTGGTGCCATGCAAATGGAATCCGATGGTCCCCACGTTTATTTGCAAAACTGATATAAGCTGTAAAAAGAAAAGAAGATAAAGTAATAAGTCCGCCCCACATTATCAAAGGTTTACCAAGTATTAAAGTATATGCAATTTCCCTAAACATATTAAAAAATAACTAATAATTTCATTATACAACTAACTCCGACAGTAGGTAAAAAAATACTAGAAGTTTTAAAGATGACTTAATATATTTATCATTTGCGTTGCCAACGGACTACCTAATAATGAAGAAATACCGATTCCAATAGACATACCTGCTATTGAAAATGCACCTATGGTTGCCATATTTATTCCATAAAAGATTTTATCTTTGATACTAATATGATTTCCAGTTAATAATATTTCTTTTTTCTTTCCGCCATCATTAGCGATCACTGTTCGCTTAACTAAACCCATCGTTAGTTTTTGAGACTCATCAAAATATAACCACAATTGAGGTCGAGCTTTTTGATATATTTCGATATTAGATGGATTTAACATATGTATTAATCGTTTTACCTTGTAATTATATGTAACGAAACGTCGATGCTGCTTAAACGGCAATTATACATGCTATAGGTATATTTTAATAGTCAAAACGTAATATTAGAAGTTTATTTTTATTTTCGACTTAATCGCGACCTATAATCTACCATCATTCTCAATAATCCAATAACTGTAAACCCTTGTGTTCTTCCACGAATTGCGGCATTTTCAAGAATCAATTTTTGCATTTCGACTTCAGCTAGTGCTGCTCTGTATTTACTTAATGATTAACACCTTCTGTTTTTAGACCCTCTCTCATCTCATCATAATCAACTCCATGTTGAGCATAAATTTTTCTTAGAGCATCTTGTTGTGCTTGTCTTGCTTCAGGATCTGGTTCTAATGCGAACAATGATTTTACAATTTTCACCATACGATATTTTATCATTAAATAAGTCTTTATATCAAACTAAATTAAAATCAGGTCTTGTACACTTAAACTTTAACGTTAATTGAAGTTGCGTTTCTACATTGAGACCAATCTTGCATTTTTGGAAAAGGTCTCTTAGCCGATTCACAAGTAATAGTTACTTTATGAGTCAGATCAACATCAAGCAACTCCGCTACTTCAACTGTCCCAATCCTACTAGGATAAGGCAGTCCTATATCATCACCATCTCTATTCACTATTTAATATATTGTGTTCTGGCAAAGTTACAGTTGGGGGGGTGGAGCTAAAACATCAACTGAATAAGTCCTACCTAAAAAACTTGTTTCCCTTACTGAACCACCTTTTTGTTTTTCTGCCATATAAATTATTATTTATTTTTTAAAGTGTGAACCCTTAGGGTCTTAAACCTTGAAGTCCTTATAGTAAACTTATTTTACTTCGTATTTAAAACTTTTAGTTCTTTCCTTAAAGTTTTTAGAATATCTAAACCAGCAAGTGAGATAGTAAAATGATCAAAAGGATATTCAGAAATATTATCTATTCCAAGTCTTTTTGCCATATTTCGAGCGATTTTTTTATTAACAATACTATCCTTTGTTCCAAGATACAATTTAACATTTTTAAATCGATTTTTTATTTGAGCTGTAATTTCACCAATATTAAAAGCTTTTGCGAACTGCGTTCTGTATTTTTCTATCTCTGGAGCATTAAACATACCCGAAAATGGATATGAAGTAAAAATTTTATCAGCTTGGGGATGTGCAGCAATTATAATGCTTTTTGAAAAGTTATTTTTTCCTAGAATTCTATGCCAGTATTCGACAATTCCACCCATTGAAATACCAAGATAAACGCTATTATTTTTATTTAATAGTGCTAAATTATCAACCAAAGCAACTGACGCCGCGATTGTTCCTTGTATATCCTCCATTGATGCAAATGTCCGAGACATTGGATTACTAATAATTTTTTCATCGTTTTTTGAGTGACCGTGGGCAGATACAATAATAATGTTGTATTTTTTTAGGCTAGGAGCTAATATCTCAAGCAATTTTATGTGATCTTCGGGTTTAGTTGCCCCTGCAAAATGATGATAAATAAAATTGGGTTTGTTTGGATCATTGATACCTGTTGATCTTTTATTAGGAGAAAATATTTTTGCACTAGCAATATATTCCATGCTCTCTGGAGAGGTTACTTTTTCAGTCCAACTATTTCCATTATCTTCAAAGTGCGGTACAAGATTCGAAAAAAACTCTTGAAAAGATTTTAACGAATTAGCACTATTTAAAGTTTCCGACCGAAACATAGGCTCTCGAACTTTTTGTTTCCATTTAACATTTCTTTTTTCGGATAAAAATCTTTCAAGTTTTACCGCGACTTTTGTTAGAGGCGATCCATAACCCCTAAATGATTCACGCATATAGAGAATATTTTACCTAAATCTAGTAGTATTTTGTTTTTATTATTGCGGGTAAGCTTGCCATCTGTAGTTTAAAATCGAAAACGGGTGACCCATCGGTGACCGCAACCGAACCAAATCTGAGGCTAATTGTTAAGGAAATTCAAGATTGGTATTCCAGCTTCGGCCAGAATCATCAAATCCTTCAACTATACTCCGTTTAGGATTCAAACCCAGTGTTAATTAAGTGTTTGTTTTTTTGAACTTAGTGAACAAGAAATAGACAAGAGCACTTACAAGAGACAATACAAAACCAACTAATGGAATGATTATAATACTATCCATTCTTCCATTAATTCCATCTTGACCTTTTTCAAGTTGACTTATCTTATTTTCAATTACTATTTGTTTCTCCCTAAGTAATTTAGCCGTAAGTGCCTTATCAAGGTCATACCCAACTGTCTCATTTAAATTTTTTTGATTTTCTTCAAGCAAACCTACCCTAACCGCTATCAAATTCGTTTCGGAAGAAGCGCTTGAGTTCTTAATAAGATTCTCCAATGATGTGATTCTAGTGTTGAGGATATTAATTTCAGAATTTGTTACATTGTCAGATATTTTAAATGGAAAAGTTAAAAAATTCGATAAAGAGCTATCTTTTCTAAAAGAAAAAAATACTATTATTACCATAGAGTATAAGACTGTCATTAGAACTATCGGGATAGACATTGTTTTTAAACGGCTTGATATGAGTGTAGATCGTAATTCTTGGTACTTAATTTCCTTTTTGAGATCGCCTAAACTTTTTCGTTTTTTTTCAACTGTCTTCATAATTAGAATTATACCAAATCTGTTTTATTTTAAGAGCAATACAACAAGCTTGTTAGTATGTTTACGATGTTTTTACCCACTCATTACCGCAACCGAACCAAAGCTGAGGCTGATTATGAAAGAAGTATTAGGTTGGTACTCTAGCTTCGGTAAGAATAAGCAATTCCTTCAACTATACTCCGTTTAGGGATTCAAACCAATATAATTTATTATATAGAGGAATTTAAAGGAGCTAATCTAATTGTTACTCTTACATTATCACGGATATTTTTAGGAGCCGAAGAACAGCTTTTTAAATGTGTATTTAATAATAGAGTAGCATGATCTTTTGCAGCTTGTGTTGTTGAACCAGTTCCAGTAACAGGGTGTGAGCAGTAAGTACATCTTGCTTCTGATCTAAAAATTCTAAGTATCTCCATCAGATGAATTATATCAAAAAGGACTTAGATTGTCATAATAGTATTTGTGAAGCGTAAGGGTATCTTTCGTTAAAAACTTCAGATACCAGGGATTTCCTCCTTCGTTAAAACTTCGGAGGACAGGTCTAACTTAATTATCTTTCGCCAAAGCTACAGAAGATTTGAAAAATCTTTTTTTCATAAAAGCAATGCCTGATCCAGATTTTAAGTATTTCTCAAACGTGACAGCTTGTTTTTCTGTTCTAAATGCACAGTACCATTCAAGTTCATAATGAAGATCAGACTTAGTCGAAAGTACTCGTCCCGTTTGATGTTCTTTTATCCGATTTTTCAAATCTTTAGCATAGCCAATATAGTATCTATTTGTTTTATAGTTCTTCAAAATATATGTATAGTACATAATAGATTTTGAACTGTTGTGGCCAGCTATCTATAGCTTTAGCGAAAGATAGTGAAGCGTAAGGGATTCGAACCCTTGATATTCACCCTGAAAAGGTGATGTCCTAGGCCACTAGACGAACGCTCCAATGAAAATAATTATAGCAAAATAAATAATTATTTTTTTCCTTTTTTACTTGTAGAAGCGTCTACTGGTATATGTACTTCTACAATTCTACCATTTAATTGTTCTTTTTTTTCTGCTACTCGCCATTTTTTATCGCTACCTGGTCTATAATCCCTAATAACAACAATACTTTTTCCTTTTAATGCCGTACAGGTAAGTTGATCAATTTCATTCTGTGATAGACTATTAACCATTACCCTTCTATCTTCATTTGGATTTTTACTATCTAGAACTATTAAATGATCATCAAGAACTAATTTTTGAGCATCTAGTTTATCTTTTTTTGCCCTATCTAAACTTTCACCATAATTTATTCGAAATTTATTTGCCATATATATTAAACCAACTGCTGAACCGGCAGCAGCTAATTTAGCACTCAAATAAAATAGATTTTCTAATAGTCCTGGATATTTTGGTTCAAAAAATATCTGTTCAATAAAAAATGGTTCAGCTATAATTGTTGTAATCAAACCCATTTTATATAAAAATGACCTTTTCTTTTCGGGTCTTTGAGGAGTTTCTGTCATCCGATATTATACTATAAGATAGTCTGTTTTTCCATTCTATCCACACAAAACCCTGTTAGACAATTAAGCCTAACAGGGCTTTGATAAATTACTGTTTTAACTTACTTTTCAACTCCTCAAGTAACTCTTTTGCCAAATCACGACCTCCTAGACCAAAAGCCAATCCTCCAGCAAGAGACAACATCACAACAATTCCAGTAAAAAGGATTCTTATCAAATCCTGAGCCACACCCAGTTGATTAAGGACAACCAAAACTGTAAAAAATACTATCGTCCCACGGGTAAATACTGCCAAGCCATTACTTGCTGTAGACCCCATTGTTTTGACGCTGTGACGAACCAAATCAGCGGTCAAATTAGAAGCCAATATACCGACAAACGCAATGACAACAGCCACAACAACATTTGGCAGATAGAAAAGAATCTGATTGACGACAGTAGTTGCACGGGACAAACCCCATACTTCAAGAGCTGGGATTAAAAATACTATAATTAACATCCATTTCAATATCTCAGATAATATTTCGGTCCAAATGTTTACTTCTTCTTTTTTGATTAATCTTGTTTTATGAAACAAAAGATCAATTTTTGAAAAAGTAACTACGGTCAAAATCAAGTGTTTGACTATACTACCAATCAATAAACCTACAACTAAAATTATCAAGCCTCCAAACAAATTAGGTAAGAAATTACCAAAGTTTTTAAAAAAGTCAAAAAGAATTGTATTAATTAGTTCAATCATTTTTATTTCACCCCCTTTTCGATTAAACTTCTAATTGTCTATATCTTCCCAAAACTTTATATCAGTTTTCCCGTCTTGAATTACTATCGAAAAAACTGCTATCTTCAGTCTATAGTCTGGACAACTATTTTTCAATAAGTAAAATTGAGCTGTTTTTTTTATATGACTTATCTTTCTTTTATTGACTGCCTCATAGGGAGCTCCACGATTTAAATTGGATCTAGTTTTCACTTCCACAAAATATAGACAGTTATTTTTCTTAGCTATGATATCTATCTCTCCAAATTTAGAACTGAAATTTTTTTCGAGAATAAAAAACTGATGAGACTTTAAGTAGTCAAGCGCAAGATCTTCTCCAATTTTACCTAGATTTTTTTTGTGCAGATTCATTGGTTCTAACAATGTCTTTCTTTTTCACTTGATAAAGTTTCGCTCTTACTTCCTGTTCTGTCATATCTTTTATGAAATAAAGTTTTGCTTTTTGATACGAAGATTTTTTAACCAATTCCATTTTGGCAATGTATGGAGAAAGTAAAGGAATAACTTTCTCTACTCCAACACCTATTTTTGAAATCTTTCTGATTGTAAACATCCTATTTGCCTCAGTATCACCTTTCACTTTGATCAAGATTCCTTTAAAAGTTTGAATTCTAGTCTTATCACCTTCTTTTAGTTTGTAGTCGATTGAGACCGTATCACCAATTTTAAATTGTGTTTCTTTGTAAAAAAATGAGTTTGCCATAGAGCAATATTATAACAGATAAATTCTAAATTATAAATCTCAAATCACAAACAAATATTAAACGTCTTAAATTTAAAATTTTAAATTTATTTGTAACTTGGTATTTAGGATTTAGGATTTTTCGAACAAGCTTTAAGGAACGCCACAAAAATTGGGTGTGGACTTAGTGGTCTACTTTTGTACTCAGGATGCCCTTGAGTTC
>JAKAHA010000011.1 GCA_021825445.1 bacterium | reverse complement strand
ATTGGTAATTGGTTATTGTTTGGAATACTTGGTTTATTGTATCTTGGTTATTGATTAGGTCAATTAGAATAATTAGAAATTAGAAATTTTTATCCTGTAGTTTCCAAAAATACCATATCAAAGTATATCTTTAGCAGATCATTTACGCACCTTTACTTAAGGAGTCTAAAAACTCTTGGTTATTTTTAGTTTTACCAAGTTTTTCGGTAAGAGCCATTAACCTTTCTTCACCGTTTAACAGATTTAACATTCGACGAAGAGTATTAACTTTGTTCATAGTCTCGCGATCAAATAGAAGTTCTTCATGGCGAGTACCTGATTTTTCGGCGTCAATTGCCGGGAAGATCCTGCGATCGGCAAATTTACGATCCAAATGGATCTCCATATTGCCAGTTCCTTTTAATTCTTCATAAATCAGATCATCCATTCTTGATTCTGTCCCAATTAAAGCTGTGCCAACGATTGTCAGACTTCCACCTTCTTCACAATTGCGGGCTGCTCCTAAAAATTTCTTGGCAGGGTATAGAGCTGATGGATCAAATCCACCCGATAAACTTCGACCGCTGTTGGTGACAGACAAATTTAGCGCCCTTGCCAACCTCGTGATTGAGTCAAGTAAAATGATGACGTCGTATCCTACCTCAACTAGTCTTCGTGCCCGATCAAGCGCCAAATTGGCGACTTTTATTTGCTGTCGAGGTGATTCATCAAAGTTTGAGGCAGCCACTTCTCCTTTTATAAATCTTTTGATTTCATTGACCTCCTCAGGTCTCTCTCCAATCAGAATTGCCATCAAATATGCTTTTGGATAGTTAGTTCCGATTGCCTCTGCAATTTCTTTTAAAAAAGTTGTTTTTCCCGCTTTTGGTTGTGAGACAATTAAAGCTCTCTGCCCAAATCCAACCGGAGCAATAAGATCAATTATTCGAGTCGATAAGACGTCTTTTGTCGTCTCCATCTTCATCTGGCGACTTGGATGAAGTGCTGTCAATTTTTCAAAATCGGCTCTTTTGGCACTTTGCTCTTCAGTCATCTCAATTCCATTGATTTTTTTTATTAAAAGTAAGGAGTGAAATCTCTCTCCAGCTTTAGGTGGACGAGCTAGACCTTCGACCTCATCGCCTCTCCTTAACCAAAATCTTCGAATTTGGGATGTTGAAACATAGATATCCTGATCAGGACTCAAGACATAGTTTTGTCTTAAAAATCCATAGCCACCAAAAGTAATATCCAAAATACCCTTGGCTGGATAGCTAATTTTTAAATCTTCCTTCAATCTCTCTTCAACAGGCACGTCATATCGACCAGGTTGAACTGGTAAATTAGGCTTGACCGTCACAATAGGCTTATCTTCAACAGGCATGATTGGTTTAGATTCAACGCCCTCAATTAATTTTGACATGTCAAGAGGGGGGTCGACGACTACTTTTTTCTGAGCTACCATAAAATATATCCGTAAGTAATATTCCTTGAGGAACCAGAGATCCTCCGTAAAAAGGGTAATTTAGTTTTTTTCCCTCAAGAATGGTAAGGATTGAACGCCTCCCGATGAAAAAATTCATCAAGAAAATCATTCTTTCCCGCCTACGCGGGCTCTCCTTTAGTTTGAATTGCGTAAAGAAAAAAACTTATTTTTCTCCCTATCTGGAGGATCTTACCCAAAGTATATAAACTAATATTTCGTTTGTCAAGCAGTCTGTTGCTTTTTCATATAGATGATCATTCCCACAACTGCACCAAATAATAGGAATATAACCAATAGAATACCTACTATTTTAAAATTAAAAGTAGAAACAGATTTGTTTATTTTTGTAGTTAAACTTTCTTTAGATGGAGAATTTTTATCAATTTCGTTAATTTTACCTGAGGCAGGATTGATGATTGATTGTTCGTTTTTGGTTGCTTTCATCAGATCAAGCTTTTCGTTTTTGATGTAAGCCTCATTTTTCTTGACAAATTCCGAGGTTGTTTGCGTGATTTTTTCTTGATCTTTACCTGTAAACTCAAGATAATATTCAACGTATGGTAGGCTATTTGTGTAAATTGTAAAAAATCCACTATCATCAGTTGTTGTTTCATAAAATATCTGATCATTCATCTTAAGTTTTACAGCAACATTTGCCTTTGCCATTATCATGCCTTTACCATCATATGCATAACCTTCGATATGGCTTAAAATTGGCTCAAAGACATAGTCTTGTATCCCAGCCCCTGAAGGAAGTGAGTTTATCTGAAGAGTCTCAACTTTTTGATTATTTTTATATAAATTTGGATCATTCAAATCAACTTTTTTTAATTTTAAAATCAATTTTTTCTGAGGCACCTTATTTTTGTCGATAGATAAAGTAAAAAGACCGATATTATTGGCATTGACGCATTTATCAACGATTTTCCCCGTACCTTCCTCAACTAAGCAAACTTTAGCCATGGGAAAAGTTTCTCTGCCTCGGTAAACGATTGCTTTGTCAAAATTTTCCGATTTTAACGTCCCAGGAACCACCTCGGCTACTGCGTCACGATATGGCTCTCCTTTTGATTGAAGGGCAACGTCGTGATGAGTGGTAATTCCGGTTTTCTCAAAAAAAGACAGTCCTGGTGAATAAAGATCTGAGTATATTTTTGACCAGTTGGGGCTTAAAGTCGGATTTTTAATAAACTGATGATTTGTTAAAGGGTCAACTGTAAGTTGATATTCCCCTTCTTTTTCGACTAAAATATTGAAAACTCCGTCGTTTCCGGTATAGTCGTTGTTGAGATTATATTTCATCTCAACAGGTAATTTTGTCAAATTATCAAGTAGCGTTACTTCGCTATAAGCTAAAGGTTCCAAAGACTGAGCATCAAAAACTCTTCCGTACGGATCCCACGAAATACTTTTACACTGGGTTTTTAAATCCTCAACAGATGTATTAAATACTTCGCTAAAAAAATTTACCAAACCTAACTTTTGACTTTTATCATCTCCACTTACTACCGCCTCACCTTGGCCTAGATCCTCACCTGTTGTCACTGCAGGAAGATCTCCAACTGCTGTAAAATCATAAGGAGTGTGTATGTAGGCTAATTCTCTAACCTCAACATCAACTGGACCAGGGGGTAAAACATTAGTGCCTGTGGTTGCACCAAGAACGTTTTTTTTACTGACAATATTACAGGGTTTACAACCAGCCTTGACACTGGCAGTTGCCCCAATCTCACCTTGTAATCTTTTGCACGAATTTACCTGTCTCTTTGACCACTTATCATCACAATTTCCTGCTGCCCGGACACTATTTGGACACGACTGTTCTTCTTCTTTTCTTGAACAAACCTCTTCATTCGATTTTTTTGCAGCAGCTGCATTAGCATTTTCACCGTTACATACCACGCACTGACAACCTGAAGCAGATCCACAGGTTCCTTTTAACGTGATATTTATCGTCCTTGTATATTTTGGACCCTCATAAGGTATTGTCCCTACTTTAGCTGATAAACAAGTGCGGACCGTCCCTTGAGCGGCAAGCTCATGAGTGACAGACCCATACTCGGCAAGACGAGCAGCATTTACATCAAATTTTAAAAATAAAAAACTCGCCAATAAGACAGCAAAAAAAGTAAATAAAATAGATTTACTACGCATATTTCATATTAATTTTTTTTAAATAAATTGTCAACCATAATTTTGATATACTTAGGATCATGAAAATAAAGTCTTACGTTTTTTTGATTGTTCTTGTCGTGATTCTTTTTTTTATCCTCGGAGTCCGCTACGGGCAAAAGATTGAAAAAAATAATAAGGTCGTTGATTATGTCTTGTCAATCACTCCGTATCCAACATACACTCCGTACCCAATCATCACTTCGCCTTCAAGCATTGCCAGCTCAACACCAAAACTTAAAAACTTAAAAAAATGAAAAAATTGTCTTTAGCATATTTTGGCTCTCCCGATTTTGCCGCCCGTTTTCTTGAAAAATTAATTACCGACACTACAATTAATCAATTAATCGAAGTGAAGTTCGTCGTCACCCAAGCAGACAAACCGGTTGGGAGAAAACAAATTTTAACTCCTACTCCAGTTAAAATAGTTGCCAATAAATACTTAAAAAGCGAAGATATTAAATTTTTTTCACTTTCGGGGTTAGGGGTCCCCGCTGTGATAAAAAATTTAGATATCGAGCTCAAAAATATTGATTTGGCTTTAGTCTACGCCTACGGCGATCTCATTCCCAAAGAAATACTGAGCCTACCCAAGTACGGTTTTTGGAACATCCACCCCTCACTTCTTCCCAAATATCGTGGCACTTCCCCCATCGCAACTCCACTGATTAACGGCGATAAAATCACCGGAGTCACCATAATCAAGATGGATGAAGAGATCGATCATGGTCCAATTATTGTGCAAAATTGTTTAACGATAGAGGATGACGATAAAAGACCTGATTTAGAAAAAAAACTGACTGATTTAGGAGTGAAATTATTTAAGAAGATATTAATAGATGAGGGGGAGAAATTTTTTTCACTTTCGGGGTTAGGGGTTCAACCCCAAAATCACTCCCTCGCCACCTACACCAAAAAACTATCTAAGCAAGATGGCTTTATTTCTTTTGAAAAAATAAAAAATTTATTTCTACATCCTACGCCCTACGCCCTACAAACTTTTTATAATTTGTTCCGGGGTCTTTATCCCTGGCCAGGGATCTGGACTACCCTCCCAAACGGAAAACGTCTCAAGATTACTCAATTAGAATTACTACGAACTACGCCCTACTCCCTACGCCCTGTCAAAGTTCAACTCGAAGGCAAAAACGAAGTAGACTTTGAGACATTTAATAAGGCGTACAAGATTTTTTAAATTTTATCTTCCACGATTGCTTCCCTAATTTTTTCAAACAACCTCTCCATCACCCACAAATTATGATACGTCGCCAAAGTATAACCAAGGATTTCCCGAGATTTAAAAAGATGATGTAAATATGACTTAGTAAAACTTTGACAAACATAACAATTACAGTCGACATCAACTTTTTCAAAATTATTTTTATAGATTGATTTTGTGATGTCTATTTCTTTTTGTGGCGAAGATATCTTTTTTGAGACAATCGCCAGGGGTCCCCTTCGGGGTGTGGCGGTCGAAAAAAACGATATCGAACCGCTAATTTGATAGATTATGCCCATTCTTGCCAGTCGTGTAGGCTCTACACAATCAAAAGTATCAATTCCATATTTTACTAAGTCGATTATGTCATCTATCTGCCCCACACCAAGCAGATGTACTGGTCGATCTTTTGGTAAATAATCACTCACCCATTTGACTTGCTCCCGCATTTCCGATTTTGTTTCTCCGACCGATACTCCCCCTATTGCAACACCTGGAGTATTTTGAGAGACTACAAATTCCGCTGATTTTTTTCGCAAATCCTCAAAAGTTCCACCTTGAATAACGCCGTAGAGATATTGAACAGGTTGTAGGGGGTAGGTACCAGGGGTCCCCTTCGGGGTGTGGCGGTTAAAAAATGTCGAGTCGAGGTTTGTTAAATTTTTATAAGCAATACATCGCTTCAACCATTCATGAGTTCTATTCATCGCCTTTTGGGCATATTCATGAGTCGCCGGATAATAAGTACACTCATCAAAAGCCATATTGATATCTGCCCCAATAGCCGCCTGGAATTCCATTGATTTTTCTGGCGTAAATTCAATCAGTCGCCCGTCAAAAGTCGACCGAAATTTCACTCCGTCTTCAGATATTTTGACAATAAAAGGGTCTTCCTCATCTCGAATATTGGTTTTTCGAGAAGCTTCAGGAGACGAAGACAACAAATTTTTTTCACTTTCGGGGTGCAGGGGTCCCCGCTGTGATAAAAAATTTTGTTGTCGAGTCTTACTATCTCTTGCCAAAGAGAACACCTGAAACCCTCCTGAGTCAGACATCGTAAAAATATTAAGTCCTGAATATTTTTGGATTCCTCCAGCTTTCTCAATCACCCGAGCCCCCGGATGAGTGACAAGATGATAAGTATTTACGCAGGCTCCTTGAATTCCAATTTCTTTTACTTGAGTGGGGGTCAAGGTTTTGATTGTTCCTTTGGTAGCAGCCGAGATAAACGCCGGTGTCTTTACCACTCCATGATCGCTTTGTATCTCCCCCACCCGAGCCTTGGATTTTGAAGAATTATGTAAAATTTTGAAAAAAGAAGTCATTGTTTTAAATTTTAAATCCTAGGTTTCCTTCCTTACTCAACCTATATTTAATTTCATCCTGAGCACGCAACTCTAAAGCTACAGCCCCAGGGCTCTCTTTTAAAATCCATTTATCATTTTTCAAATCTGCCGTGAGTGATCCTATATGTTTAAGTATTGAATTGCTTTGTCTATCTTCAGAATAACATATCGTATATAATGGAATACCTTTTTTATTTGTTGTTTTATACATAAATACTTTTCCGCCATATCTAATATTTACCATATTAATAATTCCTTCATCTCTCTTATCAACGCCAACAGCTTTTTCAACTAATTCACGGTTACTTGGTATTAAAATATATTGTTGTTGAGTTCCATCCATTGATTTTAAATTTGGAGTAAACATACCTACTTCAATTTTTGGAAAAATCCTTTCTTTACCTTCTATTCCACCAAATTTAGGTAATATTGAACCATCAACAGTTGCTGTCGAATTAAAAACAGTCACTCTACTAGGAGTGTTTATTTTCATATGTAATATATTACCATATAATCACCGTTATACTGTTTAATAAACCTGGTTGTGAGTGCCGATGTCAAAAAAATATACAGTACCTTCGATTATTTGATAAATTACTCTAATATCTCCCGTAATTGAAAAAGCCCTAAAACCTTTACTTTTACCTTTTAACGGATGATCTTTAAGAATTGGATCGTTTGGATTTTTAATAAAAAGATTTATTCTTTCTTTTGCTTTTTTAATCAGCAAATGGTTAGAAGTAATTCTTTTTTTATAGTGTTTTATAAAAGAATCGTTGTACTCTATCTTCATTTTAATTGTTTAAAAAGATCTTCAACACTTTCTGCCTTATGCCAGCCTTTACAAGATTTAATATCCTCCGCCATTTTAAGATAGCGTTGTTCAGCTTTAGCAGACAATCTCTCTTCATCAACAAAAGAAATTGTTATTGCTTTATTTGCAAATTTATTTATAAATACTCTGACCGCTTCTTGAAGCGATGAAAAACCTTGCTCAATCGCAACCTCTGTTGCGGCAATTTTTAAATCTGTTCGAATTGGTATCTGTAAATTAGTTGTATTCATATATATAATTATAATGTTTTGATATATTTTGTCAACCGTTAAATTATCACCATCGCGTCGCCAAATGAATAAAAGCGGAAATCATTTTTAATAGCTATATCATACAACTCAACTAAGCTTCTCTTGGCTTTTTTGTGTTGTAAAAAAGCCTCAACCAGCATCATGAGCGACGATTTTGGAAGATGAAAATTGGTGATCATCGCATCAACCATCTTAAAATCGTAAGGTGGAAAAATGAATAAGTTTGTTGGATGAAGCGAAGACGACAAATTTTTTTCACTTTCGGGGTGCAGGGGTCCCCGTTGTGATAAAAAATTTCGTCGCTGAACTTCCGATTCAAGGGTCCTCACTACCGTCGTCCCGACGGCAACTAATTTCTTTTCTTCTGACTTCAATCGTTTAATCGATTGAAGTGTTTCATTATCAACTTCATAATATTCATTATGAAGTTTTTTTTCCTTAATATTCTCTGATGTAATTGGTGCGAAAGTCCCCATGCCGACGTGGAGCGTGACAAAAAGTCGTTTAATCCCCCGTTTGTCTAATTTTTTAAACACATCGTCGGTAAAGTGAAGTGATGCCGTCGGAGCAGCTGAGGAACCGTCTGTTTTTGCGATGATCGTCTGATATTTTTTTAACAATTCATCGCGGGTAAGAGTTGATTTTTTTAGATATGGAGGAATCGGCATCGCCCCGTATTTTTTTAAAAGATCAAATAAATGTTTGCGACTGAAATTAAACTTAACTTTAAATATATTATCTTTTTGATCAATGACATTAAGATAATTATCTTGGTCAAAATATATTTTCTCTCCAACATTTATTTTTCTATCAACAATAATCGGAAGAATATTCCCAACAATTTCATTGACCAATAACAAAACAACGACTTTTCCCCCTGATTCTTTCTTCATAGTCACTCTCGCTGGCAATACTTTCGTATTGTTCATCACCATAAAAGAATCTTTGGGTAAATATTTATCTAGATTATAAAAATGATCAAATATTATCTTATTCACGATCGTATCATAGATAAATATTTTTGAGGAATCACGAGGAACGGAGGGCTCAAGAGCTAAATTTTTTTCAGGCAAAAAATAATCGTAGTCGTTTTGTGAGATCATTCTCCTATTTTACCATTCAACATGCTGTCATTCCCGTTAAAACGCGAATTCATGACTTCTGGATCCCCGCCTCCGCGGAGATGACAAACAAACAAGAATGAGCCTTTCAACAAACGAGGCGGGAGAAATTTTTTTCACTTTCGAGAGGGACCCCGAAGGGGAGAGACTCTCGTGTGATAAAAAATTGCGACCGCCAAGTTTTGTCAGTAACAAGAATTTTTTATTTATAATACTCTTTTACTTGGAAAAGGAAATACATCGAGATTAGCCCTCCAATGACAACTCCTCCAATATTAAAAGTGACTACATTTTGGACTACTCCAACCAATGCACTCCAATATATAAAATTCCATCCTTTTTTTGACCTTGAGAATAGTCCTGGAATGGCTAGAGCCTCAAGTACGACCATCACTCCCAAAAATATTATACTTACCAAATATCCTGCTCCTAAAAATGGTCTCCCTGTCATCATTCCTCCTACAAATCCAAGAGGAGCCAAGATTGTACCAGCTCCAAGAAGAGCGATCACTCCTGGTATTCCCATGACTACTCCCAAAATTGAAAGATATGGAGCAAATTTAACAATGATCTCGCGAACATTTTCTGGAAGCTGAAAAGGTGCTTTTTTTACCAAGTATTCTTCCAAAGTAACTTCTAATTTACTAAGCGATCCACCAAAATCTGTTGATTTAGCCATAAATTAATTAAAAATTATAATAATAATCCGACAAGCATTATTGCTCCCGGAATCCAATACATAAATGATTTTACCATACCGGTTTTCAATAAGGAGACTACAACTGTTGGAGAAGCCGAAACTTTAGCTAAAATAATTTCGGTAGGAGTGACGGTCGGTGTCCCTGGAGCCGGTGTTGAAGTTGCAGTCGGGGTTGCAGTTGGTGTATTTGAAATAACAGGTGTTGCAGTTGGAGTATTGCTGATCACAGGCGTAGCTGTTGGGGTATTTGAGATAAATGGAGTGATGGTCGGAGTTGGGGTTGACGTCGCAGTCGGCGTCGGGGTTGGAGTATTAGTTATGATTGTTCTGGTCGGTGTTGGCGTTGCAGTCGGCACACGCGTCGGCGTCGGGGCTGTATCCCCTTCAGGACCACCACTTTCTGTACAATACGGAGGAATACCAACCGGACAGATACTGTAGTGCCATACGTTACAGTTTTCATTAGGATTTACTGCATCTCCAGCTGCTGTACTCATACCTCCGTTGGTGGTAGTGGTGTTACAGTTCCCTGGAGCTATACAGTAGTCATTTATTTCGTGACCCCCATTTGGAAGCATACAACTTCCTCCATCGATAAAATTTGGCGGCAATCCTGCTTTATCAAGCGCTTGTTTAAGATCATCACTTTGAATGAGGGTTCCACCTGGTCCAACACTAGTATTTTTTATAATATAAGCTCGACCATCTGCACTTGTAAACCACACCGGTACTACTTTCTTCGAAACTGGATTTTGTGGGGTACCGAGATTGACTGTAGCAGTATACTCTCCCGCGTAACCACCTTTATAAACTCTTTGTCTAAAATTAATTCTTTGGCAGTTAGCACTTGTACTATTTTTTCTACAACCAGCTTGGGAATCTCTACTTATAAGTTGATTTTGCAAGTAATACCCGGTCAGTCCGACCACAAACATCATCAAAAAAATATTCGTAAAAAGCAGAAACTTGCTTATCTTCTTTTTTTTCTGCCCAAATGATTTTAAAGGAGTAAAATTATCCATGGTTAATAAAATAATAACACAAATATAAGAATATTATGCAAATATATTTTATCATTCCAGCAAAAAAATCCAGTTCAAAATCACCTTATTAGTTCAACAAACTTAAAATCATATCCTTCTTCCTGACGTACTTCTTCTTTTACAATTTTAAATTGTGAATAGTCAGGAAAAAATGTGTCGGCATCAGGATAAGCTCTGTCAACCAGTGTTAGATAAAGTTTATCGGCATATTTTATACCTTGCTCATAAATACTCGCCCCACCGATGATAAAGATTTCTCTTCGGCTCGCCGACTTGTACTCCGTAGTCTTGACGAAGGAGGAAGCTTTAGCGAAGGCGGCTTCAATCGAGTTTACCCAATAGGTCAAATTAGACTTATTGGTCTCATTAGTCTCATTTGATTTTCTTGAAACCACAATATTAATCCTATTAGGCAATGGTTTAAATTTCTCCGGTAAAGATTCGTAGGTCTTTCTCCCCATAATGACGACGTGCCCCTCGGTCAAATCTTTGAAGTGTTTCATGTCTGATTTTAAATTCCAAAGAAGCTTATTATCTTTTCCAAGCTCCCGATTTTTGCCAATTGCAGCGATTATTGAAATAGTCATAATTAAAATCCTCCCACGACAGTCACTTCTCCCTTAATCGGAGGATATGGATTATAATCGACGACCTCAATATCTTTTATCGTAAAATCGTCAATATTTTTTATATTTGGATTTAATTTAACCGTCGGAAATGGTCGTGGCTTTCTCTTCAGTTGCTCGATGATTTGCTCTTGATGATTTGAATAGGTGTGAACATCGCCAAAAGTATGGACAAAATCACCAGGGGCAATCCCGACGATTTGGGAGACCATCAATAAAAGCAATGAATATGAGGCGATGTTAAAAGGCACTCCCAAAAAAATATCAGCACTTCTCTGATAAAGTTGAAGGTGAAGTTTCCCTCCCAAAACATTGAAATGAAACATTGTATGACACGGTGGAAGTGCAACTGATTTTTCCCTGCTGGGAGCCATTTCATAGATGTAGGCAGGATTCCAGGCGGAGACTATCAAATGTTTTCTAAATCTTTGCTTGGGATCTTTGAGCTTATTTATCACCCACCCTAATTGGTCAATAGTTTTGTTATTTTGAGCACGCCACTTTCGCCACTGCACCCCGTAAATTGGACCAAGTTCTCCATATTTTTCCGCAAACTTTTTATCAGTTTTTATTTTTTCAATATACTGTTCTTGTGTTAAATTTTTGATTTTTGATCGCCCGTAACCCCATTCATCCCAAATATGGACATCGTTGTCAACTAGATATTTGATGTTTGAGTCTCCTCGCAAAAACCAGATAAGTTCGTGAGTGATCCCCCGCATAAAAACTTTTTTAGTGGTAAGTAATGGAAAACCTTTCGATAAATCAAATCTAATTTGTCGCCCAAAGACGCCTTTGATAAAAACCCCAGGATTCCCCCAGACAGGTTTTTTTTCGCCGTTTTTGAGGATATCTTTGAGGAGATCGAGGTATTGGTATTCGGGGTGTTTCATAAAAATTTCTAATTTTTAATTGACCTAATCAATAACCAAGATACAATAAACCAAGTATTCCAAACAATAACCAATTACCAATCGAATCAAAATTAAAAACCATTTGGTCTATTGATTTTTGAATATTGATATTTGTTTGTTTCTTGGTATTTGGTCATTGGTTATTATTTAGTAATTAGATTAATTAGGTTAATTTTAACGCTTTATTATTTTTTATCAACCTAAAAACTTCTCCTACTAAATACAGCGAACCGGTGATGACAATTGGTCCATCTTCTTTCAAAATGGTTTCCCATGCCTTTTTTAAATTGGGGATAATTACACATGACCGATTTAATTGATTACCGATTACTATTGGATCCTCCGACGCATTTACCATATCCTGATTCTCTGTTAAAAAGGATGTAATAATTATTTTTGTACAGACGGGGCATGCCCCGTCTCTACGAGAGATAATTATTTTTAACATTTCTTTATAATCTTTTCCTTTTTTAAAAGCTAGTAAGAAATTAAATTTTTTCCCGGGATATTTTTTAACTAATGAACTGATAAATGCTTCCATCTTTTGTGGGTTATGGGCTCCGTCAAAAATGACAGTTTTATTATTTATTTTTTTAATATCAAAACGACCTGGAAAATGGGCGGTTTGAAAAACCGCCCCTACATTTTTTTTGTCAATTTTAAACCCGTCTCTTCGACCTAAATAATTAACGGTTGCCAATGCTAAACTAGCATTTTCTTTTTGATAATCACCGGGTAAATTTAGTTTATTAATCAATTGAAAAACGGCGTCATTCCCGTGAAAACGGGAATCTAAACAAAAAGCACTGGATCCCCGCCTCCGCTGGGATGACAACAAAGACACAAAAAATATTTGCGAATTTTTTTCTTTGGCAACTTTTTTGATAACCTTCTCCACCTCAGGTTCTTGGTCAATTGAAATCGCTTGGCTATTTTCGTTAATAATCATCGCTTTTTGCAATGCAATTTTCGATAATGTTTTTCCTAAAATTGCGGTGTGGTCTAAACCAATTTTTGTCAAAACCGAAAGTTTATCGGATCGCTCAACGACATTTGTCCCGTCATACCATCCTCCAAGCCCAGTTTCGATAACCGCAAAGTCAACTTTTTTATCGGCAAAAATATAAAAAGCCAAGCCAACCAAAATTTCAAAATATGTTAATTTTGTTGTAGGGGCGTGTCTTGACCCGCCCTTATGATTAATCGCCGGAGCGATTTTATTTAAATAAAACACAAATTCTTTTTCGGAAATATTTTGACCTCCAATCTGAAATCTTTCCCTAACATCGATCAAATGCGGAGATTGGTGAAGCCCAACCTTAAACCCTTGCGAACCTAGTAACGAACTAATTAAATAACAAGTTGAACCCTTTCCCGAAGTCCCTGCAACGTGAATGATTTTCAATTTTTCCTGAGGATCTCCAAGTAAGTGTAAAAAATCTTTTGCTCTTTCTAAACCAATTTCACCAGGAAAGGTGGTCTCCGAAGTTTTTGGAATATGAAGAGCGAGAAACGCCTCTGCTTGTTTAAATGTTTTGATGATCATTTTAAATTTGTTTTTCACGTTTTTTTGTCGTCACTCTTCCTCCCTGCCACTGACCTTTATACTGCGTCCCTCCGCCCTTTACCTCAAAAAATTGAGCATGGGCAAACCTGCATCCAAGCTCCATAGTGACTGAAATTGGTCCTTCATTTTTGACTCCAAAAGTTACCTTTCCATGATAACCGGGTGCAACATTTCCTGTGCGAAGAAAAAGTCCTGAGCGAAACAACGTTGTCCTAGGCTTGAAATTGACTGTCAAATTTAGTGGAATATTAAAAGTCTCAATTGAAGAAAGTAGATAAAACTCTCCTGGTTTGATTGTGATCTTTGGAATTTTAGATTTAGAATTTATTTGTGATTTGGAATTTAAGATTTTAGCAATAGTTTTTATTTCCGGTGTTTCCCTATGAGTCACTCCCAAAAACGCAGTTCCTCCGACTATCTTATGCACTTCTCCAAGCCTGATATCAAATCCTGCTCCCTCTGGAGTCGTTAGTTCTCGCTCGTCCAGATTTTCAACCAACTTTATTTTTTTAACTAATTGTAAAAGTTTTTTTGGTCCTAAAATCATAAAAAATATGTTAATAACAATAAAAGATTATCAAATTTTTAGAAAAAACGTGATGCTTAATTTTTTTCGACTTGGGAGTCCCGCCAAGGCGGGAGGGTTCCCACGGAGAAATAAAATTCAGTGTCACGTTTTTAAAACTTACTTTCAAATTTCATTGGCACGACTTCGACCGTCAATTCATTCTTAATTCCCAATCCAAAGTACTCATCAGCTTTAATTGAGTTATGATCTAAAAATTTATAGATATACAATTTTATCTTTGACAATAAACTGGCTTTTTCCTCAAACAAAATTCTTTTGTGAAAAGTGTGGATGAGCCAATGAGAAGGCTCGATATCCAAATTCATCTTGTGATGATCTGCTAAATCCTCAAGTATTAGCTCGACATTTGGCTCCTCCATAAATCCAAATCTTGCTTGAACTGAGTAGACACTACCTCGCTTTTTATCTTCAAAAAAATTAATTACTTCATATCTTGCCTCATGTAGATGAGGGTTGTCTCGATCTATAAAAACGCTAAGCATGATAATATTTTTTGGCAATTCTTTATAGCGATTATAAAAAACTTCCAAAATTATTGGCACATCCTCATTTTTATTTTTGATAAATCGCGGAGTCAAAAAAATACTTGAACGAGCAATCGTATCATTTTGAGTGATTGTTTCTTTGATTTTTAACAGGTCTGCCAGCTTCATATTTCGGATATTTTTATACAGACCATCTTTTATCCTCGTCCCCCACTGCCAAATCAACATCATGACTAATAAAAATATTGCGATTGATAAAGGCACATATCCTCCCTGGAATATTTTTAACGAATTAGCAATCAAAAATAATAGTTCAAATAAAGCTAGAGGAATAAATAATATTCCTGCTTTAAATTTTGACCAATTCCAAAATAATCTGGTTATAAAATACATGCCGACGGTCGTCATCAACATTACTCCAGACACAGCAAGTCCATAAGCCCCAGCTAGATTAGTACTCGTTCGAAAAACTAAAACCAAAATAACTGTACCTATATAAAGAGCCCAATTTACAACTGAAATATAAATTTGTCCATGATGTTCTTCATTTGTATGACTGACTTTTATATATGGAAAAAGATTAAAGGCAACCGCCTGAGTCGTCATAGAAAAGGCACCTGAAATAAGAGCTTGTGAGGCGATGATCGTTGCAAGTGTTGCAATCACAACCATCGGGTACAAAAACACCGTCGGAACTAAGCTATAAAAAATATTTCCAAAAATAATTTTTTCCCCACTCATCAAATATGCTCCTTGACCCAAATAATTAAGTAGCAACATTGGGTAAACCAAAAAATACCAAGAAATTCTGATCGGTTTGATTCCAAAGTGTCCTAGATCAGCATACATCGCCTCGCCTCCGGTCATGACCAGCATTACCGATCCCAAGACCAAAAAGTTCTCTTTTAGAGAATGACTCATCAAAAAATTTAGAGCGTGGATGGGATTAAATACTTGAAAAATTCCAGGGTTTTTGACAATTTGTAAAAATCCAAAAAAACCAATTAACAAAAACCAAACAACGATAATCGGACCAAAGACCGTACCAATTTTTTTAGTTCCCTTGCTTTGAATCACAAAAAGTCCCGTCAAAATTATCAAAGTAATCGGGACGATAAATGGTTCAAAAGCGACTGTTGCAACTTTCAACCCCTCAACCGCTGAAATGACAGAGATTGCGGGCGTGATAATCCCATCTCCGTAAAGTAATCCCGCTGCAAAAATGAGTAAAGTCGTGATAACTACTTTTGAAGCAAAATGTTTTTTTGAAAGTAATCCATAAAGAGCAAAGACTCCTCCTTCACCGTCATTATCTGCCTGAAGAACAAATATGACGTACTTAAAAGCCACTATTATCGTGAGTGCCCAGACGACCAAACTAATCGTTCCAAAAATATTAGTTAGATTTCTCGTTAGTTCCGCGTGACCAAAAAATATTTCATTAATGGCATAAAGAGGGGATGTTCCAATATCTCCGTAGACGACGCCTAAAGCTCCAAGTGATAATTGTAATAATTTTCCCATTTTTTTTGAAATAAAATTATACTATAATTATGGTTTATGTCCAGTCTAAACAAAATTCCCCATGATCTTGAGAAACAACTAAATAATTTTATCACTTTACAAACCAATCATTGTATAGATCATTATACTGATCCCAAACTTCGGGAAACAACCAAAATAAATTTTACCTGGCTGAAAAAATTTTCTGATCTTCATTTTCAAACTCGCATCCAAAGGGCTCATGAATTAAATGCAACTGAGGTAACTGAGGCGAAAAAATTAGCGAAAAAATATATAGGCATTGGAAATCATGATTTTTTCGTCACCTGTGTCGATGGACGAAATATGCCATCGGTTATGTTTTCCAAGCCGCCTCAAGTTGGAGGAGCGCTACGAACGCCCGCCGGAGTCGTTAACGGTTTTATGGAGGGTCAAATTGAAGGCACGGTTTTTATCGATCCGGATTCCTATGTTGTCAAACAGATAATAAAATTACTTAGAGAAAAAGCAGGAGATACGATTTATTATGGTCTTGATTCACATCTTGGTTGTGCGGCAAGAGCCCAGATCCATTCAACCGAAGGTGGACGTCAAATGGACGGCGGAGTGAGAGCTGATATTATCAATAAATTAATTACCGCTAAAGGACTTTTGCAATTACAAAAGCAATTAAAAGATCGAGGTGAAAAAGTTGCCGAAATTGTCCCGATATTTTTTTCTTATGATCCCCATATCGGTGGAGTAATCAGCGGACTGGAAATTCATATCGAAGATGATGAGGTTGCTAATTTTGGATTTACTGAGGAAATATTAAATAAACTTGCGCTTGATGGAAAGATTGTTCGAACAATGGATTTGTTTAAAGATGAAAAAATTTTGAAATTGCTAAATAGTGCCATTAAACCCGGGCTCGCTGATTTTAGAAACAAATATCCAAAATCTCTTCTTGGCAACTGGCAGGCAACGACAAAACTTTATGATGGGGGGAAAGGAAAAATATTTCTTTTGATTTTAGAAAAACTTAAATTTGCGTATCGTAAAACTAATATTTCAGAAACGACCTTAAAACAAAAAGCTAAGTTTCTCCTTAAGAATTTAGTTACTCGATATTCTATTGCGGGGATCAGTCACGACTGGCCATACGCCAATCATCAGGAAGAGTTGATTGTGATTACAGACGGTGGATATGCCCCGTTTCCTGCACTTGACGCTTTTGCCGTTTTTCCTCGTGATCCATTTTTACTAACTAATACTAAGCTGACAATTGATCTCATCCGGACTTTCAGAAAGACAGGTAAACTTAAAGACCCAATAATAGACAGTAAATTTTCTCAAGATGATTTTTTTTCTTCACCGGTTTTTATTTCCAATAAAAGTATCTTTCGAAATTTTCAGGAAAAAAGCTGGCAAGCCATAAAAGACTTGGAGTTAGACAATATTTTTGTCAAAATCGACTGGGATGATCCAGAAATATTAAATTGGAATAAATCAGATATTCAAAAATTTGTGTTTAAAGCCGTCAGTCAAAAAAGTGTCAGTATCGAATTTGATGATGGTCTAAGATTTATTGATGGAATTTACGAACTTTTTGACAGGACGAGACTGATGATGAAAGACAAAAATTTCCGTCAGATGATTCTCCACGGCAATATCGTCGTTTTTAATACTCTAGTCGATCATAACAGAATGCCGAGATACCTAGTTCCATTCGTTGTTTGAGTTTAAATTGAAAGTCAATCAATTGTCATTCCCGTGAAAACGGGAATCTATATAATGAAACACTGGATCCCCGCCTCCGCGGGGATGACAAGTCAATTTTAAATTTATGATAAATAAAGTTTTCGTCTTCGACCCAACCGCTTCGGACTCTCAAAGTGCCGTCCGTGGTATTGGTCGCTACCTGCAAATTTTAAAAGAAAATTTCCCCGATGATTTCGTTTTTTCTTCCCATCTACCCCCTACAACCTACCCCCTACAACCTGTGTTTATCAACCCCTTCTTCAATTTCCTCCAACCGCCTGTACGGACAGGTCTAGACCTGTCCTTACGTGGACGCCGAATTGCCAGCAAACAAATCGCTGTCATTCATGATCTTATTCCTCTCAAATACCCTTCTCATTTTCCACCAGGAATTAAAGGCTCTATATGTATACTATTAAATAAACTTGCCCTAAAAAATTACGACATAATAATTACCGATTCCGAAGCCTCAAAGAAAGATATTATTAAAATCCTCGGTATTCGAGAAGATAAAATTAAGATAATATATCCGTGTTTGCCAAAAAATTTTACCAAAGTAGCAAGTATTAAGTATCAAGTATTAAGTACAAAACAAAAAAAACCGCTTAATACTAAGTTTTGCCTCTACGTCGGTGATGCTACATGGAACAAAAATCTTGTCAACCTAGCACGAGCCATCAAAATCGCTAATATCAATTGTGTGTTTGTTGGAAAAATATTTAATAAATTTAACAATTTAACAATTGAGCAATTGAACAAAGATCCAATATTAAATCATCCCTGGAATTTGGAATTAAAACAATTCTTCAAAGAAACAACTCACGATAAAAGATTCATTTTTCCTGGTTTTGTCCCCGACTCCGAACTGATCAAACTTTATGAGCAATCTTTGTTTAATATCTTGACCAGTCGCGACGAAGGCTTTGGATTTTCTTATGTTGAATCCGCCAATTTTGGCCGCCCTTCTCTACTTTCCAATATTCCGGTTTTGCGAGAAATTTCCGACGGAAAAGCCATATTTTTTAATCCTGCAGATCCCCAAAATATTGCCAAAAAAATTACGAAAATAATCTCTGATAAAAAATTACGAAATAAAATTGGGGTAGAGGCAAAAAAACGGTCTGAATATTTTTCCGCAGAAAAGTTTAAGAGAGAGTTTTTTAAATTGATCTAATTAACCTAATTATTCTAATTGACCTAAAAAATATCCAATAATCAATTTTCAATTGGATTTTGAAATTTGGTATTTTTTTAGAAATTAGGTAATTAGAAATTAGAAATTTTAAAAAGCCTTCTTGCATTTTCCGTCGTTTGTTTCGCCACCTCTTCAACCGAAATCCCTTTTAATTTTGCCACAAACTCGGCGATTAACGGAATATTTTTCGGTTCATTGCCTTGGCGGTTGCTGATTACAGAAGGGTCGACACGGGGGTCGACCACTACTAATTTAACCGGTTGGGGGGTTAAAAACGGCGAATCCGTCTCTAAAACTAACATCTCCAACGGAACTGTTTTGATCCATTCTTGTTTTTCTTTATAATAAGTAATATCTCCATCAACACCGATAAACATTTTGTGATCTTTGGCAAACTGTAATAATTCCGGGTCCGGTTCACAACAGTGAAAAACAGAGTGGTAGTCAGTAGGGGTCGACCCCCGTGTCGACCCTAATACCTCTAAAAAATCCTTTTTCGCTTCACGATTGTGAAAGATTAACGCTTTTTTATATTGTGCAGCCAGTTTTATCTGTTCAACTAAAAACTGTTTTTGTAATTCAACAAACTCTTCCGCAATTTTATAATCAGGATATTTTGTTTTTTGATAAATATGACGATCAAGTCCAATTTCGCCTATAGCCACAACCTTTGGGTTGGACAATAAGCTGGAAAGCGAAGATATTAAATTTTTTACGCTTTTGGGGTGTAGGGGTCCCCGCTGTGATAAAAATTCCGTTGCCGATGACCTGGACTTATTATAAATCTCAAAAACGTGGTGTGGGTGAATCCCTACTGCTGTGTAAACTCCTTCAAACTTTTCTGCAATCTCAATTGCTTTTTTTGAAGTCGGTACATCAGTCCCCGGAATCACGATTTTGTTAATTCCAACTTTTTTAGCCTCATTTATGACGTCTTCGACCCTACCCTCAAAAGCTTCAAAATTTAAATGACAGTGAGTGTCAAAATACATAAAGAATGATAAAATTCAAATGATAAATGTCAAATCAAATCTAAATATCAAATATTTAATTTTTAAACATTTAAAATTTGTTATTGATTTATCATTTAACATTTGTCATTTGTTATTTCATGCTATAATCATAGCATGACTCTCTTTATCGGTGCAGATCACAGGGGAATTGAACTTAAAAATGCCATTATCGAATATTTTCATGAAAAAAATATTCGAATAGAGGATCTTGGACCTTATGAACTTGACCCCTTAGATGATGCTATCGACTATTCACAAAAAGTATCAAACGCTGTTTTGCAAAATCCCGATAATCATCTTGGTATTGTCATTTGCGGCTCAGGTTGTGCCGTATCGATGGCAGCAAATAGAATCAAGGGGGTTCGAGCCGGCGTTGCTATGAATGAAGACCAAGCTAGGCACATCCGAGAAAATGATTCTTGTAACGTCATTGCCCTCGCCGCAGATTACACCCCGCTTGAGCTTGCCTGTAAATTGATCGATGCTTTTATCACTTCAACCCCAAAAACCGAAGAAAAATATATAAGAAGAATTGAAAAACTTGATAAATAAACGTAGTATAAAGTATGAGAAATAGACCCGGACAAATTCTGCTTATTGTGGTTATGTTACTTGCGACTGTCATGACGATCGTCTTATCTATTTCTTTTAAGTCGATGACTGACACTCAAATCACAAAACTTGAAGAGGAATCTCAAAAGGCACTTGCAGCCGCTGAATCAGCTATCGATGCAGCTTTAAAAGATAATAATACGGTGACTCTTGGCACAGGAACCCTAACCTCAATCACAGGATTTTCCGGAACTGCAACTATCGAATCTTTAACAGCTCCCTCTTTTACAACATCAAGTATTCCAAAGGATGGGAGTTATACTTTTTATTTGGGAAATTACGATCTTGCTGCCAAAACGATCGGAAGTTCAACTGCACAAGACGTTACTGTGTGTTTTGAAACTGGAACAACCAAACCAGCTCTGGAAATAACTCTGATAAAATCAAATGGTATAAAAAAATATTTGGTCGATCCATCGTCCCGAATCTCAAATGCTTCAACTGGCTCACCATGTAGTCCTGATACCGTAAATTATAGCTATTCAACCACAATTCCAAGCGCCGATATTGGTACTACTAGTCAATTTCTTTTTGTTCGTGTTTTTTATGCACCAACAAAACTGTTTTTTTCCGCAAGTGCTAATCTGCCCATCCAAGGAAGGACTATCACTTCGCAAGCCACCTCGTCAACCTCAACTGGAGTCTCAAAAAAAGTCATTCTTTTTCAAAGTTATCCTCAGATACCAGGGGAATTCTTCTCGACATCGTTTTAATTCTAAATACTATCAATGCCACCAATCCGATAAATACTATAAATAATCAAATAAACGAATAGCTAAATTATTAAATCATTTAATTATTTTGTATTTCATTTATTTGTAGTATTGGTCGGATTAAACACTGTTTACCAACAAGTCCGCTTCTTTATTCTCTTCACGAGGGACATATTGATAAATTATTGGAAGATTTATTTCTTGCTCAAGCGACCTGATTTTCAAAATATATTCTCTAATTCTTCCTACGTTAACTTTGAACAAACCTTTAATTTGATTTACCATCAAACGTGAATCGGAATTAAATTGAATTTGTTTTATCCCCGTAACTCCTAACACATAACTCCTAACTTCTTGCAGTGCCTTAATAAGTGCCTGATATTCTGCATCATTGTTGGTTGCAATTCCAATTGATTTTTTGAAATTAAATACCTTTTTTCCGTTCAAATAAGCAATCCCGCCAATTGAAGACGGACCGGGATTACCTTTACTCCCACCATCAGTAAATATTTTTAGAATCATTTGTTAATTATACAACATGGTGAATATCGTCAAAATTATCCCGTCTCTACGCCCTATTTCCACACTTTTGTAGGTTATAAGCGATTGACACAAATTGATCAAATTAGTCTAATTAGTCTTATTAGTCAAATTAGACTCATATGCAAAATCAAAAAGGCGGATACAAATCACTTATTGTTTATTGGCTTGCCACAGACATCTATGATTTAACAGTAATTTTTTGTAACCATTTTATTGATAAAAAATCTCGAACTACTGATCAAATGATTCAAGCTGCCAGAAGTGGTAAACAAAATATAGTTGAAGGATCGCTTGAGCCAAGTGTTGAAAGTAATATTAAATTAACTGGGGTTGCCAGAGCCAGCTTTGGAGAATTGTTAGAGGACTATAAAGATTATTTAAGACAAAATAATTTACCAATGTGGGATAAAAATGATGTCCGTGTCTTGAAAATTCGCAAAATGCGTATAAACCCAAATTGGTCCAATGAGTCCAATAAGACCAATTTGTCTTATTTGTCTTATTTGTCTTATTTGACCAATCCAGAATCTTTTACCAATCTCATGATCACGCTCTGCTTTAAAGAAGGGTATCTGCTCGACCAACTCATTAGATCTCAACAAGATAAATTTATAAAAACGGGGGGCTTCCATGAAAATCTTTTCAAAAAACGAATTACTTATAAAAATAACCTCCAACAATGAAACAATTTAACAATAACTTACAATATTCCCTCGGCTTTTCCTACTGCCTCGGCATAGGTCCCATGAAATTCCAAAAACTTAAGGAATATTTTAAGACCGTGGAAGCTGCCTATCATGCTGACCAAAGGAAGCTAGAATTAGTTCTTGGCGTCAAATTAGCAGAAAAATTTGTTGAATTCAGACGAAAATTTGATCCAAAAAAAGAGTTAGAAAAACTAAAAAATGATAAAATCTTCGTAGTTGCCGTTGACGATAAAGATTATCCTGAAAGCCTAAAAAATATTTCCGATCCTCCAATTTGTCTTTATGTGAAAGGGTCGACAAATATTCTTAAATCAAAAAGTTCAGATGCCCGTTTTGAGTCAATCGCCAGGGATCCCCTTTGGGGTGTGGCGAACGAAAAACGCGGTTCTGAACTTTTGGCAGTTTCGGTTTTTTTCGCGATCGTCGGCACCCGCAAACCCACTTCCTACGGCATTCAAATTACTAAAAAGTTTTCTCGAGAGTTGACTGAGGCAGGATTCACCATTGTCTCTGGCATGGCACTTGGTGTCGATACAATTGCTCACCAGACGGCACTTGACTCTGGAGGAAAAACAATCGCCGTCCTAGGGAGCGGAGTCAACGTGATTTACCCCTCTTCCAATTTTCAACTTTATCACGATATTATTAATAATGGCGGAGCCGTCATCAGCGAATTTCCTCCAAATCAATTTGTTTTGAAAGGTCTTTTTATCTCACGCAATAGAATTATTTCGGGTTTATCTTGCGGGGTTTTGATTGCCGAGGGGGGTGAATTTTCAGGGGCTTTAATTACAGCAAAATACGCTGGAATCCAGGGAAAAGATGTCTTTGCCGTCCCCTCGCCCATTAATTCCGAAATGGCATCAGCCCCAAATCTACTTATTAAACAAGGTGCAAAAATGGTCACAACAACCACCGATATTTTAGATGAATTTGGAATGAAGATTACTCCAAAGAAAAAAGAGGATATTAGAGAGAAATTAGGAGAGATTGAGAAACTTATTTTTGATATTTTGATAAAAAACCCAAGAACAGTTGATGATATTGCAATTGAAATTAATAAAAATATTACTGAAGTTCTAAATATGATGTCAGTATTGGAAATCAATGGAGTGATTGAAAAAAATATCGAGAAAAAATATCAAATAAGAATTTAGTATTGTCATCCCCGCGAAAGCGGGGATCCAGTGTTTTATTATTATAGATTCCCGATCAGGTCGGGAATGACATAGGTTAGACCTCTTGACAAATTGTTTATTTGAGATTTACTGTCTAAGAATTTTTTGTAGTGCAGTTATCCCTTTTTCAAACATTTCGCAGTCTATATTTTCATTTGGTGCGTGGATATTGCAATCATCCAAAGTAAATCCGGTTAGAATAACTGGTTTTGCAAATACTCTTTGCAAAATTTCGGCAGCGGCAATCGATCCACCGGAGCGATTAAAATAAGTTTTATTTTTAAAAACATCGGCTAAAATTTCCGCGGTTTTTTTTGAATATGGATTTTCAAAATCGGTATAAAAAGGATCACCCCCGTCACTAAGTTCCAAAGTAAAATCAACCTCTTTGGGTAAATTATTTTTTATAAAGTCTTCAACGATTTTTTTTATTTCTTTAGCCTTTTGGTTAGGAACTAGTCTGATAGAAAATTTTAATGTTGCCTCACACGGAATAATAGTTTTGGTGCCGTCGCCGGTGTAACCAGATTTAATTCCATTAACTTCAAAAGAGGGCATACTTTTTTCCATCTCTTTCTGACTTATTTCTTTGACTCGATCATTGAAGCTAGGAATTTTTATTTGATGAGTTTTTCCATCTTTAATTTTGACTAAAAGTTCGGCTATTATCTGAACTGGATTTAAAACTCTGTTTCCGTAAACCCCCGAATGTAGATCGGTCTCTCCAATCTTAATTTTAAGCTCTCCTGCAATAATCCCCCGCAAACCATAAAATATTTGAGGAATATTTTTTGCCTTCATCCCCATATCTAAAATATAAAAAACATCTATATTTTCCAAGTCTTTCCTTGCCTGATTAATTAATTCTTCAAAATTCCCACTGGCGTTCTCTTCCTCTCCTTCAAAAATTAAAACGATATTATTGTGTAGAGACGAGGCATGCCTCGTCTCTACCAATCGTCTGATCGCCTCAATTATTTGAATAATATGGCCCTTATCATCCGCAACACCTCGACCAAATAATTTTCCATTTCTTCTCGTCAATTCAAACGGCGGGCTACCCCACTTGCCCACTGGATCCTCCGGCTGGACATCATAATGAGCATAAATTCCAACTTGCCTCGCCGAAACTTTGGAAACCTTTGTGGAGGCGGGTCGATAAATTCCTATAATCAACGGCGGACAACCTTTTTTTTTATATATATTAACTTCAAACCCTAACGATTTTATTTCTTTTTTTAAAAATTCAACCGCCTTTAAAATTTCCGAATGTCGTGATGGATCAGTGGAAACGGATTGGATGGAGACGAAGTCGGATAATAATTTCAATGAAATATCTGCCATATTTTTGGTATGATGTTTGTCATCCCCGACCTGATCGGGGATCCAGAAAAACATGGATTCCCGTTTTCACGGGAATGACAATAGTTTTGAATTGATGTTATTATAAGTGTTAAAATAAACACATGCAAATCTGTCCGTCGATACTTGAACCAACAGCTGAATCTTTAGTAAAGACTATCAATAAACTTTCTCCCTATTATAATTATTTTCAAATCGATATTGCCGACGGAATTTACGTCGCCAACAAAACAGTACAAATTGATGAAATCATAAATTTCTTATCTTCCTACCCCCTACCACCTACCACCTACCACCTAACCTTCGATTTTCATTTAATGGTTAAGGATTATGAAACTGAAATTAAGAAATTAGAGAGACTAAGAAATTTAATAAACATAAAAAATATCTTCATTCACTTTTCCGTTTTCCCTAAACCCTACCCCCTAATCCCTAATCCCTCGTTTAATATAGGTCTAACTCTCAACCCTCAAGATCAAGTCGCTGATTTAGCCGGTCGCTATGCCCTAGACACTATTCCCTGTCTCCAAATTATGTCTGTTGTACCTGGAGTTCAGGGAAACCCTTTTTTGCCAGAAACGCTTATAAAAATTGAACAACTTAGGGTACTTGGTTATAAGTCTAAAATATTTCTCGACGGAGCGGTAAATGCTAAGACAATTCCCGTTATTAATAAATTAAAATATAAGCCCGATGTTATTTGCCCTGGAAGCTTTTTAGCAAAAGCAATTGATTTGGAAAAGAATGTTGATTATTTAAATAAATTGACCTAATTAACCTAATTGATCTAATTTCTAAATAAAATCCAATAATCTAATTGGGTTTTGGATATTTTTTAGGTCAATTAGAATAATTAGAAATTAGAAATTTTACGTATGTTCAAGTTTGTGATTATAAGGCATGGCTTGTCCGTCTGGTCTGATCGTTTTACCGGTTGGACTGATATTGATTTGGCTCCAAGTGGCGTTGAGGAGACAAAAAAATATGGTTTAAAATTAAAAGAATTAGGCTATACTTTTGATCTTGGTTTTACTTCATATTTAAAACGTGGAATTAGAACTTTGGAAATCGTACTTGAACAAATGGGTTTACAAAATATTCCGGTGATTCGTGCTTGGCAATTAAATGAACGACACTATGGGGCTCTACAAGGACTAAATAAGCCAGAAACAGTCGCAAAATTCGGAAAAATTCAAGTGGATATTTGGCGTCGAAGTTATGATGTTCCACCCCCAAAATTGGAATTAACAGATTCGCGCCACCCTGCCAACGACCCAGTTTACAAAGATATTGACCCGTCACTGCTTCCCGCAAGCGAATGTCTCAAAGATACTTATGCTCGTTCCGTTCCATATTTTCAAAGTAGAATCGAGCCGGAAATAAAAAAGGGCAAAAAAATTATTCTTTCCGGTCATCATAATTCGTTGCGGGCAATCATTAAATATTTAGACAACATTTCAAACGAAGATATTGTTAAACTAAACGTTCCATATTGTATCCCGTTGGTTTACGAACTTGACGAAAATTTAAAACCAATTAAGCATTATTATCTGGCAAGTGATGAAGAAGTTAAAAAAGTAATTGAGGGAATTAAAAATCAAACTAAAAAATAATATGATTCACCAAAATCTATCGATTGATTTGCTGATTGACAAAGCCCTGGAAAGGAAAGAAGTAATCCAATCCAAATCAGGTGCTCTTGTCACCTACACCGGTCGCTACACAGGAAGATCTCCAAGAGATAGATTCATAGTCGATTCACCTGTAGTTCACGATAAAATTAACTGGGGAAAAGTCAATGTTCCAATTTCAAAAGATTCTTACGATAAACTTTATAAAAAAATTTCTTCATTTTTTGATTCTGAAAAAGAAGTTTTCGTAGTTGACGCCCAGGTTGGAGCCGACAAAAAAAATTCCATCAATCTTCGAGTTTATTGTCAGTATGCCCACCAGGCAATTTTTGTGACGCATTTGTTTCGTCGTTTAAATGTAGGGGCGAATTTTAATTCGCCCGAAAAATTTATCCCCGATTTAACATTATATTGCGCCCCATCAGTCGTCGCAGATCCAAAAACGGACGGAACAAATTCTGAAGCTTTCGTAATTTTAAACTTTGAAGAAAAAAAGATAATAATTGGTGGGACAAAATATCTAGGTGAAATAAAAAAATCAGTATTTTCCTACATGAACTATATTCTCCCGCAAAAACAAGTTTTCCCCATGCACTGCTCAGCTAATGTTGATTCAACTGGTAAAACCAGTGCACTTTTTTTTGGATTATCTGGAACTGGAAAAACCACTCTTTCAGCCGACCCAAAAAGACAACTCATCGGAGATGATGAACATGGATGGAGCGAAAATGGCGTCTTTAATTTTGAAGGTGGATGTTATGCCAAGTGTATAAATATTAAAAAGGAAAGTGAACCGCAAATCTGGGCGGCAATTCATAAAAATGGTGCTCTTCTTGAAAATGTCGTTTTAAAACCCGACGGCGATTTTGATTTTGATGATGATAAATTTACCGAAAATACCAGAGGTGCTTACCCTCTTGATTTTATAAAAAATTCCGTTCCCTCAGGTATTGGTAAAAAACCAAAATACGTGATTTTTCTGACGGCTGACGCTGAGGGTCTTCTGCCTCCTGTGTCTCACCTTAATTTAAACCAAGCCGCCTATCACTTTCTATCAGGTTATACTTCAAAACTGGCAGGCACCGAACGGGGAATAACCAAACCCATTCCTACTTTTTCCGCCTATTTTGGCGGACCTTTTATGCCACTTATGCCAATGGTTTATCTAAATCTACTAAAAAAATATCTGATGAAATACGATGCAAAAACTTATCTTGTCAATACCGGTTGGATCGGCGGAGCTTATGGAGTGGGTAAGCGAATTTCAATCGCCGATACCCGCAATATAATTACCGCAATTTTAACTGGGCAGCTTGATGAGGTCAAATGCCGTCATGATAAGATTTTTAACCTTTTTGTTCCAATTAAAGTCCCAGGAGTTGATGAAAAAATACTCGACCCCTCTTTATCTTGGAGTGATAAAAATTTATATAACGAAAATGCTAAAAAATTAGCTAAACTATTCACTGAGAATATAAAAAAATTTCCTGATGTTTTACAGTCCATAATAGACTCAGGTCCAAAGTTATAAATTTAATTTTATGACGAGATAATTATGATTTTTTTATTTTCGAGGGGACCACGAAGTGGTGAAACTCTCGTGTAAAAAAATTATGTTACCGAGTCATTAAAGCTTATGAAATTATCTAAACGCGCTCTCAATATTCAGCCCTCCCTTACTTTATCAATTACGGCAAAAGCCAAAGAGATGAAAAAACAAGGTCTTGACGTCGTTTCATTTGGAGCTGGTGAACCTGATTTTGATACGATGTTTCATATCAAAGAGGCAGCCAAAAAAGCCATTGACGACGGATTCACAAAATATACAGCATCCTCTGGAATTATTGAGTTGAAAGAGGCAATTTGTGCCAAATTTCGCCGTGATAACTGGCTTGATTATGAGGCAAAAAATATCATCGTTTCAACCGGCGCCAAGCAATCTCTATTTAATATGATCATGGTGACGATTGACCCGGGTGATGAAGTAATTATCCCAATTCCTTACTGGGTGAGTTATGAAGAAATGGTAAAAGTTGCCGAGGGAAAATGCGTTTTTTTAAAAACTAATAATTTTAAGATTAATCCAGCTGACCTTGAAAAAGCCATCACTCCAAAGACAAAGATGTTGATTTTTAACTCTCCATCAAATCCAACCGGAGTAGTTTACGACGAAAAAGAGTTAAAACAAATTGCTTCAATTTGCATGAAACATAATATCTGTATTTTGAGTGATGAAGTCTATGAAAAATTAATTTACGGAAAAAAACATGTAAGTATTGCCTCAGTCAATGAAAAAATAAAAAAATACGTAATTGTCGTCAATGGTGTCTCAAAATCCTACGCGATGACTGGATGGAGAATTGGTTATGCTGCAGCTGAGGAAGAGATAGTCAAGGCTGCCATTCGACTCCAAGATCACTCAACTTCAAATCCTTGTTCAATCGCTCAAAAAGCGGCTCTGGCTGCTATTTCCGGTCCGGAAGACCATATGCCCAAGATGGTTTATGAATATAAAAAACGTCGGGATTTTATGGTTGACCGCTTAAATCGAATCGAAGGAATCGTAGCTCCTCGACCTGATGGAGCATTTTACGTTTTTGCCAATGTTTCAAAATTTTATAGTTCTGAGGTAAAAGGATCAATCGATTTTTGTAAAAAGTTACTCGAGGATGCCTACGTTGCGGTTGTCCCGGGGATTGCTTTTGGAGATGACAAGTTTGTCCGATTAAGCTTTGCCACAGGCATGGATCATATCAAGCGCGGTCTCGAGCGAATGGATAAATTTTGTGAGAAGTTGAGGAAGTAAGATTTATTTAGCTTTTTCGCCTACCATTCCTTGTATAATCATTTTTTTGTATCTTTCATCTTCCCAGAAATTAACGTCCTCTAAATCTGCTTTTATTATCTCTTGTAAAAATGGAGTCAATCCAATTTTTTTTATTGTTCCTGGATAAGCTTTATTGAATTCTTCAACATTGCCTATTTGATCTCTTGAGTCTGTAATAAAGACTTCAATTGGAATTTGTAATTCTTCTATAATTCTCATTAATTTTTCTTCCCAACCTTTAGTTAACTTTGCATGTACTAAACATAGTTTTAATTTTTTAATATCATATTTTTTAAGATCTTTCGCTAAATTATAGATTGTTTTTAGAGATGCCCCTTCATCGTCGTATAAAAATATTTCTTTTCCTCTTAATTTTTCCCTATCTTTTGGGTGCACCAAATCAAACGTAGCAGTGTCGGTGCCTTCTATTTTATGTTTTACGAAAGGAACCCAAGGAACTTTAAGATATTGATCTATTCTTTGAGCAGCTAAATTTCTTCCCTCATCAGGTCTAACCACTACGGTTTCTTGTATATTAAATGGAGAAATTTTATTTATTTCATCAACTAAATATTTCCAAGGAGAAATTGGAGCCATAATAATTTTATTTTTGGCTGCTTCAGCATGCGCTGTTCCTGAATGTGCTTCAATACCTATTATTCTATGTTTATGATTTTCGTCTCCTGATAAAATCTTCATAACGGTTGCAATGCTCCGAACTTTGTTATCATATTCGCTTGTCCCCGTTGCAACGTTTTTATCACCCCTAGACATTCCAACATTTGTTAAAACATAAGTAACTGTTTTTACGCCATAAACATCTTCCAAATCGTGTGCAATACTTGCCAATAAAAAATAATCTTGCTCGTTTTGTGGTGAACCCACAATATAAACAGATTGAACTCCAGGAACAGCATCTTTGATTCGATAATCTGGCTCTTTATCATCCCAATGGTTTCCAAAATTACTCGCAACAATATTTTTTCCAATTTTAAGAAAATTATCATTACCTGCTTGTATTTCAGTTTGATTTAAATAAAATTCAGTAGTTACATCTGTTCTGTGTGCTGGAGCTACAACGAATACTTGACAATTTTTTTTATTTACTCCTTTCTTCTTTAAATCCTTATTTGCCTTTTCCCAAAGATAGCAGGAATAACTTCTTATAACTTCTTGGGCATGATCATAGACCTTCACTCCCTGCTCATTCCAATGAGGTTGTTTAGATTGAATATATTTAATTGAGCCATTGTAACCCCATTTATCCATAAAATAGTTGTGATTATATATTTTTATTAATAAATTTTCAACGTCCCAACAGTCTAAGTATAATTTTTGAAGATAAGAAAAATTATTTCTAAATTAAATATTTTATAAAAATCAAGTTTAAAACTAAATAATAAAAGTTTACGGTCTTTGACAAAATTATATTTTTCTTGTAGTGGAACGATTCATCGTTCCATAATAATTCATTAAATTGAATATTTTGGTGTGATAAACCA
>JAKAHA010000024.1 GCA_021825445.1 bacterium | reverse complement strand
ATAAATCCATTTTTATTTATTAATAAAGAATCGTATGACCCTGCCTCTTTGGCTTTTTTGTAGGCAAGATAGCTTTGCAACATATTTAATGTCTTGGCGTGAGGAAAAGGTCTTTCGTAAGAGTAAGTAATAAATTCCGCTCCATCGCGATATAGTTTGCGGTCGGGAAATAATGGATTAAGACAGAAAATATTTAGTAAAGTTTTCTCTTTTTCAGAAGCGCCTATTAATAAAATTTTCAAATTAAATGTTTCTGATTTAAAATCATGAATTAAATCAAAAATACTGTTTTTTATAAATTCTTCGTCAAATGGATGAGAGATACCAATGACTTTTGCCGATTCTAACAACCTTTCAATATGATCCTTTATGAAATAAACTCCCCCATTTGAAACCCTAATACTTTCATAAACTCCATATCCATAAGAATACTCAATATTTGAAAAAGGAATTACCGCTTGCTCAATTGGTAAAATCTTGCCATTTTGTGAAAAATATTTAAAGTCCATAAGAAAACTTTATTATATCAATTTTCAATGTTTTAATTTTCAATTAAAATGTTACACCCTAATGTTACGGTGTAGTATTTTTTTAGTACCTCTTGACAATTAGTAGTAGTAGTAGTAGAATCCTAAACATGAATTCCGCAGTACAAGAAGCTGGGAAACAAAAATTTGATCACTTCAAAAAACAGGCTATGTTGGCTTTGACAACTGCTTTTCGTGCTCCGTTAATGCTTATGATGGGTTGTGGATACATAAGATATCAGGGAGTGCTAATGCCACTACATGACTTTGAGGGAAAGTTAACTGTAAATATTAACCCGTACAGAAGCGAGCCGTATGATGCCGATAAACATGGTGAAAAAATTGATTTTGTTGAAGAAGGTCAAGTAATTCCTAATCAATCAAATAGTACACAAGATAAACGTCCAATTCATCGTCATAATGAAAAAAATACTTCTTCAGGAGCCTATCGCTACCGCTACGAATAGTTATTTATCTAATTTCACTCCCACTCCATCGTCGCTGAAAATTTAAGGCAAACTTAAATCTTTTATTCTTTTAAAATGTTTAATATTCCTCGTTACCAACGATAAGTTATTAGCTAAAGCAGTTGCGGCAATAAGCAGATCAAAATCGGCAAGAGGCTGTTTCTTTTTTTCCAAGTCAATTTTTATTTTGACAAATTTTTCGGCTATTAAAGGGTTAATAGAAATTATTTCTATAGAAAATTCTCTCATAAAATGAATAAACTCCTCTTTTCTTTTTTCGGGATGATGTGATTTTTTTATTCCATATTCTATTTCAAGGTATGTAATAACGCTTATTTTAATTGGTTCATCACTTATCTTATTGAATAGATCAATAGCAGGTTGTTGACTCTTTAAAAAATCGATGATGACATCTGTATCAGCCAGATAGATCATACTTTCTTGGAATTAATTTTACTTCTTTTCTCAGTTTTTTAGCGTATTTTCTTATTAAATTTGCTTCCTTATCTGACCAAATACCAGCATATTTTTTTATTTTATCGGCTACTTTTTTTTCATTATAAATAACAACTCTAGCTACGATTGATTTACCTTTTTTTAATAAAAAGGAATCTTTGTTATACCTTACTCTATTGACATAATCCGAAATATTATTTCTGAAATCAGAGATGCTAACAATATTATTCATATGTCATAAATATAGCACAAAATGACATTATGTCAATATGTACGTTTTTTAGTAGAATTATTTTAGAACGATGAATCGTTCCACTACTAAATGGACATTGTTCTACTTCAGAGCTTGACAAGAAGAAGAAGAAGAAGAAGAAGAAGTACAATACGAGCAAATGAAAATATTAAAAACAACTGCTATTGTAGTAAAACCTTCCAGTGATCCTGATCTTGGGCATTATATTGGTTATGAAGATCCTGATTTGGCTAAAATTGGAACGACTGTATCAGGTTTAGTAACAGGGGTTGATGGTTGTCAATTAAAAACTGGAGATGAGCTTAAAATATTCAAAAAAGATTTCGTATTCTTAGGATTATTAGGTGTTGCTTGCGAAAGTGCGTGTGAAAAATATAAGAAAAATCCAGATGAAGGCGGTTGCAAAGCTTGCTATAGAGCTTAATCTTGTCTACTCCCATTCCATCGTCGCAGGAGGCTTGGTCGTAATATCGTAGACGACGCGAACGACTTCGAAGACTTCAGTCACAATTCTTTCTGAAATTTTAGCCAAGACATCATAAGGTAATCTCACCCAATCGGAGGTCATTGTGTCACGTGACTCAATCGCCCGGACGGCAATCAGATCCCCATATTTTCGCTCATCTCCAGTCACGCCTGTAGTTTTTATACCGGTATACACTGCAAACGCCATCCAAATCTGATCATAAAGACCTGCTTTTTTGATCTCTTCAATGACGATCTTATCAGCTCTTTTTAATATTTCCAACTTCTTTTCAGTTACCTCACCAATTAATCGAACTGCAAGTCCTGGTCCGGGAAAAACGTGGCGAGCAACCATTTCCCGCGGGAATTTTGACTCGCTGGCAATCTTTCTCACTTCGTCTTTATAAAACATTCGTAGTGGTTCAACTATTTTAAATCCATGTTTTTCTGGAAGTCCTGCCACATTGTGATGACTTTTTATTTTATGGGAATGCTTTGTCCCCTGGCTTTCAATCACGTCCGGGTAAATTGTACCTTGTATAAGAATTTTTGCTCCAATTTTTTTGGCCTCTCGCTCAAAAATCCTGATAAACGTTTCGCCAATGACTGTTCTTTTTTTCTCAGGATCAATGACACCTTTTAAATTTTTCAAAAACTCTTTTTTTCCATCAATAACGACAAGTGGAAGTTTTAATTTATTTTTAAAAGTATTTATCACCTCGTCCGTCTCCCCTATCCTCATCATACCTGTATCAACATAAAAACAAGTTAGGTTACGCCCTATCACTTGATGAGTCAGGTAGGCTGCAACTGAAGAATCTATCCCACCGGAAAGTGCACAAACTGCTTTATTCGACCCTATCTCTTTTTTTAAATATTTTTTTATTTCTTCAATCTTTTTGGTCCCAAGTAAAGGATTTTCGCCACAAATTTTAATCACAAAATTATGCAAAACTTGTTGTCCATATTCGGTGTGATGAACTTCGGGGTGAAACATTATTCCATAAATTTTCTTTTTTTCATCCGCAAAAGCGGCTACAGGAACAGCAGGAGTTGAGCCGACGACGACTGATCCAATTGGAGGCGTAACCACTTGATCGAAATGGCTCATCCAAACGGTAAAATCCTTTTTATTCTTTTCCCATCCTGCAAACAAATTACAGTTTTTTTTCAAACTAAAATCAGTCCTTCCATACTCTTTCTTTTTACCAGGAGCAACTTTTCCACCCAGCATTTGACCCAAGACTTCAAGTCCATAGCAAATCCCAAGGACGGGAATTCGAAGGTCAAAAATTTCCTTTTCAACAAGGAGAGCATCTTTTCCAAAGACGGAGGCGGGTCCGCCGGATAAAATAATTCCACGAGGAGCCAATTTTTTAATTGATTTAAAGGCATTTTGTGGAAGAATAATTTCTGATTTTACTCCCAAATCACGGATTCTTCGGCTAATTAAATGGGTTGTCTGTGAGCCAAAATCAATAATGACGATCATCTGTTATTTTAAAAATATATTAACTTCTTTTTCCGGAAGACCAATTTTTATCAATCTATCTTTTATTTCTTTAATTTTTAAGCCATTTTTTTTCCATTTCATCGCCAGTCCATCAATCACCTCTCGTCTTTCGTGAGGAAAGACGATCCAGGCATCAGTTTCCGACCCCACAAAATCTGGTTTCATCACTGCAAATTTTGGTTTGTGAAAAAGTGTCGCCGTTGTGATTGAGGCAGGTCCAAAATGTTCCAAATATTTTATTGCATATTTTAAGCTTCGACCCGAATCGTTAACATCATCAAATAAAATAACTCTTTTTTTAAATAAAGGAATAGATAGTGGAATTTCCAATAAAGGTTTTTCCAATTTTATCCCTGGGTAAGACGGATCGTAAAACGAAAGTTTAAAACTCGAAAGTTCAAACACTTGCAAAATATCTGCCATTGTCCGTGCCCAAGTCCAACCACCTTTAGCCAAAGTTATGAGAGTGTCAAATTTTTTTTTACTTTCATTAATTTCTACCCCAAGATCAAGACAAAGCAGACCCATTTCTTCCCAGGTCGGAGCAATATATGACCAAGTTTCTTTTAAAAATTGAGTTTTTTTGAATAAAATTTTATTTTGACTCATGTTTGTTTATGAATAATATTATAGCTTATCGAAAAAAAATTAGAAGGAGAAAAAAATTATTTAACCTTTTTATTATGTATAGTCGATAAAATTAAACTTGCTAAATTTTTCAATTTTTGAAAATCTTCTTTAAGATCCCATTTGATACGTTTTTCATAGACTGCCCCATAAGGAATCTCTCTCTCAAATCTATTACCTTTCCAATCAAAAAATATACCGTGAATATATTGAGGAACCCTTACTTCAATGATATGAGTCATATTTTAAATGCTTAAAATTTTATAAATAAATATTTAATAACTTGTCCTATAACTCCCAAAATGCGACCAACGGGACTTTTATCAAATGAATTGTTTTGATGACGAATCTCAATATTAGCATCCAAGCCCCTACACATTATGTCGCTCTCTAACCGAGCCGTAGGAGTTAAATTTAGACTATAATGATTACTATTTCTCATCAATACTATATTACTGATAATATCTTTAAATAACTATTTAGCTTGAATTGATGTTATATTTCGATTTATTATAACAACCACATAATATATTTCAACTCGAATTTCAGGACGCTGGATCCCATAAAACATTGTATAATCGATTTATGCTTGATTACGAAAAAACTTACGCCGAATCGATAAAAAATCCTGAAGACTACTGGGAAGGGATCGCGAAAGAACTCTCATGGTATAAACCCTGGAGCAAAGTCCTCGACTGGCAATATCCATACGCTAGGTGGTTTGTAGGAGGAGAGACAAATGTTGTTTACAACGCTCTCGATCGTCATTTGGAAACTCCAGTTGCCGATAAAACTGCTCTCATTTGGATTAGTCAAGATATGTCCGAACGGAAATTTACCTACAAACAGTTGAACACTGAGGTTTCCAAATTTGCTAACGGTCTAAAATCGCTCGGAGTTAAAAAAGGTGATAAAATCACGATCTATCTTCCAAGAATTCCTGAACAATTTATTGCCATGCTTGCCTGTCTCAAAATTGGGGCTGTCCACTCCGTCGTCTACTCAGGATTTTCCGCCGACGCCCTAAAAAATCGAGTTGAAGATGCACAGGCAAAAATTGTCATCTGCTCAAATTCTTATCCGTACGGGAAAAAAATAATTGATTCGAAAAAAAATGTTGATATTGCACTTGCTGAAAACAAAACAGTTGAACATGTGATTGTTGTTGAAAGAATTAAAAATAATACGAATGATACTAATTCGCGAATAAAACATATTAAATGGAATGAATTAGTTACCAGTCAAAGTACCGAATGTAAAACCGAAGTCATGGAGTCGTCCGACCCGGCTTTTATACTTTACACGTCCGGAAGTACGGGAAAACCAAAGGGCGTCATTCACGGACACGGAGGATATATGGTTGGAATTTATGCCACTTTAAAGTATGTTTTTGATATTTCTCCCGATGATATTTTCTGGTCGACGGCTGATGCCGGTTGGATTACAGGACATTCTTACATCCTCTATTCCCCACTTATCAACGGAATAACTACGTTCGTGTATGAAGGAACTCCCGATTTCCCCGATATTGAAATCTGGTGGAGATTGATAGATAAATATAAAATCACAAAATTTTATACGGCTCCAACTGCCATTCGTGCATTGATGAAATTTGGCGAAGAACATTTGAAGAAATATGATTTTTCATCACTTAAAATTTTAGGAAGCGTTGGTGAACCAATTAACCCAGAAGCTTGGCTTTGGTTTTATAAACACGTTGGACGTGAAAAAATTCCTTTAATGGATACTTGGTGGCAGACGGAAACTGGCATGCACATGATCACACCGATCCCATCAGTAAAACTCAAACCAGGTAGTGCTTTCAAACCTTTCTTTGGAGTTGAAGCTGATGTCGTTGATGATCACGGAAATAAAGTCCCGCCAAATACTCAGGGATATTTGATAATCAAAAAACCTTGGCCATCGATGTTCCTTGATGTTTATAATAACCCAACGAGATATAAGGAAACTTATTTTGAAAAAATTCCGGGCGTTTACTTTGCTGGGGATTCGGCAAAGATTGATGAAGACGGATATTATTGGATCGTTGGACGAAATGATGACGTCATTAAAGTTTCAGGGCATAGACTTGGATCGGCCGAACTTGAATCGGCATTCGTCTCCAATCCTAAAGTCGCTGAAGCCGCCGTCATTGGCAAACCTCATGAAGTCAAAGGCGAATCGATCAAAGCTTTTATTATTCTAAAACAAGGAGTTACCCCATCCGATGAATTAAAAACCGAACTTGTCCAAACAGTAAGAAAGTCAATCGGGCCAATCGCCACACCGGATGAAATTGATTTTGTCGAAAAGTTGCCAAAAACCCGCTCAGGAAAAATCATGAGAAGGGTTTTAAAAGCTCAAGAACTAGGACTTCCAGTCGGAGACACTTCGACGTTGGATGATTAATCTATTGGTATATTGTGATTATTTTGTTATTCTGAAAATCTAAAGTACTGCTTTTGTAGGTTATAACCTATTAAGATGTCTCTATCTCGATCTTGGTTAAAAAGTTTTGGCGGACTGTGTGTGAATTTATCAGCCACGTGGTTTGCTGTAATATTTATTACGCCAAAACTTATTTATAGTAACTTTATTGATTTGTTATTATTTTTGACTAAAAGCATTGGTTTTGGTATATTATTTTTACTATTATCAGTTAAAATTGAAGACATTATCAATTATGATCGACATTAAAGGAATTTTGAATACTGGCTTCATTTCTTCAGCACTTTTTATTATTGCAATGATCATGGTAATTAACTTTTTTAGAAATGATATAAAGAGA
>JAKAHA010000010.1 GCA_021825445.1 bacterium | reverse complement strand
TAAAGTTCCTGCAATTGGATGGCGCATAACTATAGCATCACAATACTGCTCCATCATTTTTGTAGTATCTTCAATAGTTTCACCTTTGACAACGGAAGAAGTTGAAAGAGGATTTTGATATTCAATAGTCTGACCACCTAATCTTTTTACGGCTGCCGAGTTTGAACTAAAAGTCCTAGTTGAAGGTTCAAAAAACATAAGACCGACTATCTTTCCAGCTAAAGTTTTTAATAATTTTTTTGTTGGAGTTTTTTTAATTTTGGAGACTTCGGAAAAAATTTTTTCAACAGATTTACGATTAAATTGGTCGAGGGAAATAATATCTTGCCCAAAAAAAATCTCAGATTTTTTCATGGTTCGATGCGACTCACCATGACCTTGAATTAATTGAAAGGTCATATGTATCTGAGAATACTATTATATTTGATTTTAAAAAAAATGCAATAGAAGATTTATTTTGCGGTCGTTGACAAGACGAGCTTAAACGCTTATAATTTGGCTGTGTAATTATTGGGGGGTAGACAGTAAAAAAATCTATATTTTATTAGATAGTTTTAGTGTAAACCAGCAAGAAGTCGCTTGAGCGACTCAGGCTGGTTTTTTTAATTTTATGACAAAAGGACAAATAGAAGATACTCTAACCAAAAAAGCAACTAAGTTTTACTTAGAAATATTGGGTGTTGGACCGACAAAAACCAAGACATATATCGTTGAAGATATGATAATTATCAGACTAAATGGTAATTTGTCCCCGATTGAAAAAAGTCTATTAAAAGGAGATAAAGGAATTGAGGTGGTAAAAGATATTAGAAGGCATCTGCATGAACAAAATATTAGCGAAATGTCACAAATTATCAGAGAGACTACTGGACAAACCGTAATTAGTACTCACCGTGATTTAAGCACTAAAACAGGAGAAATAATGTATGTTTTTATTCTTGAAAAAAATTATCAAAAACAGTTAGAAAAATAAAATTTCATAAGAAATCTGTAGAAACAGCCTTCATTTACAAATGTCGTTGGTTAAACAGAGGTCTTTCCAAAATATCACATATTTATGGAAAAAGATCTCTGGACAATTGTTGTAAAAATATTTTTTATTTCAAACAGTCTTTGTGTGTTTATACTTATCGACATGTTAATTTTTAAAATTCCCTATATGACAATTTTTCTATTAATTTTTGGAGTCCTCGTTTATTTTAATTTAAAGATATTTAAGATGGTTCACCCCTTCCGAAAACATGGATCCCCGTTTTCACGGGGATGACATTTATTTCTATTTCTTATCTTCCACCCAATTGTTATAATATCTCTTGACTTAGGGTGAGTGCTGGAATGGCATACAGGCTAGTCTCAAAAACTAGTGGATTCACTTCCATGAGGGTTCGACTCCCTCCTCACCCACAACGTAAGTCCCGCTAAACGGGACAACGTTGTTGGAACGTTTATATCAAAGATATATTACGTTCCACTAAAAAAATGCACGAAAAAGTTTATCAGTTGCATTTGGAAGAAACTATTCCTGAAACAGTCTTTAGATTTAGTGAGGGAACGGTAATATATCCTTTGGGTTCTGGTAGAGGCGTCTTACAACATGATATCGTTGCAAAAAAAACTTCAAGAAAACATTGGGACTTACCAATATATATCTGCCAAACAAACATGACTTTATATTTCAATCATCGCTATTGGACTTTACGATCAAACTCCGAATTTGCTGCTTATGCAAGAAAAGCCCATAAAGTAAATATCACTTAAATCTGCTCGACGTCGTGTGGTTTGGATTCGATGAGCGAACTTTGAGTGATTTGAATAAATTCGGCTTTTTTCCAAGCCTCAATGATATTTTTAGCTCCACAATATGAAAATCCTGATCGGACTCCACCAAGCATTTGATTTAAAAATTCAGCCAGATGCCCCCTGTATGGTACAACTGCCTCGACTCCTTCGGCTGCATACTCTTTCAAATCTTTTTTGACCGTTACATCATTTTTTTGTCGATCATGATTTGCCATTAAAGACGCCATTCCTCGAGTCAGTTTATATTTTCGATTATTTTTAAAAAAAGTTAGGGCTGGAGATTCTTTACAACCTGCAAATAAAGTTCCAATCATCACAGTTGAGGCACCAACGGCTAAGGCTTTTACCATATCTCCAGAATTTCTGATTCCCCCATCAGCAATAATTGGTACACCAAATTTTTTCGCAACCGCCGCACATTCTGAAATTGCAGTTAGTTGTGGAACGCCGGCACCAGCAACAATGCGAGTAATACATAAAGCTCCCGGACCGATCCCAACCTTGATAGCCGATGCTCCATTTTTAATAAGTTCCTCAGTCGCTTCGGGAGTCGCCACATTTCCTGCAATTACATCAACTTTTGGAAATTTTTTCTTCAAATCTTTTAAAACCTTAATTAAATAAAGTGAGTGACCGTGGGCAATATCAATGACAATCACATCAACTCCAGCACTAACCAGTGCTTGGGCTCGCTCCAAATAATCTCCTCTTATTCCAACAGCCGCCCCAACCAGCAACCCCTCTTTTTTGACGTCTGAGACCATCTCAGCCTCTCTTTCTATCGTCAAAAATCTGTGAATGATTCCAATTCCGCCCTCCCGAGCCAAAGCTATTGCCATCTCAGTTTCGGTAACCGTATCCATATTGGCAGAAATCACAGGAATCTTTAATTTAATTTTTTTGGTTAAATTGGTCGTTAGATCAACATCTCCTCGGGAGACTATATCAGTCTTTTGAGGAACAAGTAATACGTCGTCAAAGGTTAGACCGATATTTTTTCGAATATTCATAAAAAAATTGGTAGAGACGAGGCATGCCTCGTCTCTACAACATTAATAATATTTAAACAAAAATACTTGCTTCGCGTTCAGGACTTACAGACACAATCTTAATTTTAACATCTAAATATTTTTCGATAAACCTAACATACTTCTGACAGTTTACCGGTAATTTTTTGAAAGATTTTATTTTTGATATATCTTGACTCCATCCTGGTAGCGTTTTATAAATTGGCGTTAATTTGGAGAGCTCCAAATATCCACACTGGCTAAACTCGATTTTTTTGCCATTTAATTTATAGCCAACACAAGCCTTGATCGAAGATAATCCTGATAAAATATCAATTTTTGTAATCGCGATTCTATTGATTGACGAAAGCTCACAAGCATACTTTACCGCTGGCAAATCAAGCCAACCAACTCTTCGCGGTCTTCCAGTCGTTGTCCCATATTCATAACCTCGCTCGCGGATACCTTCTGCTGTTTTATCAAACAATTCCGTGGGTAGCGGACCACCACCCACACGAGACGTATATGCTTTGACGATTCCCCAGATTTCATCAATTTTATTTGAAGGTACTCCACTCCCGATATTGACTCCACCTTCGATGACATTTGATGCTGTCACAAATGGATAAAGCCCAAAGCTATTATCCAACATTACCCCATGAGCACCTTCAAAAAGAACTTGTTTTTTTTGCTTGATCGCTTTATGCAATACTGCAAAAGTGTCGCCAACCATTGGAGAAATTCTTTCGGCTAGTTTTTTGAAAGTTGGCAAATATTTTTCAACTTTAATAGGCGCAACTCCAAAAGCGACTAATATTTTATTTTTAATTTCAGTTTGAAATTTAAATTTTTCAACAAAAAGAGACCAATTTAGAAGTTCATAAATTCGAATTCCGTTATAACTAACTTTATCAGCATAGGCAGGACCAATCCCACGTTTTGTCGTTCCTAATTTATTTTTTCCACGAGCGTTTTCATAAGCTTGATCGAGCTCCTTGTGATAAGGCATGATTAAGTGACATCGCGGAGAGATCATTAATTTCTTTTTTAAATTAATCCTCATTTTAGAGAAAATTTCCATTTCCTCCATGAGTACTTCTGGATCAATCACCGTGCCTGCCTCAATAATAACGATTGGTTTTTTTTGTAAGATTCCTGAAGGAATTAGATGAAAAGGAAATTTTTTACCATTGATAACTACGGTGTGACCAGCGTTATTTCCACCATGAAAACGAACTACAAAGTCGGCTTTTTTAGCCATCATATCGACAATCTTGCCTTTTCCCTCATCACCCCACTGTGAACCTATAACAAGTTGTATCATATTTTTCGCCGTCATAATATTAACAGCTCTTGGTAGAATTAGTCAAATGATAAAGAACAAAATTGACCTAATTAACCTAATTTCTAATTGATCTAAATAATGACCAATGTATAAATTGGGATTTGGAACTTTTTTAGGTCAATTAGAATAATTAGTAATTAGAAATTTATAAATGTTAATATATATTTTAGTAGGGGTTTTAATTGCAATAATCCTGCTTTTTTCTTCGAAAAAATTATCTCCCATCCCCTACTTCCCAACTCAGCCCGCTGATATTTCTCTAATTATCAAGGCTTTGAATTTAAAAAATAATCAGATCATAATAGATCTCGGGGCGGGAGACGGAATTGTGATTTTTAAAGCAGCTAGAAAAGCATATAAAAATGGTTTGAACACCCAGTTTATCGCCGTCGAAATCAATCCGATTTTGATTTTTATCCTTCATCTTCGTAGATTATTTCATCCAAATGGAAAAAATATAAAAATCATTCGTGACGATATTTTTAAAATGAATTTTTCTTCTCATTTGTACAGACAAGGCAATGCCTTGTCTCTACCAACCTTCTATCTCTACATCTCCCCCTGGTTTTTGGAAAAAACTATTTCAAATATCAAACTCCAAATATCAAAGTTTAAAGTGGTGAGCTATATGTATCCAATCAAAAGTCTTAAAAAAAACGATAGAGTCATTCAAGGGAAGAATAAAATATTTATTTATTCCAATTGAAACTACTATAGGATAGTGGTATAATTTTGCGTGGATAAACCAAAAATAGGCAGGCGAGAATTCTTTATATATGGTATTCCAGCATTCGCGGGTATGTTATATGGTGCATACAAGTTTAATCCTGATTTTTTTAATTTAGCATATCATTCATTAGTTACTGGCAAGGCTTCCAAAGATATAAGCGAAATTATTCAATCTCGATTAGCTCAAATGACAGATGTACAACTTTTTAATTTGGATGAACCTATCTCTTACAATGAAAGTTGGATGAAAAATGTCTGTGAAAGTAGTAGTATTCATATACTAAAGAATGGAACGAACATTGGTTTTTTTGATATTACAAATACTTGCAAAGCAAAACCTGTAAAAGAAACTCTCTCGGGAGATAAAACGTATTTTAGTTTAGGTCAAACTTTGGTTGATGGTCCACCTTCAATCACACTACCTAACCCAATATATAAAAGTACCGATCAAAAATATTCTAAATTTAGTCTTTTTGCGGGACATTCCACTTCTGACGGAAATTTTGATGCTAGAGCATCTAGTCAAAATAAGCCATCACCTTACGCAGGAGGATTAGTAATTGCAGATGGCAAAGCTATAATCACAACACCCAAGGAATTTAAAACTTTTTATGATAAAAGACAGAATACTAATGCTTTGGTTCAATATGGTTTTGTTGTTGATTCTGCAACACTAGACACTGACTTAGATGACATCAAAGGTGTTGACACGCTTAAAAACCAAGCGTATACGGGAGAATTTGCTAATTGTTTAGTTACATTATATACGAAACAAGGAGAGATGAAGACATTTCTAACGTCAATATTTTCACCTTTCAATGAATCAAGTAAAACTTTTGGACAAAAACCACAAGAGCTTAATATAATACAAATGATTGATTTGGTAAATAAATTCGCTATTAATAATGATTATAAACGCTTTGTAGTTGCTTTTCCCGATCCTTCAGTGATTGGTTCGTGTGTTTATACACCAATCCATTATAAACTCGATGAAGTTAAACTCCAACTATCTAACGACTACATCGAAGCAATTAGAAATATTGCAATACATGAAGAGGGTGGATCACAGAATGTTTCGTTATTTAGAACTTTAGGACCTTATTCAGATCTAATTTATCCAAATGAAACCCTACCATTTGTTGTCACTTCTTCAAGATCAGATTCCTAATATTTAATTACATCTTGCCAAATCTGTCCGAACCTCGGAGGCTAGTACAAGGGTGGCAAGAATAAGCTAAACGGTAAGTATTTTAAAAATCTCTTCGGGTTTTTTGACAATGTAGTCGACTCCAGATTTCTTTAAAGCCTCAATCGTGTGAAGCCCCCAGGAAACGCCGATTATTTTTATACCAATTTTTTTGCATGCTTCAACATCTCTGATTTCGTCACCAACGTAAATTACTTCTGATTTTTCCAATTTAAAATCGTTTAAAAACTTTCCTAAATAACCCGCCTTTCCAAAAAGATCTGTCTTTCCGTGAACAAAATCAAAAACATCAAGATCGTTATGTTTAATAAACTTATGAATATTCTCGACTCGGTTTGAAGAAATGATTGCCAGTTTATAGCCTTCTTTTTTCAAATCAAAAAGAAACTTCTTTATTCCAGGAAAAAACTTAATATTTTTTATTTCTTTTTCAAGTTCCAACTGTGAACTTTTTATTAAATCAATAACAAAAGGAAGTTTGAGCCAGGCTCTTTTAAAGCTACCTTTAAGCAAATCTTGGTAACTTTTTGACCTGATTTCTTTAATAATTTCACGGTCACTAAGATCATTAATATGCAAAAGCTTGGCTACTTCCAAAAATTTTTGAAAACTAAAGGGAAGCGTATCGGCAATTGTTCCATCGAAATCGAAGATAACGTATTTAATCATCATAATTAAAAAGTGTAATTAATAGACTGGATCCCCTTCTTCAAGGGGATGACAAACAACGCAAGACATGTCATTCCCGCGGACGCGGGAATCCATACTATGATTATCAATTAGCAATTTCAATCATTATAATGTTAATTATGGATAAAATCATCTCTCTTGATTATTCTTTAACCAATTTCTTTAATCAACTAATTCCCCACAATCAATTTTTTAACTATTTCTTCTCTTTTTTTTCCTTAAAAGGAAGCTCTATTTTAGTTTGGTTATTAGTAATTTTAATTATCATAATTTTAGAAGAAAGAAAAAATCCAGGAATAAGCAAGCGAGATAAAAAATTTATTATTTTATTTTCAACAACTTTTTTGCTAACAGCATTTTTATCTGATATCGTCTTAAAAAATATTTTTATGCGTCCACGTCCCTTCGACTTCGCTCAGGGTAAACCATTTACAACTATTTATAACCATTTACAACTATTTTCAACTTTTTCCTGTCCTCATGACTTCTCCTTTCCTTCCACTCATGCCACAACCGCCTTTGCCGCAGCCACTGTCTTAACTTTCTTTGACAAAAAACGAAGATGGTTTTATTATTTGGTTGCAATTCTTATTTCATACTCCAGAATATATCTAAGCTGTCATTATTTTTTTGATGTAGCTACGGGAGCAATTTTGGGTTATTTAATAAGTAGTTTGATTCTCAAATTCAACAGACTTGACTGGTTCAACTGATTATATCCTATTTCATCTAATCAATAATTTGTATTCTTCCCCGATACATTCCCATTCCACAGGAAAAGTTGATTATCCCCGTTTCTTGTGGTGTAAATTCTATAATATTTTCTCCCTCTGAAAGTGCTTTAGAAATACCTAAAGTTGGTACGACAAAATATCCCTGGCAACCAAAAACATTTTTTCCGTCAATGACCCATTTAACTGGTATCCCTTTTTTAACTGTAAGAAAATTAGGAGAATACCCACCATTTATTACAGCCATATTGATGATTTGTTTACCATCGACCAAATTGACCGCACTTGCTTGCACAAGCAAGCTAGTCTTATTAGACTTATTTGTCCAATTTGAACCAATCCCATAGATCGCCAGAAAATTTGAAATATAATAAAAACCCAAAATTAACACGCCAACAGCTACAACCTTCATAAAATATTGGTAAATTGTGTTTTTTAACAAGCCTTTTAATGAACCAATAAATATTATTGCTGGAGCGGTTCCCGCGGCAAAGACAGCCATGGTTAGGGCACTTTGTAAAGGCGAAGCAAGTCCCAACGCATAAACCTGAGTCGCCTGAGTAAATCCACAAGGTAAAAAGTAGGTAATCGCTCCTAAAAAAAAGGCCGATTTATGTGGATCTTTAATCAAGAAATGTTCTAATTTTCTAAAAATATTTGAAGTGACTCCATATGGAACGATTGAGGCAAAAGAAAGAATTTTTAACATGTCCAGTCCAAGAAGAATCATAAAAACTGCTGCCAATAATGTTAATCCCGATCCAAATTTTAGATTAGTAATAATGACGCTACCAATTAGTCCAGCAATAAAACCAAAAATAGCGTAAGAAATAATTCGACCCAAACTAAAATAAATTGCTTGTTTTAAACTGTTTGTTTTTTTGCCGATTGTTGACAAAAATAGTGCTCCAGATGTCGCCATGCAAGTCGAAATTGAAGCAACTAAGCCTAAAAACAAAACAGTTAATAAATTCAAATTCCCAGTGATATTAATATTCGGAATAATATTAATTTCTTTTGCAATTAAGTATATTAGCCCCAAACCAACCGCAATCAAAAATGCTTCAACAATATTTTTCCTCGCCTCGCCGAATCCCGCCGTGGCGGTAGTAGGTGGGTCTCCAATTTCATATCCAAATTGCTGGATTTTCATGTTTAAAGCCTTTTGGTCCAAATGTCCAGTGAAATAAACTTCAGCTTCCTGTTTATTAAAATTTGGTTTAACAACTGACACATTTGACATTTCCTTAAATTTGTCCGTTATTAAAATCTCACAAGACGGACAGTGCATGCCTTTAATGGGCAAAGTTTTTTTATTGAATTTCATAGTGTCATTCCCACGAAGGTGGGAATCCAGACTATAATTACCTTTTTAAAATGTGATTATCGACTGGATCCCCGTCTACACGGGGATGACACGTTACTTTCCTTTTGGTTTACTGCATCCGCCGCACATAGGTTTATATTTTTGCTTTTTTTAACAAAAGCGAATTTGTAATGACTGAAATACTAGAAATTGCCATGGCACCGGAAGCCAAAACTGGATTAATCCACCCCATCATCGCAACAGGTATCAAAACCACATTATACGCAAATGCCCAAAATAAATTCATTTTTATTGTCTTCATTGTTTGCTTGGATAGTTTAATCGCCGATACAACTGATGAAAGATTTTTATTGACAAGAGTGATACCGGAGGCTTCAATGGCAACATCGGTACCTGTGCCAATCGCTATTCCAACATCGGCAGTAGCTAGAGCTGGAGCGTCATTGATTCCGTCTCCAACAAAAGCCACTTTACCATCTTGTAGCGATCGCTTCAAGATAGTAATTTGCTTTTCTTTACCTTCAGGTAAAATTTCTGCAAAAACATTTTCTTTTTTTATTCCAACTTGACTAGCAATCGCCAGTGCTGTCTGCCTATTATCTCCTGTAATCATAAATGTCTCAATCTCCAAATCTCGAAGTTTTTTAATCGCTTCTTTTGCACTTTCCTTGACTGTATCGGCAATGGCGAGCAAGCCAACTAGATTGTAGGGTGTAGTTCGTAGGGTGTAGTTTTTAATAGCAAGAAAAACAACTGTTTTCCCTTCATTTTTTAGTTTTATTGTTTTATTGTTAAATTGCTTCATTGATATTTTGTTTTCTTCCATCAGTTTTTCATTTCCTAAAATAACTTTGATATTTGTCCGCCGGCTGGCGGATTGATATTTGATATCCCCGGTGACCCCTCTCCCTGTCAATGATCTGAACCCTTCGACTTCGCTCAGGGCAAGGTTTTTCTCTTCTGCTTTTTTTACAATTGCCTCTCCAAGCGGATGTTCGGAAAGTTTTTCAAGAGAAGCAGCTAAAGATAAAATTATTGATTGATGAGGCGAAAGTAATTTTTTCACTTTCGAGAGGGACCCCGAAGGGGAGAGATTCTCGTGTGATAAAAATTTCTTCGCCGAATCATGGATTAAAATATCAGTTACCTCCGGTTTTCCTTTTGTCAAAGTTCCCGTTTTGTCAAAAATAATTGTATTGACTTTATGAGCAGTTTCCAGGCTTTCAGCGTCGCGGATCAAAATTCCATGCTCCGCTCCTATCCCTGTGCCAACCATAATTGCAGTCGGTGTAGCAAGACCCATTGCACAAGGGCAAGCAATAATTAAAACTGCAATAGCATTCAACATTGCGGTTGCGGGTCCGCCAACAAAATACCAACCAATAAATGTTCCGATTGCCAACATGATAACGATCGGGACAAAATACGAAGAAATAATATCGGCAAGCCTTTGGATTGGGGCTTTGCTACCTTGTGCTTCTTCAACTAATTTTATGATTCTAGAAAGCATTGTGTCGGCCCCAACTTTAGTCGCTTTATAAATAAAACTTCCCGACTTATTTATCGTTGCACCAATTACGGTGTCCCCTTTGTATTTTGAAGTAGGGATGCTCTCACCCGTCACCATCGACTCATCAATTGCCGACTCTCCCTCAATAATAATTCCATCAACAGGAATTTTTTCTCCAGGACGAACTCGAATATGATCACCTACCTTAATTTTATCGATGGCTAATTTCAGTTCTTTCATAAGTTTTTAATTCTTTCATCATTCTCTCTCACCAACACGATTGCTTCCTTTGCCTGAAGCCCAATTAATTTTTTAATCGCTTCACCTGTTCCCGTTTTAGCTTTTGCCTCCAAATAACGACCCAATAAGACTAAAGCAATAATTGCAGTTGATGTTTCAAAATATGGCATTAAATTCAATGCAAAAAAAATTATCCAAACCGAATAAAAATAAGCAACACTTGTCCCAACAACCACTAGAGTATCCATATTTGCGCGAAGTTTTTTTAATGCAGGCAATGTTGCTTTGTAAAATTCAAGCCCTCCCCAAAATTGCACTATAGTCGCCAAGATAAATTGAAGATAAAGATTTTTTACTATAAACATGATAGAAAAAGCACTCACCAAACTAAAAATTGTTTTTATTTTTAAATCTTTCATCTCTTTATCTTTCAACATTTTTTGATGATCATGTCCTTTCATTAGCTCTTCTTCCATAACTGCTTGATATCCTGAATCTTTGATAACACTTTTAATATTTAATTCGTCTATTTGTTTATCGCTTGAAATTACAGCGTTACCTGTTGCCAAATTTACAACAGCTTCACTAACACCAGGAATTGTTTTCAACGCTTTTTCAGTTGTGTAGACACAGGAGGCACAATGAAGACCTTTAATAAAAAATTGTTGTTTCATAATTTTTTGTACTGATTGTACGGAACAAAAATTTTTGTTCCCTACTTACGCTTAAATACTTCAATAATTTCGTCAACCTTTTTATCCACATCTTGCCCACTGATCATTGAATTTTTTACACATGTCCTTAAATGATTTTCAAGAATCACTTCATCAGCTTTGCTTAGAGCCGATTGAACAGCCTGAGACTGTTGAATTATATCCAAGCAGTATTCCCTCTTCTCGATCATATCAATAACTTTCTCCAAATGCCCCTTGGCAATTCTCATCCTATGTAAAGCTCTCTTGTTATCCATTTTTGATATTTAGTATTTAATATTTGATATTTATTTCCATCCTCCCCCCCAGGATACATGAAGTAAAAAAAATTGTCAAGGGTTTTATTTCTCCACACTGTAGAACTTTACGCGGTCGCCGCGGAAAAGAAGATCCATCTCGCCCGTTGCGCCGTTGCGGTGTTTGGCAATGTAGAGCTTAATTATTTTTTTATTTTGGTCCAAAATATCTTCCGTTTCCTGCTCAAGGTATAAAAACATGACAACGTCGGCATCCTGTTCGATGCTCCCTGACTCCCTAAGATCTGAAAGTTGGGGCTTGCGAGTCCCCCGCTGTTCAACCGCTCGAGACAATTGTGATAAAGCAAGTACCGGAATTTTAAGTTCACGAGCTAAATTTTTCAAATTCTGAGAGACGTAGGAAACTTCATTCACTCTTGAATCGAATCTTTTTCCAGCGTCAATTAGCTGCAGATAATCAACAATCAAAAGTTTAATCCCTTTTTCCATTTTAAGTTTTCTAGCTTTTGTTCTCATTTCCAAAATTGAGCTCCCTGGTGTATCGTCGATAAATATCGGAGCCTCAGACAGATCACCCATCGCCTCAGTAAGCCTTTTATAATCGTCCTCAGACAACCTTCCCGTTTTAAGTCTCCAAGCATCAATATCTGCTTGCCCCACAAGCAGACGGTCGACCAATTCTTCCTTACTCATCTCAAGTGAAAAAAATCCTACCGGAGTTTTGTTTTTTGTTGCCGCTTGAAGAGCGATATTTAAAGCCATTGTCGTCTTTCCAATTCCTGGGCGGGCTGCAAGAATGAGTAAATTTGAATCCTGCATTCCGGCAAGCTTCGAGTCAAGATCGACAAAACCAGTTGAGACTCCTCGAAGGTGAGAACCTTTTTTGACAAATTCCTCAAGACGTTCAAAACTTTCCGCCAATACTTCTTTAAGTTCAATAAAGTCTCTATGAAGATGTTCTTGGGAAAGAGCAAATATCTCGGTCTCGGCATCGTCGAGTAACTTTTTAACATCTCCTTTTGTGTCAAAAGATTTTTCAACCAGTCGAGATGACATTTGAATGAGACGTCTTTTGACAAAATGATTCTTGACAATTCGACCGTATTGTTCGATATAGGCGGAAGTCGGAACGGCGTTGATTAGATCTGATAAATAATTTTTTCCACCAATTTGCTTTAAAGAATCAGTTTTTTTAAGTTCGTCTTGGATTGTCACAACGTCAATTGGTTGTTGACGCTCAAAAAGGGTGATCATCGCACCATAAATCAACTGATGTTCACGAGAGTAAAAATGTTCCGCTTTTAAAAATTCTGCAACCAGATTGATGGAGGTAGAATCGATTAAGACTGCCCCCAATACTGATTTCTCAGCATCAAGATCATGGGGAGGAGTCTTAAAGCCTTCGGAAGTAGCCATTAATTTAATTCCTAATTTCTAATTACTAATTGACCTAAAAAATGTCCAAATTTGAGTTTTGGTTATTGGGTATTATTTAGATTAATTAGAATAATTAGGTTAATTAGATCAATTTTATATTTCCAATACCACCACCCTCATCTCAGCTTCTAACTCTTCTTTTTTGTAGACTAATTTCGGTTCAGTAACAGGATTATCCAATCCAAACTTTTTTGTAAATTCAGAAACCGGAGTTAATTTTCCAAAATTTGTTTGATTTAGTTTTTCAGAATTATAGTGCATCGGGATCACGATAGATGGCTCGATTTTTTTAACCAAATCAATCGCCTCATCTGCCGAAAGACTATAATTTCCTCCAACCGGAACCATCAAAATATCGACTTCGCCAATTAATTCAAGAAAATTTTCCTCAGGAACGACACCCAAATCTCCACAATGAAGGACAGAAATTCCCTCTGCCTCAAATTTATACATAATATTTTCACCACGCTCGGCACCTTTTACCTTGTCATGAAAAGATTGAAAACCAAACATTCTGACACCTAACTTTTCAAATTCTCCAGGCATATCAATCATCAAAGGGATTGCTCCGCCGACTCCAACTATATTTTTTGTGAAATTATGATCTTTATGAGAATGAGAAATAGTGACGACATCGGCTTCTGTTTTTGGAAATTTTAGACCAACCATTTCTGGGTCAAAAGGGTCGGTCACAATTCTAGCAGTTTTAGTTTTGATTAAAAATGACGAATGACCCAAATATTTAATTTCCATAAGTGTTTAAAAGAATAGCAAAACCTAGTAGTAATTTCAAATGACAAATCATTTGCAAATTTGTTCTCTAATCTTCTCCTGCTGATCGGCTGGTAACTTATCAACCTGATCAACTATCTTCCCTATTGTATTTTCATAAATTGTTTTTGAAACTATGGCGCCAGCATCAGACGCCAATTTATTGACAGTGCTAGTCGCCTCTCCCAACACCACTCCACCAAAGTCTTCGGCTTTTTGTATCGAGCTTTTTATCAAATCATTATTTTCTATTGACTTGATAACTTTTTCTTGGGTAGGTAATTTAATTTCGTTTGTTTTTCCCAAAACACTTGGTATTTCTGCTTTTTGTTTTAAGAAAGTTTTATCTAAAAATATACCAGTTACAATTAAAGATATTAAAAATAATATTCGGTATATCGAAAGACTGCTATTTTTTTCTTCAAGTGGCTTTATGGTTGTCATTGTAATTGATGGAATGGAGCCCTGAGTGAGAATCGGACTCACAGTCTAACCCTTACCAAGGGTTTGTTTTACCACTAAACTATCAGGGCAATCCTAGATATTATAACAAAGCTCAATGATATTCAGATTGTTATTTTTCGTTTAAAAATATTGTTATGTTTTATAGTAGTAGTGTGATTTATCACACCATAATATTCAATTGAATAAATTATGGAACGATGAATCGTTCCACTACGTTTTATAAGCAAATAATGAGGCTGATTAAATGTTATTTATAGTTTATAATATTGACACTGGTGATTGTAGCTCAACGGTAGAGCGTCGCCCTGTGGAGGCGAATGTTGCGGGTTCAAATCCCGTCAGTCACCCCAAATGGGATTCGCAGAGTCAAAATAGAAGGTTTGGCCCTTTGTGTCTATCCGTTGTACGGGTTCAATCTTTTCTGAAGGATCTCTTAGTCTATCAGCCGCTTCTTTTATCTTCCCGAATGGTTTTAGTAGGTCAAGATATAATTTTCTATTCTCCAAAGTCAGGTTCAATCCAAAAGATAAAACCATCTCCCGTTTCTCTTCTTTACTGGCCGTTTTAAACTTTTCTTGGGCTGTACGAGCAAAATCCAAGGCTTTTTCGGCGATAGTCAGCCAATCATCCTGTCTCTTACTAAATCCTTTTAAAGATTCTTCCATCTTCGTTTTCTGATCGGCCAATAACCATTTTTGTCTTTTATACTCTTCATCGCTTATTATTTCGCCTGTTTTATTTTCCTCACTGAGATATTTGGACAAAAGATTGTCTAATTTGCGGGTAGTTGCGTTGAGTGTTGCCTGTAAATTGATATTGATCGTATCTCGGCTTCGACTTTCTTCCTCATGAGCCTTCCGTAGCCTTACCAATACCCAATCTATAAACTCACTGGGTAGAGTGAGCGATGAAATATAATAGTCAAATTGTTCTTCTAAATCTTTCAATTTTACTGATGGCTGTGTACACTTTGAGTTCTTTTTTCTCGTGCAATGGTATAGGCAACCATACCATGTTTCTTCCGGTGCAGGTGTTTTACATTTTGGACATAGGCTATTTATTACAGCATTATATTTATGATGACACTTTGAACACACTTTTCTATATCTTTCATGAGCAGTAACGCCTGACCCACAAGTACAGTGAATAATCTTATTATTGAAAGCAAAAGTATGTTTGGAAAGCCTAAAACCACCATTATTACCTAATATTTTTTGGGCTTTATCATATTCGTCAATCGTGATCATTGGTTGGTGGACGCCTATATGGATTTCTCCCTTATACTCATACTTTCCGGTATAAAAGACGTTTCTGAAGAGTCTAAATGCTTGAGTCCGTGAAAATGGACGACCATTTCTTTGCCTCAATCCCCATTGGTTGGTGGCCATATCTAAAATTCTCGGTACGGAATAATTGCCCGATAAAAATAAATCCCACATTTTTCTAACAAGAGGAAAACGTAAATCATCGACTAAAATATCCCTTAATCCTTGTTTTTTAGTAACATCGTTGTAATATCCTATAGGCGCCCTGATTGGAGCAATACCAGCATGAAGTTTATCGTTTAAACCCCTGGTTGTCGATTTTTTCAAATCGTTAATAAACTGATTACTCATGGCAAACTCAACATACATTAAAAGTATGTCATCAATACCATAGGTTTTTGAAGGAGTCACGATTTTTACTCCGTAATTTTGAACCAACCAAATTATCCGACCGCCGTCGACAGGATTTCTTGCCAACCGGTTTAATTGCCAACAGATAATGTAGTTTGCTAGGCCTCTTTCCAGCTTTTCACACATCTCGTTAAACTTTGGTCGTCCGGGAGCTTTAGCCGATTTGGATTCTTCGTAATCGGATATTATCTTAAAACCATTAAAGCCGGTAGTAGTTTCCTTAATTGTCCTATCTTGTGATTCCAAACTTAAGATTTGCCGGTCCTCGGAATCAGACGACTTGCGTTTATAGAAAATATATCTATCCATATTTATTTTTATACTTACATCCATGATAATCCCTTTATAAACGATGTCAAGAATTAAACGTCTTAACAACTTTATATGCTTTTAATACTTTGTGTTCAATCTTATTAAGTGTCATGAGTTTTCTTGTTGCTTTTCCTTTATAAAAATATCGTTTTAATTTTGTGGTTAATTTTTCAATATTTTTCTCATAATCAATGAGAAACAACACAGCTTTAACTGTAGGATTATCCCTCCTTGATTGGTAGGTCAAATTAAAACAGTGTCGACAACCGAAATAATCATTTCCCTTATAAAGTACGCCAACTCTTTTTCCGCAGTCCCTACCGTTAATAGTCAAAGGACATACAAACCAATATCTTTTACCACCAAAATGACAAGGCGTTGTAGTAAGACTAACAAGATAACTTATCTGATTATAAATAAACTTTATATTTGGATACATAGGGTTAATAGAGCATTCTATCTTTATGCTTTCTTTATATTCGCCTGGACCACAACCCCAACTGATAATGCCGCTATACCACTGAGCAAGATATCCATCCCTTTTTAAAGAAGATATTCTTATTTTTTTATAATTCTCGGCTACCGGTCTGTAAGAATAATATTGTCTTCCCATATTTTTTATCGAAATCATTAAGGATTCGACTTATTAAATGTCATATTTTATTTCAGACGTGAAAAATACTCCTGAACTTTCTTATTAAATACTGCACCTGGATTCTTTATGGAAACATCCTGTTTAATCTCACTTGTAAATCTAAAAAATAATCCTGAAGGTAATCCTTTTTTTGCAGCGGCAAGGTAAGTTGTTCGGAAAGCCTTAAAGTTAGCTGGTTCTAATTGCTTGAAAGCTATAAGAGCAGATGATTCTCCTATGTTTTTAGGCTTATAAGTATTAGGGTTTATATCCTCCTCATCACGAATATTTAAATCAGCGAAAGGATTATATTCATCGCTATTTGACTTTTTTTCTTTAGTTTGAACTTTATTCGCTTGTGGAAACAGCTTGTCAATATTTTGTATCCGCGCTGTATCCATTTTGTTTCCAATTTCTTTATTGAATGAGGGTAATTTTGACGGTTTAAATCTGTCGCTCTTAATAGATTGATAATCTCTCCATTTCACAAATTCCACGAACCACTCGTCATTATCGGTCCAATAATAAATAAGACCGATTTCCCTTATTTGTTCGAGATAGTTTTTGATATTATTTGAGGACCATTTTGTCATAGGAACCACTGTTGCTCTAATATAGTCTGGATCTCCTTTAATACGACCTTCATCATCAGCATGAGCGATCATCCAAGAAAAAAGCAAACGTGCTGGTAAGCATAACTTATTAACTTGTATCGATCTTGAGATTGATCCGTGAAGCATTCGAGCTTTGGCCATATTTATAGTTGTTTAAATTTATAACTGGTTGTTTCGTGATCAATTTGAAGAAATTCAATAGTCTTCTTCCTTGTACCATTGCCTCTTCAAAGGAAATTTCTTCTCCATAAACTTTCTTGTATATTTGTTGGTATTCTTCTATATCTTCTTTCGTAAGCATATTATTTGCTCTGGTACAACTTGTCTTTTAACGTTTTTATTGCTGCTACAAGCTTTCTCGCATCGCACATTACTTCATCGACATTATCACTTCCGAAGTTAAAAACCTGAAGTAACTTTGCTCTTGTTGGAGTATCAATAAATACAAATTGAAAACGTCTTGGTTGTTCAGTTGGTTCGACACCGACAAGATCATAACCTTTCGCTAGTAAAAAAGCGGCTATGTAAAAAGAAGTTAAGCGATAATATTTATCCGGTTTTTTCATATTTATAAACAATTCTATTTCTATATTAAGCCTTATTTAGAGCCTTACAAGAACGAAGAAAGGTAGAATTTAGGTAGAAAAAGTAGGAGTTTACTCTAAAGAAAAACCTGCGGGTTCTTTTTTATAGTTAATGAAACTATATTTTTTCTCTTTAAAGGTTTCAAAAAGCAACTCTAGGTTTCTTTTTAATTTATGATGGGCAGGGCTTTTTTTGAATTCTGGGTATTTATTATTTATGGCTAAAAAGATTTCTCCATAAGAATGGTATCCAGGATTATCGTATAAGAATTTTAAATACTTATGTCTTTTACTGCCAATATGGTCTAATAATATGTAATCCCTATTATTATAAATTGCGATCACCTTACCATTTTTTTCTTCCATCTTCCAATCTCGCCGAAATGGCCTTTTTGTTCCAATAGTCGCATTAAGATTGTCTTCATGTAGTTTTAGCCATAACTTTTTAAGTTTATCTTCAAGGAGACCAAAATTCGGATTTATTATTTCAACAAACCATTTATATGGAGTGTTGTATCGACCATAACCAATTTCGTCATTGATTTTGATAGCACCTTCTTCTTGAAACTTAAAAAGAGCTTCTTTTCTATCTTTATGTGTTAGGGTTTGTTTGTCTTTTAAGTCTTCGTCTGAAGGATATTCTATTTGTTCCTTATGTAAGTTAATATACGATTGATGATAAAGCTCCACATATACTAAATATGCTTTATCTAAATCTTCTTTCGATAAATCTTTTAACATAATATTTTTATATTTATATTTGTTCCAATTATACCTTTTTCCTTACAATTATCTAGAAAAACTTGTATTACAGGACAAAAAATATTAAAATCAGTTTAACAATTCGGAGCCTAAACTTTGGAAACAAAGCATGGCTAAAAACCTTCTCAGGAGCAATCTCCTCGTCAGAGCCTGAGAAGGTCGTATCTCGAAAGGGATACGTGCGGCGCAAGCCGTGCTGGCGGGGAGTTTTTATTGTATGAAACCGAAAGAAGTTGGTATAAAAGATGCAACGATTTTATTATTCAAAAGTATATCGGCAATTATTGTAAGGATTTTTTATTTCTTTATTTTTATATTTGCGATTTGGTGGATATTTAATAAAATATATAGCTTATATTACGAGAGTGAGAAAAAACCATTCTGGAAAGGAACAAAACGTGTTCAAGTCTGCAAAGTTCCATATTATTCAAGTAAAGATTGTTATCAGTTAGATGTAAGTTTGCTGGATAATAATAAAGCCCGAATCAATTTTAATAATGGTGGTTATCTTATTCTTAATAACCTAACTTGTTATTTTGCAGCCAAAATTGATGATGGACCAAGATATGTCTTTTGTCGAAGTTGGGATAAGGACAATAACCGATGGGATCTACTTCCAAACTGGCGATATTATTAAAGTAATAAAGTGAAAAATCTAAAACGCTATTATCAAGCGTGGGAGCTTCGCCAACAAGGCAAGAAACTACGCGAAATTGCCCAAATTATGGGCAACAAGAGCCCAGAGAGCGCCAGATGGATGATTTCCTATGTAAATTACCGTATTGACGACAAAAGGCTAAAGTCTAAAGAATTGAGGCGGTTAATAGAAAAATATAGAAGTACTTAAGTAGCTATATTGAATTTTTGATATAACCATTGAAAAACACTGTTTATCTTAGATTTTGTTTGACTGCTTAGGTTAATGGTTTCATTATTTTCAACCTTCTCTAAAAAACCCCTGGCTAAGATCTCTTTTCTCCCATCAGCTATTTCAGAATTAGCTCTATTTTGATCGCCGGTTGGTTGAGCTTGTCCTAATACGTATTTATAATAATCTTGAGTATTAAAAACATCCTCGATTCCATTACAATCTTTTATTTTCAATATGTGTTCATGAGCAAGAGTGTCATCATTATTATAGAACTCCTTTTTTAATAAGGTATATGCCTTCCTGCCGCCTTTAGCATCATCGTCAAAAACAGCTTTATATTTAAAACCCCATCCTATAAGAACACTAACTAAATTAGGAACATTATGCACGCCACATGCAGGAACAAAATATAATTTGTCGTTTTTACCTAATAATTTTCTGAATGCTGAAAGATAATAATGATCGGTAATACCTTCTACAACAACATTGTATCTTTCTCTGTCGACAAAAGAACTTATGCTACTCATTCCCATTGCTGTAATTATTGGCGATAAAGCATCCATACTACCATTATCAGGCCTAGAAGCGAATTGACTGACTGTTTCAATTTTAGTTCCTTTTGATTTTGAATTAGATACGAGTCGAATCCGAGCGAATTCTGCTCCTTCTGTACCTATTAACTTAGCATTATGTGTCGAATAAATTATCTGAGCGCCTTTTGCAGCTAGTTCTTCAAGAACTTTTTTTGCATCTAGCTGTGCTTTTTCATGCAGATTTTGTCCAGGCTCATCAACTAACAAAATAAGATTGTTAAGATTTTCCGTTGCACCTAAAGCTCTTAATCGTAGATGGAATGCGCTAAACCATCTGAAACCCATACTTTTTTGCTCGAGCCATAGTGGCTTATTATCTGTGCCTTTAATCATAAAGGTTACTTTTCGCGGTTCTTGCTGGTTAATTCGGACAACAAATTTATATTTTGTATCATCAGTAAGGTTCAATTGCTGTGACCATGATTTATTGAAATCATCAGTTGCTTTTGTGCTAATATCTTCCAAAGTTGCCTCAAGCTGTCTTGAATCCGAAATACTTGCTACTGTCATTAGGTTAACGTCAAAAACTTTTTCAAAATCTTTAACAGCCGCATTGGTTGCTATTTTTGTTATTTCAATATCAGAAGGTAAAAAGTCAGTAAAGTATCGATATAGTGTAATTACGGGTATTTTTCCTAATATTCTCTCTCTAAATATCTTAACTAAACTTTCTTTTGTCACTTCTGGGGGTTTTGCTTCAGCTGTCCCCGGATGAGCATTTGGATCTGGCTCTGGAGATGTGGGAGGATTAAATTCAAATGATGTGAAATAATCATCTTCAATTATAAGTTCTCCTATCGCATTTGCACCCTCTGTCCAAATTCGCCTTATTTCTACAGTTTTTGACGATTTAAAAAAATCGTCTATTCGTTGATCATTGAACCCTTTTTTTATATCGGCTATATCTTCATCAGATAATAGGAATTTACATGTCACTTCAGTATTACTACTATCCATCCGTTTTTGAAGTCTTACAAAGTCTGGCCCAGGTCCTTGCTTAAAAAATTCTAAAGCCTCAAGAGCAGCACTTTTGCCTGCTTCATTCTGGCCGGCTAATACTGTAATGGAGTCTTTTTCAGATAACCTGCTTTCACCCGTATCAATGATTGACTTGAATCCTTTTATCCTAAATGAAATTAGCTTCATATTTTAATATTTATTTTTATATTCAGATAAATTGTACTCTGATTCTTACAATTCTTCAATTCGTCACATTTATTTTATATAATTGTTTTAAATGGTAAAACTAAACTTGATAGATTTAATAGCGGTTTGGGGTGCCATTACTGGAAGTGCTGGTCTTGTATTTACTTACTTCAATTACAAAAGAGATCAAGCTGACATCAAATTAACTTTTACCAAGAACTGGAAAATAATTGGAAATCATCCATACGACCCAAAAGAAACATATGCTTCACTAACAGTTGCTAATAAAGGACGAAGACCGGTAACTATAACAAAAACTGCCGGTATTTATCTAAAAAATAAAGGAGGTTTTATTTTTTCCGATAGCATGATTTATGGAAGTCGAGAGCTTAAAGAGGGTAAAAGTGCAGATTTTCTAACAAAACAAAAAGATCTCGATCTTAAAAATATAAGCTATTTTGCTGCTTATGACGCTGTAGGGAATATATATAGATTAAATATGTCGCCATTTTATAAAAGATTTATATATTGGTTATTGGACAAAACCCATTTAAAAGTTAAACAATCAGTTGTTTTATCGAAAAGCTAACTGACTAACCTGGGTTCTAAATGAGTCCGCCCAGTCACCCATTCGACAAGCTCAGGGTTTACTACCCATCAATTTCAGGGTTTACTACCCATCAATTTCAGGGTTTACGACCCATCAATTTCAGGGTTTACGACCCATCAATTCCAGGGTTTACTACCCATAAAAATATATTTATGGAATGGCATATTTACATTCTTCTTTGCGATGAGAAAACTTTTTATGTTGGTCTAACATCAAATATTCAAAATAGGTTAGAATCACATAAGTCTGGATATAATATTGGAACGAAAAAGTTTTCTCAGATACGGTTAAAATATACAGAAAAATATTCAAATAGAAAATTAGCTGAAAAACGTGAAAAACAGCTTAAAGGGTGGAGTCATGCAAAGAAGAATGCTTTAATAGAAGGAAATATTGAGTTATTAAAACAATTGAGTAAATCCTGAGATTGTCGAATATGAGTATCAGGTAAATGGTGAGCTTGCCGAACCATCCCGTCAGTCACCCAAAAAAAATATAGAACAAAATAAAATCAAATTAATATTTTAGTTGAATATTTTTTGAACCAATTAGATATATCTTGAAGTGTCAACTTATCGTTAGCTACAGCAAGCGTGAAGGTCACTTCCTGTTTATGTCTGTTCATGAGTTTATATCCATTTGAGGCAAGAAATATACCAGCTGATGAGAGGGCAGTTCTCTTATTTCCGTCAATAAAAGGATGATTTTTTAAAAGAGATTGTAATAAAGCTGCGGCTTTATCAAATAGTGTCTGATATAAATCAACTCCATCAAAAGTAGCTTGAGGTCTGGCAATTGCAGATTTTATAAGTCCTAAATCTCTTACTCCGGCAGATCCCCCAAAACGTTTTATCATCTGATCGTGAATTGCCAAAACCTGTGTAATAGAAAGATAGCATGTTGTATCGTTCATTATTTTTGAGCTAACTCATGAAGTACACTTTCATGATCATTGACGAAATCATCAACCATTTTCATAAATTTTGGATCCACATCTGCGGCAAGTGTATGCTTTTTAGCAATAATACGTAGATCTTGACCTTCCTTTTCCACCACCACCTCAGACCCTTCTTTTAAGTTCAATTCTGATAAATACTGATGCGGAATAGTAACTGCTATTGAGTTGCCGTTTTTATATAAAGTTTGTATTAACATGTTTTAATTGTACTGACGAAGTACTGACATGTCAAATGTAATTTATCGAATTTCTTTTACTCTTCTTTTTAGTTTTCTCACTGCCCCGTGCATCCCCTTTTTCAAGACTTGTTTAACTTTTTTCATACTCTAACCTTAACAGGATGAAAGAGGGATGTCAATAAGCTTGTTCCATTTCAGAGCGTTTTGTCACCGCTGATAAACTAATTCTACCTCCAGATAATACTCCTACTGCTGGACCCAATACTCCATTTACATAAATGTATCCTGCAATTTCATTACCTACCGCAACCAAATCAGCCAGCTTTAATTCGTGTTTTTTAAACTTTAGCCAATAACTCAGAGGGTTTGTAAATCCCTCTGCTCCACAACCATCATCATGGTCCATCATTTCAATCTTTATCCGGTGTCCTTTATATCTCGGATCTTTTGATATTTTTCTAATCTCTTGCCACACACCGATATGAGAATATATTTCAGTCAAAATATTACTTCCTAAAAATAATCCTGATAAAAAATTTCCATCAATTGTTTCTGGTCGCAAACCTTGAGCTCCCATTGCGGCTAAAAAATCAATAAATCCCGATCCCATTATTCCAAACGAACCTGGAACAGCAATTCCACTCTTATTAACTCTACGTTTATCAACGCACGCTAGTTGAAAAACGTATGTCCCGTCATCTTGCATTGGCTCGCTAGGTTCATAATTTCCTCCTTCTGTTTTTCCGTCTAAATTTTTCAAAACCGCTAAGATTGAACCAAAATTATATAAAATACCTATAGTTAATCCGGCTGTAAACGCTCCACCATTTACCGCTATTTCTTTAATATTTTGTAAATCAACTTTAGGAAGAGAGCCCCTTGCAAGGTTAAGGGCAAGATCAACACCCTGATGAATTGAATTTCCTAAATGTGCCAAACTAGCTTTTGCATCCTCAGCAACTGGCACCCCTAAATAATTAAGTCCGATCATAGCTACGGCTGGCAAAGCCATTAATGAAGTTGCTTTCACAAAATTTAGCACAACCTCAGAACCTGTTTTACCAGCTCTTTCAAGCAAAGCTCTCCTTCTATCAGAACGATCAAATGAATTATCGTAACCTGGTAACCTTCCCATAATATTTTATGAAGACTGTATTATAGGACAACTACCCACTGTTTTGCAAATTATTATTTGTTTCAGTAGGTAGTTTTTAGAATTCTTGTTTATTAGAACAATCATCTTTCTTCTTAGGTTTAGCTTATTGATAAATAAATAATTTCAGTCTTTTTTCAGAAAAAATATTATAATTATATAAGTTGTTGGTTAAGTTACAAAATAACTAAGTAACCAACAAACTAATTAACAGTTCTATAAATAAATATTATGATGCACTATTGGAACTACGACTTGGGCTACGGTATAAATCCGGGTTTTTCGTTTTTGGGGTTTCTCTTTCAGGTTCTTTTTTGGGGTATGATAGTCTTACTTATTGTCAGGTTTTTTAGATCTTCTCACTCGTCACACTGTTGCCACAACGATGAAATGGAAGAAGTTGAAGGAGATAGAAGTCTTGATATAATCCGTGAAAGATATGCCAAAGGCGAGATTGATAAGAAGGAATTCGAACAGCTGAAAAAAGACCTATCTTAAGTAGTGAGCGCCAAGACTTTTGGGACGATTTAAAGCATATTGAGTTATAGCGAGTGCAACTTCGGATAAATTAAGCACTTCAATTAATTCATATGAAATTCCGCGTTTTTTTTTAATTTTTTCAAGTTGTTTTTTGTATGATTTAAAAGTTTTTAAAGCTCCTGACAATTCTTTTTTTGTTCTTACAATCCCCACCTTTTCCCACATGAGTTTTTGGATATTTGTTTTTATTTTATTTAATGTCTTACTGTCATTCCCTCGAAGGAGGGAATCCAGACTAAAATTACTTCTCTGAATCAAATTGGAAACACTGGATCCCCGCCTCCGCGGGGATGACACAATAAACTTTCCAATCCGTTTCCCGTACACCACTCCTTCCAAAAGCGAATTTGACGCCAGTCGATTTGCCCCATGTACCCCGGTTGCCGCCACCTCTCCCACGGCATATAAATTTTTTATGGACGTTTTTCCATTAAGGTCAGTAATGATTCCTCCACATTGATAGTGAGCCGCTGGCGTAACTGGTATACGATCGTGAGTAAGATAATAGCCATAAGTTTTTAGTTTTTTATAAATATTTGGCAGTTTTTTAATAATCTCTTTTTTATCCAAGTGAGCCATTGTCAAAAAAACTTCACTGGTTTTTTGTTTTTCAAAAACAGCCCGAGCTACAATATCCCGTGGAAGAAGTTCATCAACAAACCTATGACCTTTATCATCTACCAACCTCGCCCCTTCTCCTCGAAGTCGCTCTGATAACAAAAATAAAGGTAAAATTTTTGCCTTAAAAGCAGTCGGATGAAACTGGACAAATTCAAGATCTAAAGTTTTTGCTCCAGCTCGGATTGCGATAGCCAACCCGTCTCCGGTGGCAACTGTTGGGTTTGTCGTCCACTGGTAAACTTGACCGGATCCTCCGGTTGCTAAAACAACAGATTTAGAAAAAAACGGAACAATTTTATTTTCTTCAGTCAAAACATAAATGCCGTGACAAATATTTTTTTGCACAATTAAATCAACCGCTAAAGTATTTTTAAAAATCTTAATATTTTTATTTTCAGAAATTTTTTTAAGCAACGTTTTTTGAATATCAGCTCCGGTAAAATCGGTCGTATGAAAAATTCGTGGTAATCTGTGCCCTGCTTCAAGAGAAGGCTTCACATCAAATAAAACTCCTTGTTCTTTTAACCAAAGTAATGCTTCCTGACTATCATCAACAAGAAGTTTGACCGCCTCTCTTTTATTATGAAAATCCCCCGCCTTCATCGTGTCTTCAATGTGCCATTCTTTGCGATCTTCCCCTCCCACCATCGCCGCCATTCCGCCTTGAGCTAGGTTAGTCGAAGAATCTGAAGGATTTTTTTTTGTAAATATGGCGACTTTACCCGAATCCGCTAGTGTTAAAGCCGTTGTAAGTCCAGCAATACCCGAGCCGATGATTATGTAATCGAAGTTGTTTTTCATTTGCTAGAAACTTATAATAGTACACGCGAAAACAAATAACAAATTTATATTTTATAAAAGCTCGGTACCGTATTTTTTCGACCGCCACACCCCACGGGGCCCCTGGCGATTTTCTCAAAAATAGGTATCTTCGCTTTTAATAAGTTTTGGCAAGACGAGGTAATCGGAATTTTTTTAGTAGTGGTTTGATTTATCAAACCATAATTGTCAATTTATAGAGCGATGAATCGCTCCACAACAAATGAAAACAGATCAAGAATATATTTCCGAAATTAAAAAATGGAAAAAAAAGCGTGGAGCTTTGATTCTTGCCCATAACTACCAAATCCCCGCCATCCAAGACATTGCCGATTTCGTCGGTGATTCACTCGAGCTTTCTCGTCAAGCTGCAAAGTCTTCCGAAAAACTAATTGTTTTTTGTGGTGTTCATTTTATGGCAGAGTCGGCAGCCATTTTTTCTCCGGAAAAGACTGTTTTTATTCCCGATCTTGGAGCCGGCTGTTCTCTCGCCGCCTCAATTGACGCTCAAGAACTTCGTCGTTGGAAAGCTAAATATCCAAACGCAGTTGTGGTTACCTATGTCAATACGACAGCCGAAGTCAAAGCCGAATCAGATTATTGTTGCACTTCCTCAAATGCCATCGCCGTCGTCAACTCCATTCCCAAAGATAAACAAATTCTATTTGTGCCTGATATGTTTTTGGGGTCATATGTTGCCAAAATCACAGGTCGAGATTTGATAATTTACCCAGGAGAGTGCCACGTCCATGCCCGCGTCCGCCCTGAAGATATCTTAAGCAAAATGAAAGCCCAACCTGATGCCGATTTTCTTATTCATCCCGAATGCGGTTGCGTCTCAAACTGCATGCATCTAGTTGCAAACGGTGATATCCCGGCTGAAAAGACTCATATTCTTTCAACCGGAGGAATGATGAAATATACCAAGATTTCAAAAAAATCTGATTTTATTGTGGCGACCGAAACTGGTATCATTCACCAACTGAAAAAACAAAATCCGAAAAAAAACTTTGCTCCCTTACGCTCCGATATGGTCTGCCAGTTTATGAAGATAATAACATTACCTAAACTTTTAAATTCCCTAATTAATTTAGAATTTGAAGTTAAAGTACCAAAAGAGATTGCCGAAAAAGCCAGAGTGCCGATTGAAAGAATGTTTAAAATTTCTAATTGACCTAATTAGCCTAATTTCTAAAAAATGCCAAAACTACAATTACCAATTGGGATTTAAAAATTGGAAATTATTTAGATCAATTAGAATAATTAGTAATTAGAAATTATATGAACAGTATAGTTAATCAATACTTCAACAAGTCTTCTCTTCTTAACATCAAAAACAAAGTCTACTCTCAAACCTGTCTCGATCTTTTCGATTTTCAAGTCAAAAACGATCTCGTCGAAAACGATATCACTTCAAAAATAATTTCCGGGAAATATAAAAATGTAACAGCAAATATTGTTTCCAAACAATCTGGGATCGTTGCCGGAATTGAAGAAGTGGTTTTTCTAATTAACAAAAAAACTCATTTGAAAGTTAAACAAAATATCAAGGATGGAACAAAAATAAATAATAAAGATTTATTGATGCAACTCACCGGTGACCCACTGGAAATTTTAAAATATGAAAGGACGATTTTAAATATTTTACAGAGAATGTCTGGCATTGCAACTTTCACAAATTCCATAATCATAGTAAATAATTTAAAAACAAATATTGCTTCAACTCGAAAGACTTTATGGGGCTTATTTGATAAAAAAGCCGTATCGGTCGGTGGCGGTCTTACCCACCGACTATCTCTTTCTGATGAAATTCTTATCAAAGATAACCATATCGAACTATGGGCTAATAAATTTGGAGTAAAAAGGGCGGAAAGTCAAAAATATATTTTGGATTTTATTAAAAAATCTCAAGTCAAAAAACCGTTTGAAATTGAGATTGAGACGGAGAAAGAAGCAATTTCGTTGGCAAATTATTATTTTAAAATAAATATTTCTGTCCCACTGATAATAATGCTTGATAACTTTAAGCCTCAAGACGCTTTAAAGACAATTCAAATAATTAGGAAGCAAAAAACAAATTCGAAAATTGTCTTTGAACTCTCAGGTGGGATTAACGAAAATAATATTTGTGACTATGATCGAGTCGGAGCGGACGTCATCTCCCTTGGCGCCCTAACTCATTCTTCCAAAGCCCTAGATATATCTTTAAGTTTTATGTAGTGGAGCGATTCATCGCTCCTTAATTTACTTTTCTGCTATACTCATATTTTTATGGACCCTTCCTTATTACATATAATAATTTTATTTTTCACTGGTCTATTTTCCAGCATGTTTGGCACTCTTGTTGGTGGTGCTGCCTTTATCAACATTCCAATTATTGCGTCTCTTGGTATCTCACTCCCGATGACGATAGCCGCCAATACTTTTGCCAGTTTTGGCATAAATTTGGGAGGATTTCATCAATTGCATAAAAAAAATTTTATAAATTATAAACTTGGTTTATATTTGGCTATCTTTGCTTTTATTGGCTCAATATTTGGATCATCCTTGGTTATCAATACTCCACCAATCTATATTAAAACTATTCTTGTTATGGCGCTTCTTGCTTCTCTACTTTCCTTATTTATCAAGCCAAAAAAGGGGGTTTTATTGGATATTTCTAAAAAAATAAGTAAACCCGCTTATGTTTTTGGAGCAATTTTGGCGACGGTACTTGGAGCCTATTCAGGATTTCTTGGAGCAGGAGTTGCCACTTTTTATACTTACGGGTTGATCTTTATTTTTAACCAAAGTTTTCTTGAAAGTACCGGTACAAGGAAAATCCCCGGATTAGTTCAGTCACTTGGGGCAACAATAATTTTTTTAATTAACAGGCAGGTTAATTTCGCAATCTGTCTACCCTTATTTTTTGGTATGTTTATTGGCTCCGAAATCGGCACCCATTATGGCATAAAATTCGGCAACAAATTCATCAAAATCTTATCAATAATTATTACGATTATTCTGCTAATAAAGTTTATTCAATAATTTAATTTAGGCTTATCCATCAATATCTTTACTTGAATATTTTTATAAAATTTGGTATAAGTACATCTTATATTATAGGATTAAAAGCTTTAATAATATGGCAGAAAAAAAGATAAATAATGGTAGAACTATTAGTCATTCACCATTTGACAGGACAGAACATGTTTTAGAAAAGCTACTGGCAAATAAAGAGCATTTTATTTGTAATGGCTCCATAGATGTACTTGCAAGCAACTTAATTCAAGCATTGACTCAATGTGGTATAAAAATTAACTTATGGGAAGGATTAGCTACTTCAGGAAAAATCACTGACGCTATTACAAATAATCGAGGAGTTACATCTGTATTTGCCCATTCACTAATTACCGTTAACCCTGAAGCTGTTGAAGCTGCCATGCCAGGTCTTTTTGTTGGTACTTTTCGGGCTCATAAAGAGAATTCAGCAATAGCCTCTTCAACTGCTGCAGCAAGAATGAATTACGATAGACCCGAAGAAGTTACACTAGTCACAACTGGAAATATATTAGAAAAAGGTTCAGACGTCCACGTATCGATAATGACAAAAAAAAGACTGAGAAATGATAGTGCTAATATGCCTACTGTTTTAACTATTGGAATAGACGATTTTGATTCAGAAATACAAAGAAATCCTAAATGGATCGAGGGAGCCACTTTAAATTCATTAAAAAAGCAATTTGTGACCCATAAAGCTTTATTATTCTTATTAAAAGAACTTGGTTATCCATCAGATTTTCCATTTCAGCCAAGACATACCCAAAAACATTTTTTGGATTATCGTAATGATCTAATGAAACAAATAATAAAAAAGCTTAAAGCAAAAAAATATAAATTAGCCTCAGCAGAATCTGCAACGGGAGGTCGATTAGTTGATGCATTAACAGATATTGAAGGTGGAGCCGACGTAATAGGAAGATCTAATGTTTTATACAATGAAGACGTTAAACGAGAAGCTGGTGTTCCTGAAGATACCTTAACTCAAGCTGCAGTATATAGTGAATTTGCTGCATATGAATTGGCTAGAACAGTAATTGGATTAGATCCTAAAAAACCTGAAACTCAAGTACAAATAGGCTTTACTGGATTACTTGAAAATAAAGATAATAGAAATAAAGATACAATAAAACAAAGTAAGGGATCAATATATTTTGCTGTTTTGGCAAAAGATAAAAGAGCACATGCAAAATCTATTCGCATACCTGTAAGAAATAGACTTGAAATGAAAGAAATGTCAACAATAATCGTTTATAGATATTTATTAAAAATTCTAAGTGAAAAAAATTAAAGGATATATAAATCTCAACCTCCTGCAGTTTCCCCTTTTTCCTTTCACCCAATAACTGGATTACCAATTCCGCAAACATCTTGCTTTCTTATGATACTTTCGTTATCATGGTAATCGTAAATGGCGGAAATCACAAAACAAAATAAAGAACTTCTAAAAATAGGGCTTCTGTCTATAGGATGGTTATTTGCCCCTCTGACTACCAGCACATCAATAGCTATTAAAGAAGCAGGTGTAAGTGGCTCAAGTAAAAGCAGACGTGCTTTGGGAATTGCTATATTGTCTGATATAGCTGACGTCGTATTAACTGCATCTTTATTCCCATTATCACCTTCACTATCTTTAGCACAAAGAGCAGCTTATACGACAGTTGCAGCGTCCAAAGGTTACGATTACGCATATGCTCATTTAACTTCAAAATCTTGATTTGAGATAGTGATATAATTTTCAAATGCAAAAGAAAATTTCACCTCGAAATATTGCGGTTTATTATCTCACTTCGTTTTTTGATTCAATGGTTTTTATTATCCCCATAATCATTATTTACCTCCAAGGAAAAGTCACAATTCCTCAAGTATCTTTTCTTTTTGCTTTTCGTTATTTTATCCAGCTTGTGACCGAGCTACCAACTGGAGCCCTTGCCGATATATTAGGTAAAAGATTAACAATTATCCTTGGTTTTTTTATTAACTCCTTTTATTTTTTATTACTTTTTTTCTCGCAGAATTTTTATCATTTCTTATTTGCATATTTTTTAGGGGGTATTGGGGATTCTCTACTTTCAGGCTCAACTGACGCCTTAGTTTATGATTCTTTAAAACAAGATAAATTTGAAAAAAATTATGCAAAAATTCTTGTTAGACAAAATATATATTTTCAAATAGGACTAATAATAGGTACAGTGTCGGGGGGCTTTCTTTATACAGTTGCTCCTTGGTTGCCCTTTACAATTTGTGGTTTTTTTCAATTTATAAATACAATTTTGAGCTTTTTTTATTTTGAGCCACTAATTGATACGGTTAAATTTACATTGAAAAATTACATTAATCAGATTAATCTTGGAGTTCGCGAGCTTTTTAAAAATCCTCATTCATCACTTGTGTCTTGGTATTACATTGCCGTTGGTGGAATTACCTGGACGTGTGCAATGTTTTTTAATTCGTATATGTTGGTCGATTTGGGTTTTTCCAATCAAATGCGAGGTGTGATCGACGGTTCGTTAAGACTAATAAACATATTAATAATCAATCTGATCGTTAAAAATGAAAAAATATTTACTAAAAAAAATTCCTTCATGTTCTTTCCTATCATGATGCTTATTGCATTTTTGCCTGGACGCTTTCTTTATGGTGTAATAGGCATCCCTTTTGTAGCATTTTCGATGATTTCAGCAACTGCTAGATTTATTTTTCTTAATAAATACACCAATGAAGAGTATGATTCCCGTTACCGAGCAACGGCCCTTTCGGCCTTAAGTATGTTCATTGGTATCATATATGTGGTCATAATTACAATTTCTGGTCCGATTATTGCCAATTTTGGCGGAATGAGAACAATGTATACTCTACTTGGCGTATTGACATTGATGACAGTTGTGCCCCTCTCAATAAAGCTGGTAAGGGATTATGTCAAACTTTCCTAATCTTCCTTCAAGCCTTTTTTAGAACTATTCGCTCACTGTTATTCCACCCGCGAAGCGGGAAACTGTTTCTACAAAAAACGCGCCGGGCCCTCGGAAAATTTCTTTGGACTCGGCGGCGTATAAGTTTTCAACTTACTTGCGCTGAAATTGATTTATCCAGACCACAAACTTTCAGACAAGTTTGAATCTTCAAAAACTATTAGTCGATAAGTATTCATAGTTTTTTTCGATTATTTTATGATTAAAGTTTGATCAGTCTTTAATCAAAACTTATAATTAAAATTAATCCTATAATTAAACATTAAAGGATATTTTTTAGTTTGTCAAGGGGTATTTTATTTTTGAGCATTGTCATTTCCGCGGAGGCGGAAATCCAGACTAAATATACCATTTAAAAGAAGTAATTATAGACTGGATCCCCGTCTTCACGGGGATGACATAAAAACCCTATATAAAATTAAAAACGGTATGAAGACTTATTTGAACGAGCTATTGACCGCCCAATAACTTACAATCGCTGCAGAGACAATGACGTTAAGTGACTTGTTTATTCCCCACATCGGAATCTCAACTATTTGGTCTGCTAATTTTAAAGTCTTCTCCGTCACTCCATAAGTTTCATTTCCAAGAATGAGCGCAACTGGGGTTGAATAATCAGCCTTTGAATAAGAAATAGAGTTTTTTGCCTGTTCAACTGCAATTATTTTAGGTTGTAGTTCGTAGTTCGTAGTTCGTAGTTCTACGATCGCTTCCCTTGCAGATTTTTTGTATTCCCACGGCACAACTTTATAAGTCCCAATCGAGGCTTTTTTTATCTTTGGATTAGGTGGAATTTCCGATTCGCCGCAGATATATATTTTTTCAATAGCTAGTGCATCGGCCAAGCGAAACAATCCTCCAATGTTATAAGTATCATAAATATTTTCCAAGATAAAATACATTTTGCGACGTTTGAGGTTTTTGATTTTTTGGGCAATAATATTATCCGTCTCATCGACATCCCGCATCTCTTTAGCATTGAGTTTCATGCGAGAATTATACAAATCTACAGCTCTTTTATCAAATTCCCTACTTTCACCTTCAGAGTTTTTGAAATGCGATGAAGAAATTTAATTGAAGGATTTGCCTTCCCCTCCTCAACTTCAGCCAAGTAACTACGATCAACATCAGAAAGAGTTGCAACTTGTTGTTGTGAAAGTTTAAGTTTTTTTCGGTAAATAATGATTTTTTCACCCAATCTTTTATAGTAGAAATTGCCTCTGGCCATTGGGTAATAATATTTGAACATCAGTTTAAATTCAGTAGGTTATAACCTACAAAATAATTGTTTTAGATCGTCATGACAAAACAATTATCTCGATATACCACATTATAAAAATACTCCCCTTTCGCCACCCTTGTACTAACCTCCGAGGTTAGTACAAGGGTGGCTGTAACAAGCTATAAATTATTCTAACATTAATTTTTTGATATTTGTTAAATCTTTTGAATAATTATCGATATTTTCAACAAATTCCTTATACTCTATGATTTTTTGTACTTTTAATTCCTTAATATTTTTTAAAACATTTTTATTTGTTACAAAATCCTTATATGATGAAAAAATCCAGTCTTCTGGCCTATCTACCAAACGTTTTACAATCGGATTAAGATGAATATATCTGCTCACACGTAATAACTGATCATCAAACCGAATTTTAACAACTTTAAAACAATTTTGCCATAAAGGACCCCGACGTTCAAATTTAATATTAAAAAAACGAGTATAGCTATTCTCAATGTCACTAATTAATTTTGAAAGTGAATCGCTTTTTAATATTTTAAGTAAAAAATGGTAGTGGTCCGGCATAATACAATAAGTTAAAACTTTACAATAACTATTTTCTATTGGATTTATAATATTTCCATAATTAAATTTCTTTCTTTTATTAAAATCAGAGTAGCTTTTCAAAGATAATCGACTATTATAGTGCTGAAAAGTATTTAAAAACCTCTGACCATTATCAAGATCATTAAAAATACCATATTTAGAGATGCTTTTATTGAATACGTGATAAATTTCGCCCTCAATAAATCTATTTGTTCTTTTCATATTTTTTCCAAGCTGTACTAACCTCGGAGGTTAGTACAAGGGTGGCTAGGTGGCTCTTTTGAATAAATCATATATTTTTATTCTTAGGACTCGACTTAGTTTATAAAGGGTTCTGATTGATGGATTTGCCAGTCCTTTTTCAATTCGTGAAAAATATGAACGATCAATATCACAAAGAAGGCAAAGCTGTTCTTGCGTCAGCCTCTTTTTTTCTCGCAGACGAATGATTATTTTTCCTAAATTATGGTAGAAAAAATTTTCACGCATGCTGGTGTAGAGAATATATAAATTAAAATTACCTGTCAATGGTTTATAACCTACAAAAGTAGTATTTCGGATTGTTAGGAAAGTATTTTTTTGACGATATAGGTGTATGTTATAATATTCATCTATGAAGCTGTCAATCGGTATCGTCGGATTGCCAAATGTTGGAAAAAGTACTCTTTTTAATGCTCTACTCAAAAAACAAGTGGCTAATGTGGCAAATTACCCTTTC
>JAKAHA010000023.1 GCA_021825445.1 bacterium | reverse complement strand
TATAAAGGCGAGATTACAGTTGTAATTAGATGAAAGTCAGCACTCCAACGATTAGACTTACGACAATTATTATAAGTACGCTAATTAAGTAGTTGGAAGCAAATTTCTGATTGCCCTGAATGAAGCTATAGACTGCCTTGGATAAAAGATTGATGGAATTTGAAATTATCAAAGCCAAAAGACCAAGTTGATAGGTCAGACTACTTCCAGCCAGTTGCGAAATATTAATTGTCGTTGCATCAAGTCCAGTGACCGAGGCCAACGATGCCGTGATTAAAAATCCCCCCTCCCCAAAAAGCACCAGTGAAACTTTGGTGAGTATCGTCACTATTAAAAATATAAATGAAAATTTTAAAGCGGACCCAACGAAAATATTTTTGTATCATTAAGATTTTCTTCTGTCTCAAGCGGACTACTTTCATTATTTTTATCTTCTTTACTTAGAAAATAAAAACCAATAAGTAGTGAAGAAACTAAGATTGAAAAAATATATAAAAGACTTTTGGTAAAAAAAACTCCATTAACAGTAATGATCAAAAGCGAATGTTGTAGAAAACTGGAAAAACTTGCAAATACAGCCCCTGCCGTAAGTTTATTAATGTCTTTGGAATTTTTGCTTTTTAAAGCCAATGATTGGGTGGTAGAAGTCGAAGAAATAAACCCTCCAGCTAGACTCGCAAACATCCAACCCCTTTTTCTACCAACTGTCTTTTCAAGAAAGTAGCCTAAAATATCAACTCCCGTCACGATGACAACCACTTTCCAAATATTAAAAGGATTAAATAATGGCAAATTAATCAAGTCATTAATATCTATCCTCACAGATGTTAATAATGTTGATAGGTTTGGTATATCAGCAAAACTAAACGTACGATCTGGTAAAAAAGGAAGTACTACAAGAGCAATGATTGCGTAGCTTATAAACGCCCCCAATTCATTATCTTTAATCCCTTCAACCAAGGTATGGAGTTTTTCTTTTATAGACATAATACTTACCAAGACGATTACCATGGCAATAATTAGCTGTGTGGGAAAAATTTCAAGAGAAATAAATAGTCCGAATAAAAAGCTTAAAAAAATAGCTAGCTCTGTGGTAATACCGTTATCGTGGGTAAAAAAACTTCCAATAATATAATAGGCAGTTAAAATTAGTCCAAATATTGTGATTATTAAAATATAGATACTGAAATGTGAAAAATATAGAAGTCCGGCAATTGCTCCTAGGGTTGTAATTAAAGAAAAAGTCCTAACCCCGAGACTTCCAACTCCACTTCTTGGAGTTTTATTTATTTTATCCTCATACGATTCTCTTTCCAATCCGATAACCGCTCCCAAAACTAAAGATAAAAACAACTTCATTCCAACTGACATGTCCATAGATTTATTTATACCACAAAATATTATTTATATTTTCATAATCTTTTGTTACGTCATTAAAGTTTTTTATAGATTGCAGTCTCCCATTCAAGGGAATGATTAATTTGGGTTTATATTGCTCAATAATTTTTTTAAAATTCTCAGGAGATAAATTGTTTGATCTAATTCGAACGTGTGAAACATCAGATAGTTCTGGAGGCGGTAGTCGACCTGAAATACCATTTATAATTTCTTCATCAGAGACGACAAAATCATTAATACTTGTATTGTTTTTAATAATATTTATCACCTCTTGTCTTTGACTATCAACTAAACTTGAAGAAGTATTAAAAAATAAATAACTTCGATTAATTAAAGTAATAATAATTAAAATTATAACCAAGTAATGGGATATTTTTTTTAACAAGAAAGAAAATAATAAAACCATTGGCACTGCCAACATGACTAAATGATGTGGAAATAATGGTCGATAAAAAATTAAAATCGATAATATAAAAATACTCCAAATAAAAACAATATTTATTGGATATTTAATATTTTTCACATTGAAGATTATCAAAAATAAACTTGCTAAAGTAGTCAGTAATAAAATTACATCATTTTTTAAATAGTCAAATAGCATAAACGATGATGAAGAACTTGACGATGCTTGAAACCTTAGTAATATTGAGTTATTAAAAATTTCTTTTATACCAAATGGAAGAATGAAGATAAGAAAAAATCCTAAACTAACAGTGCAAAATATTAAAAAATAATTAAAAATATCAATAAGTGAAATTTTTCTTTCTTTAAATTGTAAATACATAAATAAACTAAATGAAGGAAAAAAAGTGACATCAAACTTTGTCCAAAATGCTAGGTTTAGAAAAAATACCGAAACAATGAACCAAAATACATTAATTTTTTTTCCAAATCTAAGTAATGCGCCAAAACTTATTAATGAGAAAGTTGTGATTAGAACATCTGATTGAAAAGTCAAAGCCTGATTATAATAAACAGGAATTAGATATAATAAAACCACTACTAGCAATCCCGCCCATTTGTTTTTTAATTCAAAACCAATCCAAATAATTGCCAGTAAACCAACAATTGACCAAAGACTGATCGTTAGCCGAGCCGCTTGTAATGTTTTTCCAAATACTATAAACCCAGGATAAACGCTCAATAAAAAACCTGGCGGTTGGGAAAAATACGTTTTTTTATAAGCAGGAAATCCTCTATCAACAAGTAGAAATGATGTCAGATAAATCCCTTCGTCATTATCTCTCACTGGTCGATTAATTAATTTAAATTGAGTAAAAAAAATAGACAACAAAAAAATTACTGTTAAAATAATAAATAATTTACTTTTCATACTTAGTATTCTACTATAATAGTCACTATGAATAGAAATTTAATCTTCGACTTGCTAAAAATTATCCTTACCTTTTTAGTTGTAAATATTCATATTCGAGTCATATCTCATGGAAGAATTAATATTCTTGAGTCATACGGATATTATGCCGTCCCCCTGTTTGTAGTTATATCTTTTTTCCTGATGAATAAGTATTTTTCCCAAATAAAGTTATCTTTCTCTATTACTTTTTCAAGAATAAGACGCTTAGCATTCCCATTGATTTTTTGGTCCGGAATTGGTTTTATATTGAAACCAGAATTAATAAATTTAAAAAATGTTTTTTTACAACTATTTACAGGTAAGGTCGTCAATACCCCTTTATATTATTTAAACGTTTTAATCGTCTTAACTCTAATTTTTTGGCTGATTACCTATCTCCCGCTAAAATTACGAACTCCTTTGCATATTTTAATTATCATTACTGCATTTTTTCTTGAATATAGAGGACTTAACACTCATTATTTTAATTTGACTATTATTGAAATTAGAAAAAGCTATGGACAAATTGTTGAGTTGATAAAATATGCGTCACTTGGAATTTTATTCTCAACGCTGATGAAACAGAGTAAAAAAAGAGTTGTTTTATTTACTATTGCCGCATTAACATTATTGCTATTATGTTTATTTAACTATCCTCAACCTTGGGGTTATAATTACTCAGGATTAAAACTATTTTTGGGAACTGTCCTGGTTTTTTCTTCAAGTTTATTGATTGGCAAAGTAAATTTTTCAGAAAAAATTAACAAAACCATTCACGTCTTAGGATTATATTCTTTTGGAGTCTATCTTTGCCATATAATATTTTTTGAAGCTTTATTACAGATTTTTCCAAATGAAATTAAATACTTTAACTCCTCATCACCATTCATGTTTTTATTTACATACACAATGGGGTGTTATGTTTTTTGCTTTCTTTTTGATAATTTAACTTTAAAAAAATTTTCGTTTTTGGTTAAGTAGTTTAATTCCTTCAAACCAAACCAAACTTGCTAGAGCAATCACACCCGCGATTATAATATTAACAAAATTTAAATTTGAAAAATGAAAAAGATTCCTGAAAAAAGGAACAAAAAATACTATACCCAAAAATATAAATGTCGACCCTAACACCCAGTATAAAGATTTATTTTTTTCTTTTAAAATATCAATAAAATTATTTGATTGAGATAAATTGGTAATGATCAATAGTAAATTAGTCATTACTAAACTGATAAACGCCATTGACCTTGCTTGATTGTGGATTGCTCCTTTATCAATCGATAATAAAAAAATAATAAAAACAATTCCTAAAACACTTAACCCTTGGACTAGACTGGTAAAAAAAGTTTTTCTTCCAAAAAGTGGAGAATTGAGATTACGAGGAGGTCGATTCATCACATCTTTTTCTTCTTTTTCCGATTCAAAAACGATCGAACAGGCAGGGTCAATAATTAATTCCAAAAATGCAATATGAGCAGGATATAAAACAATTGGTAGTTTAAAAATTATTGGTAATAGTGACATTCCCGCAATTGGAATATGCACTGCAAAAATATATGCCATAGCTTTTTTTAAATTATCAAAAATTCGACGACCAAGACGAATTGACTTAACTATTGAAGAAAAATCATCGTTGAGTAGAATCAAATCAGCTGTTTCTCGAGCGACATCAGTTCCTCGCTCTCCCATCGCAATCCCAATGTGGGCAGATTTTAAGGCAGGAGCATCGTTGACTCCATCTCCTGTCATTGCCACAATTTCATGATTAGCTTTTAGAGCATTTACTATCAATAATTTTTGTTCTGGTACAACGCGGGCAAAAATATTAACTGTTTTTATTTTTTCTCTTAATGTTTTTTTATTCATTCTTTTTAATTCTGGACCTGTGATAAATAAATCGGGATTTTTCAATCCAATCTGATCCGCAATATGTTGAGCCGTCCCTGGATAATCTCCTGTAATCATGATCACCCGAATTCCTGCCCCATAACATTCGGCAACTGATTGAGGAACTTCTTCTCGAATTGGATCAACAAAGCCAAGAAGACCAACAAATTCAAAAGGAAAATCATGTTGAATGTTGGGCAAATCTTTTTTATCAAACAAAGCTTTGGCAACGCCAATTACCCGCAATCCTTTATTGGACATAAATTTAATATTTTTCAACAATTCATTTTGTTCTCGTTTTGAAAAGTGGCAAAGATCGGCAATTGCCTCAGGAGCACCTTTGGCGGCTATGACATAATTTTTATTATTTGGTGATTGAAAAACATGTGAAAGAGCCAGCAATTCTTTTGATAATGTGTACTCCTTAACTAGATGCCAATTTTCATGAATGTGTTCTGAACCTTTAAGATATTTTTCTCCTTTATTTTTTATTTCTTTTTCCAGAGGATCAAATGGATCTCTTTGACTGGCAAGAATTCCATATTCAAATAGCTGATGATATTTTTCTTGAAGATTAGTTGATATATCAAGTACTTCTTCGTAAAGATTGCCAACCATAAATCCTTGAAGCGTCAATTGGTTTTTAGTTAAAGTTCCCGTTTTATCAACGCATAAGACTGTGGCAGCACCCAATGTTTCAATTGCGGCTGTCCTTCTTGTCAAGACATGACTCCTGGAAATCCTCCAAGCACCAAGAGTCAAAAAAATTAATAGAACAACCGAAAATTCTTCAGGCAACATCGCCATACTTAAAGTTAATCCAGCTAAAAATCCTTGAACCCAATCTCCCCGAGTTGCTCCGTAAATAACTATTACAATTAAACAAAAAATTAATCCAACGATGGCAAAATTGCGAACAATCAATCCTGTCTCTTTTTTAAGCAGCGAATCTTCTTCTTCAATAACTGATAATGATTTCCCAATCTTTCCCATTTCGGTTTTTGTTCCGATTGAAACTACTTTTGCAATGCCATGTCCCTGAACGATCATTGTTCCTGAAAAAACAAACGGCAAATCTTCTCCTCCTGGATGAGTTAATTTGGTTTTATAATCCCAATCTGATTTTCGAACCGCAACTGATTCACCTGTTAAAAGAGATTCATCAACCAACAAGTTACTTGCAGAAAGAATTACCGCATCAGCTGGAACCCGATCGCCTTCTCTCAAAACTACTAAATCGTCAACAACCACCTCTCGACCAGCGACACGCTTTCTCTCCCCATCACGGATCACAAGAGCTCGTGGACTGGAAAGATTTTTTAAAGCTTCAACCGCTCTCTCGGTCTTTCTTTCTTGATAAAAAGTAATTCCAATTACCACAAAAACAAATGTCATAAGCATGATAGCATCGGAAGTTTCACCTAAAAAAAAGTAAATTGTCCCACTACTAAGTAGTAAAAGAAGCATTGGTTCGCGGACAACATTTAAAAAAATCGTAAAGATACTTTGTTGTTTTTGGGAAAGCAGTTCATTATATCCATCCCGTTTGATTCTTTCTTCAACTTCCTTTGAGCTTAAGCCTTTTAATAATTTTTGGTTAATATCATTGCCCATATATGATTAGAATTATTGGAGATGTTTTTGTCTGTCCGTTAGATCGGCTTGATTTTCAACTTCACTTTCAATATTTTTCATTGCTTCGAGGATACTTCTTTTTTTGCTTTCAGCAATGATTAGTTTGCCGTTTTTGAGAGTTAAATGAATTTTAATTAAGTATGTTTTATTGGAGTGACCTGTTGAGTCCTTTGGCATTCTAAAATCAACCATAATGCTTCTTATTTCAAGTTTTTTACTGTATCGACTGACAAATTTACCAACAGCCAATTCAACTGTTTTTATTTGATATGAATTGGGACTAATATGAGGCTTTCTCCAGATAATTGGGATTTCTTGAGTTTCTTCCATTTGAAATAAGTATACTCTATTGTAACTTACGCAGTGTGTAATTTTGAATTAGTGTGCTAAACATCAAGGCATTTTCAGCGTCAATATTTTTATTTAGACGAGCAAGAATTTGCTTGATATAGGGTGCAACAATTTCTAAATCAACTTCATTTTTTCTTTTTAATGCCTCATTTAAAAAACGCAATGCCATCGCGTTTGATCCTCGATGTAAACCTAAAGAAACTCTCTTAAGATCACTTGCTAAAGATTCTAAAATAAATTTATTATTCATATAAAATTTTAAAAAAATATTTAGTTAATTTTTCAAATTCATCTCTTTTAGCCTTGTCTTGTATTTCATTACTGGTATTTCCTTGCTGTGACCTGATATTAATCATTGAATTAAAGTCGATAATTTTTGTTTCGAGATCTATTCCGCCTCCCCAAAGATCTTCCTGTTTAGATCCTTGATTTAATAAAATTTTTTCGCTATCAAAATGCCTGTCACATCCCGCAGAACAAGTTTTATTTTTGATATCAATAACTGTTTTAATATAAACATCAAATAATTCTCGAAGTTTTTTAATTTCTTCTTTTGTATAAGGTAGTTGTTTCGTTATGACCATGTCCAGAGGGAAGGATTCGAACCTTCGAAGGGAAAACCCAGCAGATTTACAGTCTGCCCCCGTTGGCCACTTGGGTACCTCTGGTATCTCTCCATTTTATCAAAAAATGTTTGTTATTTGAAGCAAAAATATTATGGAGTATAATTTCATATCAAATTATGTCAAAGCTAAAAAGGGTTGTTATCGTCGATATTGTTAATCCATATCAAAAGATTGAAGAGGCGACAAAAAATCTCGAAGAAATAAAATCTCTTGTTTCGACCTATCATGGAATAAATATCGTCGACGTCATTCAACATCGGACTCGTCCTGACAAAGCAACCTTTATTGGACGTGGCAAAGTCTCCGAATTACTTGAGATAGTTAAAAAACAAAAAATTGATATCGTCGTCGTCAACGCCGTCGTCAATCCAAGCGTCTTGTTTAATCTAACTCAGTGTCTTTGGAACGATCGTCCCGACATCCAAGTCTGGGATAGAGTTGATCTTATTTTAAATATTTTTGATAAACATGCTCACACGGCTGAAGCAAAACTTCAGATTGAGCTAACTCGAATGCACCACATGGGACCGAGGATCTATGGATTGGGTGAAGATTATTTTTCCCGTCAAGGTGGTGGTACCAATACAAAAGGTCAAGGTGAAACCAACATTGAAATAATGAAAAGACACTTCAGAAACCAAATAAGGCTCAAAAAGGAAGAACTTGACCGTCTTTCTCTCCAACATCAAAAACAAATTGAAAGAAGAAAATTAAATAATATCCAAAGTATTTCTATCGTTGGATATACTAATGCGGGTAAGACTTCCCTATTCAATTATCTGACAAAACGAAATAAAGTAGTTGAAAATGCCCTATTTGTAACTTTGGATAGCGTTACCGGAAAACTATATCTACCAACCCTAAAAAAAGAGGTAACTATTTCCGATACGATTGGTTTTATAAAAGACCTGCCACCATCACTCATCGATTCGTTCAAATCAACTTTACTTGAATCGATCAATGCCGATTTAATACTTCACGTGATTGATATTTCCGATCCAACTATGAGTCAAAAAATTGAGGTCGTCAATAATATTTTGAAAGAACTTAATGTCCATACAAAAAAAATCATTTACGTATTTAATAAAATTGATGCCTTCGTTGGCGATGCTGAAAAATTGTTAAAAAAAATTAATGAGACATATGCCTCAAATTCTCCTCAATATATTTCGGTGACGACTGATTATGGGATAAAGAAAT
>JAKAHA010000022.1 GCA_021825445.1 bacterium | reverse complement strand
CTTGACATTCTTGTGAATTGAGTTTGTCCGCTATTAATTGTCGGTTTTCTTTTTCCCAATTAATACCATCGTTTGATGTTGCATGACCAATTTTATAAATACGTTGTGGTTCTTTATCAGCGACTGATCTTATCCATTTTGTTCCGTAAATGTACCACATATGATATTTATTGTTGTAAATTTGGACAAATGGATCACCAACCATAAAAGGCTCATTTAGCGATGAGGATAGAATTGGTCCATCACCTAATCTTTCAAAAGTTATGCCATCATCCTTACTTATTGCCAATCCAATAGAAGTCTCAACCGATACTGACACTCTTCTGCTCCACCCGCCAATATAGCCAAAAATTTTATTTTTATTTCTTAAAATATTAAAAGGGAAAATTCCATGCTCATCAAAACAGCCCAATTTTCCTAATTTAATTATTTGATTTTTGGATACTCTTATTATTTTTTTAAAGTTCTTGTCCATATCAACAAATGAAATATGGCTTAAATATTTTCCGGTCCGATCTTTTTCTCTTGTCGAAAAATAAATTCTTACAAAATTGTCAAAGACCAAAGTTTGTGGCGACTGGGCGAATTCTTTACTATCAAATATTTTTCCAAGTTTTTTCCATTTCATATTTTTTTTGTAATTAATTTTCAAGTTTTGCCAAGCCAAAACCATACCTACCAACTTGATTGCCAAGATAAAACATATAAAGATTACCATCCAGTTCAAAAACGTGAGGATAGGCAATCGATTCGTCGTCCCACCCTTTTTTTGAAATATCTATTCCGACTTTTTTGTCGTCACGTATCCAGTCAATTAAATTATCTGAGGAAGCATACCCGATTCGGTATCCTCTTTTGTTTCGGTAGTTTGTACTATGCCTATAACAAAAAAACATGTGATATTTTCCTTGATAAAAAATTACATCAGGGCTGGCTTGGGCTTCGTTTTTTTCTATTCTGGGCTTAATAAGATCCTTACCATGTTTCTTCCAACTAATTCCATCTTTTGAAGTAGCCATTCTTATTTTGTAAACTGGTTCTGGCTTGCCCTTGTCCAATACCCATTTTTTTCCAGCAATATAAAACAGATACCAAGTATTATTAAATTTTCTTATTTTTGGACCACTGATAATAAATGGTTCATCAAGGTCAAACGATAGTATTGGACCATGTCCATATTTTTTGAAAGTAACACCGTTATCATGGCTGACAGCTTTTCCAATTGCAACTGTAAATGGAACCGATTCACACCTGGTCCAACCGCCAAAATATGCCAATATTTCTTTTCCATTTTTAATAACAGAAGTTGGATAGGTACCAAATTCATCAAATGTCCCTGTTTCTCCTAATTTTAATATCGGTTTTTTAGATATATTTATTATTTTAAGAAGATTATTTCGATCCAAATCAACAAAACCTGTATAACTTACATATTGACCATTTTTATCACGCAAGGGTCTACAGGCAAAATAAACTCTTACAAATTTTTCAAAAATCAAAGTAGCTGGAGCTTGAGCAAATTCCTGCATCCACTTTCCCCCATTATAAATGGTTGGATCAAAAACCTTTCCCAGTTTTTCCCATTTAAACATTTTTATTAATAATAAATTTATACCAATTCAAAATTTTTTAACATTTTTTTCATTTCGTTTTTTGAGTTAAACATCAACACATCAATGATTGATAGATTTGGAATAAAGGGCTGCCTGTTATGTTCGTAGATTATATCCTTAGTTTGAAGAAAAAATAATGACATTTTGTTTTTCTTAAAAACATCTTTTGAATATAAAATTTTTCCGCCAATAGGGTTAATGTAAGTAGTGGTTTTAAAAGTTTTACAAATATCGACGACCCTATCTTGACCTTTTAATTCGTTATTTTTTTTAAGGTTTGAAGATATATAAATTGGAGTTTTAATATCAAGATAATCACAAATTTGTTTTAAAGAGTTAACTATGAAAGACGAAATATTTAAATCCTTGTATTCAAAAATTATCGACAATAGATCGTATATTTCCTGGAAATATGGTGCATTTTTATAAGTATTTTTGATTATTTTTAGAAATTCCGCTTTTTCTTTTTCAAATTGATCTGAAAAAAAACGCGTATTGATATTTTTCAAAGAACTATCTTTTTTTAGACTAAAAGTAAATAAATAATCCTTATCATTGATTTGGATTCTATTTCTGTTAATCCACCCACCTTTGATATATTGGACGTCATCGTGAATTACGAACTTATCAACAGCACCTATCAACTGGAAGTAACCGATATAAGGAAACAAATATGGTTGCATGATGCCCAGTTTCATAATACGACATTATATATAATTTATTTGAAAATGTTTTTTTGAGTTAATTTATATATAATCGTAGCTAAATGGAACTAAATGATCGTGGTGAAATAGCATATCCTTCATACATAAAACCAAAGAACTATAATTTTTTGCTGAAAAAATGGCTAAAAAATAATCCATGGGTAACGGTTGGAAGTAATGTTGAATTTCCACTCGAGTCAAGAATATTGGGCACGCCTACAGAAATTAAAGATAATATTTGGATAACAGGACCAATGACTATAAAAGGCGGATCAGGAGTCACTCTTGGAAAATACTCAACAATGGCGGAAAATTTTAGAATTGTTACAGTTAACCATCAGCTTGATAAAGCTGATTTGCAAGGAAAATTCACTTTTACTTCGGATATTTCTAAAGGTCCGGTATATATAGGTAATAATGTCTGGTGCGGTGATAATGTAACTGTTCTTTCAGGAGTAACCATTGGAGACGGAGCAGCTATTGGGGCAGGTAGTGTTGTCACCAAAGATATTCCTCCTTTTGCTGTTGCGGTAGGGGTTCCTGCAAGAGTAATAAAATATCGATTTTCACACAAAGTTATTAAAAAGCTTTTAAATATTAATTGGTGGCATTGGTCAAGTAAAACAATACAAAAAAATAAACTTTTTTTTACAGAAGCAATTAATGATAAAAATATAGATACTTTAGAGAAGTCATTAGATTTAAGTTCAGAGACAGAAATAAATAAGATTGATTTAACAAAAAACAATGCTTTCAAATGGCTACTGGATGGTTGGGGCACAAAAGAAAAAGATGGTCGATGGGTAGAAAAGAATAGGGCTGGTGTTATTTTTAAAATAAAAGATCCAACTAAATATAAAACATTTTCGTTTTATAATCATTCATTCTATGAACAACAAAAAATTATATTGTATATAAACGGTGAAAAAGTCGGCAGAACATTAATCAAACCTCAATGGAATGTTGATTCTTTTCCAATCAAAAATTTAAAAATTGGAGTTAACACTTTTTATCTTTTTTTTGAAAAAGGTTTCTACCCTTATCAAATTGATAAAAATTCAACTGATAAAAGAAAATTATTTTGTCGATTTACTAAGTTTGAACTATCTTAGTGATATAATGTCAATATTTTATGTTTACTAATAATAAGAAACTTCTTTTTTTGATTATATCTGTTTTTATAACAATTAATTTTATTTTCAATTTTTCCCTTTGGAAAGAACTATTCGGTAAAAATGCGATGGTGAGTGATAATGTTATTACCGAGTATCTGGTCGAAACAAGTTATCAAAACGTGCTTCATTTAAAAAATCCTTATATCACAAAAACAGTTCTCTACCCTTTTGAAACTAATTTCTCAATGAACGATTCTACCAGTGCTTTTGTTTTACCGTTTATTTTTTTACGACCATTTCTAAACCCCCATAAGTCATTTTTGCTTATAACACTTATAGGGTTTTTCTTAAACAATATCCTCATGTATTTATTATTGCGTAAATTCAAAGTAAATAAAATTTTATCGGTTATATTTAGTCTGGTTTTTGGTTTTATGCCTTTTCTTTCTCACAGAATTCTAGGTCACTACACCTATATACCAGTGTATTTTTTCCCTTTAATTTTTATTCTAATTTTAGAATTGATTAAAAATAAAAATCCTCGAAACAAAATTTTTATTAGTATTGGGTTGGGATTATCCTTAACTTTCACGATTTTAACCAATTTTTATTACTTTTTTGAAATATTATTTGGCATTTTATTTTACTCGTCATTTAATTTTTTTTCCAAAAACAAAAAAGAATTTTTAAAAATAATTTGGACCAATGCAAAATATTTTTTGTTGGCATTTTTAACATTTTTGACAACACTAATTCCTTGGATCATTCAAGTTTTTCAATTTATGTATTTTGACGGTTTTGTCAAGCAGGAAGGATTTGTTGGCGCTCCGGCTTTATCTGCTGATTTTTTTAGTTTTTTTATCCCGAGTGAATATAATCCGATTTATAAAAGTATTTTTTTACATATAGAAAAAATAACGCCGATTTTTACAAAAATAACGAAATTTTTTTTCAGTAGTTGGGAAAGATTTGCCTATCCAGGAATAATAATTCTATTCATATATATATCAACAATATTTTTTAAGAAAAAATTATCGAAATTACTTTTGAACAAAATCCAACCGCATTTTTTTATCAGTTTACTTTTTGCATTACTTTCGATGGGGCCTTTTTTCAAAATATTTAATCACTGGGCATTACCGCTTGGAGACGGAATAAGTTTTGTTTTACCACTCCCATATATCCTTTTGCATTATCTTCCCATTCTTAATTCACTGAGAGCGCCAATGAGATTTAATCCCGGATTTGTATTTTTAGCGGTACTCGTTTCATCTATGGTAATGAACTATTTTATTGGCAAAATTAATTCAAAAAAAATACGGATTACACTTTACTTGACTATTTTTTTTATTTTTATTTTTGATCAAATTTATATTATTCCTCCAAGAATTCAACAACAAGTTCCAAATAAGCTATATCAAATTATTAAAAACGACAAGGAAAAATCAACAGTTTTAGAAATCCCATTTACCGTAAGAGATGGTTTTAGATATTTGGGTTTTGTCCATGCAATAAGTATCATGGGAGGGCCTTTAAATTTTGATAAGCCCGTCATTGGCGGTTATCTGGCGAGAATCAATCCTGGAGTTTTTGACTATTATAGCAATTTACCATTTATCAGCTATGTATTGCAGATCACAGATAAAGGGAATTATGATCCATACAAAGAAAAGCCAAAAAGACCAACGGTTTTTTCTTTTCAAGGTAATTTGGATTTAGTAAATAAGGAATTGGATTTTTTGGATGTTAAATATATACTATTAAAAGATAATGAAGAATATTCCAACAGTATAAAAAAAACTATTGAGACAGTTGGGTATTACAAAAAAATATCTGATTCAAACTACGATTTATATGTAAGAAAATTAAGTAATGATAATTATGAAAAAATATCATTTGGAGAAATGAATGATTATTTATTTACGGCAACAGGCTTTAGTTTTAAGGAGGACGGTTACCGCTGGGCCCAAGGCAAACTCTCCAAAGTTTTTATTAAGACCAATGACATCAATAAAAAGAAACTTGTATTTGAAAGCCTATCGTTTTACAAACCACAAAAAGTGAAAGTATATGTTAATAAAAAATTTGTAGGCGAAAAAGATATATCAATAGAAAAAAACAAATATACGCTTGATATAAATGAAAGTCTTGAATCGGGAATAAATACAGTGTATTTTGTTTTTTCAAAAAGTTTTTCTCCTGCAAAACTATGGACGTATGATAAAGATATGAGAGATCTATCAATGAAATTATTTTCGATAAAATTAGAATAATATGATTGAAATATTTACAATCCTCACAAAAATCATTTTAATTCTATATTTTATTGGATATGGTTTTACAGCAATTTTTATTCCCGAAAAACTTCGTAAAGATTCATTTTTTTTGATTCCATGGATTGGTCTTATCATAATTACAACTCTAGGAATCTCCTTGTCTATGACGCAAGTTTTTTTAGTCCAATCAAAATATATTATTTTTATGATCGCATTAATATTAATAATATATTCATTTTTAACCAAAAAAATCATTTTTTCTTTTTCAAAAGATATCCTGATGGTTGGTGTATTAACGATCGTCTGTCTATTATTTAACCTTGCTCCCCTCTTATTTAAAATCGGTTATCCAACTACAATTTCTTTAAGTAATCTAGATCCTTTGTCCTATGTTAACGTAGGTGAATATCTGATACATAACTCCGTTTTAGTTCGTCCTGAAATGCTTTCCTCACAGCCGCATTTTAGAGCGGTTGGAGATTTGTTAGGTTATGGTTATCGTTGGGGAAGTCCGCTCATTCTTGGTTTTTTTTCTTCAGTATTAGGTTTGAGATCATACCAAATATATTCTATTTTAATCACTTTATTTTTTTCTTTGTCATTACCATTAGTTTACCTGTTGGCAAAATTATTAATTAAAAAATCAAGTAATTTGCTAACGCTTTTGACTTTTCTTACATATGGAATGAACTCCATCATTATCTATATGCTTTACAATGTTTTTTTTGCTCAATTTATTTTCATTGGCATTTTTATTTTAACAATAATACTTCTTTATTCATATTTTTCTGATAAAAATGTTAAAAGCTTACAGTTTAATAGCTATGATCTTTTTATTGGTTTAGGTATTTCTTCTCTATCCTCAATCTATGCTGAGGGGTTGGTTTTTACTACTATGCCAATGGTAATATTCTTAATATTCAAATTTTTTTCAAAAGAAAAATATAAAGTTTTAATTTCATTATTTAAAATTGCCACTGTGGCTTTAGTTATTAATCCTTTTATAATGGGTAAGGCACTTCTTGGAGATTATAAATTGTTTTTTTCATCAACAAAACCATCATTTATAGGCTGGGAAAAAGTAAGATACGCTACTCCACTTGAAATGACGGGATTTTATAACTTATTTTACTACAAAGATTTATCTAGAATTTTAAGTTTCCTTATAAGTATTCCTTTCATAGGTATTTGCTTATTTGGATTATCAAAAACAAAGAACAGGCTTTTTATAGCTTCATATTTACTAGTTTTTTGCTTATTTTATACTATCTACTGGTTTATATATCCAAATTACTATTTGCATCTTAAGTTGGTATCATATCTACTTTTTATATTTACCGCCGTTTTCAGTGTAGGGTTATATTACCTAATAACTAAATTGAAAAATAAAATAATTTTGTTATCGATAATAATGATTATTGCTTTTTTTTCTTTAAGGTCTGCTTATCGAACAGTTTATCAACTGTATTATCATCCAAGAATTGTTGATAAAAAATTAATTTCCTTGAATCAATTAAATAAAGACAACAAAATTAAAGATGCTTTTTACACATCAGATATATTTCTTGGAGATTATGATCTATGGAAACGGCTCTGGCAGGAATATTTATTGAGTGATAAGCAGATAGTGACGCAAACAAATTATTTGGATGAAAAAAATTTAGATAGTGTCAAGCTAGTTTTATCGGAAAAAGAAATTCAAGAATATGATCACAAAAAAATAATATATAAAAATATTATTTGGAGTAATGAATATTATCAATTAGGAGAGATTGAGCCGATGAAGGTTATAAAATGATGAATAAACTTATAAAACGTTTTTCTTGGTTGATGATGATTGTTGGTTACACGATCATTAACGTTACCTTTCATTACAGTGTTTATTGGAGTCAGTTAATTAACGATCTTTCAAAGGTCGGTGCGGTTTATGGCGAAGTCCAGGTTTATGAATGGGCACTGGATAAATTTTATCAAATGCTAATTTCAGGACAAAATCCCTTTGGTTCGTCAATTGCCATTCTTTATCCCTTTGGATTGAACTTTAGCATGCTTGATCTTGGTTATGGTTTGTTTTTTCCTCTACTGAGACCCTTCTTATCTCCGAATCAAACGATGTCGGTGCTCGTGACAGTCTCGCTCATAATGGCTAATATTGGTATGTATCTGCTTTTTAGAAAACTTGATTTTAATAAAATACTTTCTTTTATTATTGGAGCTGCTTACGGTTACACAACTTTTCTTATGCCAAGAGGAGGTCATTTAAGTTATTGGTGTCTTTTTGTATTTCCTTGGTTTTATTATTTTATCTTAAATTTTTTTAAAAATAAAAAAAATTATATAAAAATTTTATCGATAGCAGGATCATCCTTAATGTTTGTATTTACTCTATGGCTTAATTTCTATTATTTTATTATCTTACTCATTTCAATCTTTTCTTTATTAACATATTTCCTAGTATTTAATTCAGAAATATTTTTAAATTATCTTAAAAGATATTGGCAATTTGTTCTTTTGAAAGGATTTTTTATTCTTTTATTGTTAATTCCTTGGTTAAAAGGATTATATGAGCTTTTTATTTTTGATTCAGTACCCAGGACTCAAGGTTGGGGTGGAGCAATTGAATTTTCTTCAGATTTATTTAATTATTTTATTCCCAGTGAATATGGATATTTAGTAAATAGATTTCCCATTTTATTGAGACCTTTTGCGTTATTTTTAAGGTTTTTTACTCCTAATGCCCGGTCAATTTTTGAAAATTTTACTTACCCAGGTATTATCATTCTTGTTAGCTATTTTTTCTTGATATTCATTTATAAAAAAATCGACAAAAAAACAAAAAAAAACATCAAACCATTTCTATTTACCAGCGTAGTCTTTTTCATTCTGACGCTTGGACCATTTTTGCATGTCTTTGGTCATTGGACATTAACAGTTGACGAAGGTATAAAAATCGTAATTCCATTGCCTTATATAATTTTGCATTATATCCCTTTTTTAAACAACATTCGTGTTCCTGGAAGACTTATAGTTGGCTTCATTTTTTTTGCGTACATTGTTTGTGCTTATTTAATAAATTATTTTCTTAAAAATAAATCGGTTCGTTTTAAGCAAATCATTTTTATTTTACTTTTTGTAGTTTTTTTTGTCGATCAAAGAGTGACTAATAATATTCTTCCTGCTCCACAGGATTATCCGTATAAAATATTTCAAGCTATCAAGGCAGATCCAGAAAAAGCTTCGGTATTAGAAATCCCCTTTACTGTCAGAGATGGATTTACTTATTTTGGAGATGGAGATGCAATCGGACTGACAGTTGGTCAATTGATTCATGGAAAATCAGTCATAGGAGGATATATTGGAAGGATTGCTGATTACAAAAAGAATTATTATCGATTCGATCCATTTATTGGATATATTGGCAGATTAATTGATGCTAATTTATTAAATAATCCTAGCACAGATAAAGAAGACCTAGTTAATTGGCAGGAGATAGATATAGTCGAGAGTAAAAGAAGTATAAATTTC
>JAKAHA010000009.1 GCA_021825445.1 bacterium | reverse complement strand
TTTATTGGTAATTGATTATTGTTTGGAATACTTGGAATTTGTATCTTGGTTATTATTTAGGTTAATTAGAATAATTAGAAATTAGAAATTTAAAAAATGCTATATTTTTCTGAAATTGCTAAAAAAAAGGTTATTACCGAAGATAATATTGTTATTGGGTATTTGGATGACTTGATTTTTTTAGTTGCAGAAAATCCAATTGTTACAAAAATTGTGATTAATAGTAAATCAGGTCAAAGATTGATAGTCTCGACTGACTATCTTCAAAAAGTCGATAAATATCTTACAATCGAAAAGGAATTTCTTGTCACTTACCTTGAAGAAAACGAACTTTATTTAGTGAAAAATTTATTAGATAAACAAATTATTGATTTGAAAGGTAATAAAGTTGTTAGAGTAAATGATGTCGCCTTGCAAGATAAAGAGAAGCTGTCGATAGCAGGAGTTGATGTTGGGATTCTTGGGGTATTTAGAAGACTTAGAATTGGAGCAAATAATCTTTATAAAATAGCATCCTTATTTCATATAAAATTAGCTTCGCAATTTCTATCTTGGGCCGATATTCAACCACTGGAGTTGATCAGAGGTAATGTAAAACTCAAAAAAAAGGAAGAAAAATTAGAAAAGATTAGGCCAGAAGATTTAGCTGATTATTTGGAAAAAACGAATGTAATAAATGCCAGGAAATTCTTGAAGATTCTTGATACCGAAAAGGCTGCAGAGGTAATAGGCAATCTCAATATAAATTATCAAACTGCCTTATTTAAGAATTTTCATATTGATAAAGCGGCAAAATTAATTAGTTTCCTTGATCCAGATGAAGCGGTCGATGTACTTTTAACTTTGTCAAAAAAGAAAATGGAGGAAGTATTGGAAAAATTAAATCCGAACATTAAATCTCAAATAGTTTATCTTTTAAAGTTTTCAAAAGAACCAATAGGTAGATTGTTGACTACTGAATATTTGACTGCTGGTCCGGAAGACACGGTACACCAAGTAATAGATAAGATAAAAGATGAAGCTAAGGATTTTTCTTCTTTATACAATATTTATGTAGTCAATAAAGAAAGCCAATTAACCGGAGTTGTAAGTCTTCAGGAAATTTTGAAACATGATTCCGATATGCCACTGTACAAGTTTATGACTCAGAATTTGATTGTCATTCATTTGACAACACCAGTTGAGATTGCAATGAAAAAGTTTTTAAAGTATCATTTGTCTTCTCTGCCGGTTGTCAATCAGGATAAACGACTAGAGGGCATTGTAAATTTTGATGAGATTACAAGTTATATCCTTGAAAGGATAAAGTAGCTCATATTGAGCGAAGTCGAAATATGAAAAAGTTAATAGTTTTGGCTGATTGGGCTTCCGACTCACTGACTTGTCAAGAAATTAAAATTAGCGTAGAAGGTTTTTTAAAAGATAGTAAATATTCAAATATTAGTTTTGTTTCATCAACTCCTTCAACAATTCATACGAGTTTTCTTATCAACCAAATAGTTGAAGATATTGAAAGATACGGGCAACCATTGGAAACAGTAATTTTCCAAAATACTGATCCCCGACTACACTCAAAACAAAGTATCGAAAAGGCAGCGGGAGCTCCACCCGTGATTATGAAATTAAAATCAGGAGTTCATCTTCTTGGTCCAAATGCTGGTTATGATTTTTCAATGATTAAATCCAGAATAGACGAGTTATTTACTTATACTGGAGTTAATGAAAAGGGACAATTTCACTCGAGAGACCTGTATTCAAAATTGTCTGCATATTTAATGGACTATCTTGAAGACGATTTGGAGCTTGAGGAAATAGGGGTGGATAATATCCCCGACTTAAAAGGTCAATATATTGGTCACATTGATAATTATGGAAATATTAAGACGACTATAACAATAGAAGATTTTAAAGGCAAATACGAATATGGTGACATTGTCGATTTAAGAATTAATCAAATTGTGAAAAAAGCAAAATATGTCCCAAATTTATTTGGCGGAATTCCTGGTGAACTTGTTGTCTACCCTGGATCTTCTGGAAAAAAAGATAATCGATTCTTGGAAATCAGCATTTGGAGACATTTCACCGAAGGCAAACCAACAACAGGTGTTGACGAATTTAATTTTCCTAAAATTGGAAGTGAGATTGAGTTGATAAAAAACAGATGAGGTTTAAAATTTCGTCGTCATATATTTTGTTTAATATAGTAAAATATTGCCTAATATTTTGCGGTATATGACTGAAAGAATTGTACAAATACATAGAACTACAATTGCGTTAGATAAAAATCTCTCAGTATCTATTAGAGAACCTCTTTTGTGTGCAAGAATGTTTGCTATACCTCACCTAGAAAATGGAAGAGAAAAATATGATCTTCCGCATACTTTTAATGTAGATTATTTCGCAACTATAATTGCACGAGGTGAAGGGCTAGATGAGTTAACTCTTCGAACTTGTGCATGGTTTCATGATACTGGTAATTCAATAAGTCGTAGCGATCATGGTTTTCATTCCCGTAAAATTGCAGAAGGTTTTTTTGAACAACATGGTAAATATTATAATACTCAACAAACGCGTGACATTTTAACTACAATTGAGCATCATAATAAGCCTAGATTAATAACTGGAGCAATTGGTAGGGCTTTTATGGAGTCAGACGTCATTGGAGGAATAGCAACGGATTATGATAAATTTAGTCAATTTAAAATGGCGGCTGCCTATGTGGGAAATACATTAGCAACAGAAATAGAGATGATAGAAACATCAACTGGTAAAGCCTTACTAAAAGAATGGATGCCGATATTTCTTAAAGAATTTTATGCGTTACCATAACATATTAAATTTCACTAACTATTACCAAAAAAGTAAACATTGACAAATTTTTTTTACTTATATATTATCGTCAATTAAATAGTTAATTATTACCATATTTGTTATGGGTGACGTAATAAAAACTTCAGTATCAACACATCTAAGACATCTTGATTTATTACGAAGGTTTAAAAATACAATCAAGACGATCGTTTTTATGAGTATATCTCTACTTGGAGTAGGAATGCTACTACCTCAACCTGGTAGTCCAGGTTGGGTGCCTGATTTAACTGATGAACAAATAGAAAAAGCAAATTCTGCTGTAAAAAAATTATCTAGCGAAGGTGCAGTGGCGAGTGATTTAGCACAAGGATTGGGTGTTGATAAAATAGAGAGTTTAATTAATGAAGGAGGAGATGGCGGCAGATGGGCAGAAGAATTTTTAAAACCTGGCGGTCAAGGACAGTAATAATAATTTTTTTAAACAACTCTTGTTTTTCTTTTTTTAAGAAGTTTGGTGTCTATTGTTGCTCTTCGCATCATTGAGAGTGCTTCGGCTTTTTCTTTATCCCCTGCAGGAGAAGCAAGAATTTTTTTGGCGTCCTCGGTTGCTTTGGCGATTAATTTTTCATCAATTTCACCTTGACCATAAGCTCGAGAAACCAGGATACTTAACTCTTTTCCGTCAGTCTCCAAATATCCCCCGCCAATTGCCAGATAATCTTCCTCATTTGGTCTTTCTTTTATTTTTATTATCCCCTCAACAAGAAGTGAAAATAAATGAGAGTGGTTGGGAAGGATAGTCACTTCACCTTCGGCAGTTGGAATAGTGACGGAGGAGACGTCTTTATCTATGACGATCTTGCGAGGTGTTATTACCTTAAGCCGAAGTGTATTCATTTAATAATTACTAATTACTAATTTCTAATTTCTAATTAACCTAAATAATAACCAAGATACAAATTCCAAGTATTCCAAACAATAATCAATTACCAATAAACAATATTCAAAACAATGTTTGGATTAATTGGTAATTGAACGTTGATATTTGTTTGTTTCTTGTTATTTGGTTATTGGTTATTTTTTAGAAATTAGATTAATTAGGTCAATTTATATTATATTTCATTATATATGAAATCATAATACAATATGCTATAATTTTTAAGTTTTAGGGTTTACCCTGAGCTTGTCGAAGGGCGTGTAGTTTAATGGTAAAACACATCTCTGATAAAGATGAGACCGATAGTCCGATTCTATCCTCGCCCACAACGTAAGAATCCCGATTCGATCGGGATTCAACGTTGTTGGAACGTTTAAATCGAAGATTTATTACGTTCCACCCTTGGGTCTCGGACGCTTAGCTCAGTTGGTAGAGCGTCGCGTTTACATCGCGAATGTCGGGGGTTCGAGCCCCTCAGCGTCCACCACGTTTAAATCGAAGATTTATTACGTTCCACCCTATTTTTTATACCTCTTCACTGCAGACTCAATAATTTTTTTAAGAAGACCTTCATAATCAATTCCTGCGGTTCGGGCTGCCAGTGGAAAATACGAAGTCATCGATACTTCTGGAGGAATCATCCCGGGAGGTGAGTTAACTTCAAGAACATACGGGTTATTTTTTTCATCACACCTAATATCAATTCTGCACCAATCATCTATCTCTAGAGCTTCCCAAACATCGAGGCAAATCTTGTGAAGTTTGTCTCTAAGTTTTTTGTCAACAATTGCCGGACAAACTAAATAATCAGCGTTCGCTCCTTCTTCTTCAAATATCCATTTAACCTCAAGTGAATCAAAGGGCAAATATTTTTTCGGCAATAAATTGTGATTTGGTTCGATTATAGGTAAAATTTTGGGAGGATTACCAACTAGAGCAATTGAAAATTCTCGACCAGTTAGAAATGGTTCAACTATTACCGCTTCTTTAAAATTACTTATTAATTTTTTAACTCGTTTTTTCAGCTCAGTTAGATTATTAACAACGCTATTATTTGTAATCCCCATTGAAGAACCTTCCGAAACTGGTTTGACAAATAATGGAAATTTTAATTCTTTTTTTAATTCGTCGTATTCCGAATGAAAAACTTGAAAAGGGAGCGTTGGAATATTATTCAAAATAAATATTTCTTTAGCTCTTGCTTTGTCGAGGATTATCCCTTGAGTAAGAGGCGAACATCCCGTATAGGGAATCTTTAACATTTCAAGCATTGCAGGAATTTGTAGCTCACGATCTCGACCATTTTTTCCTTCGGCGATATTGAAAACCAGGTCAATCTTATCTTTAAGTTTATATAGTTTTAAGTAAGCTTTTTCGTCGGCTTCAATTGGAATGATTTTATGACCTAATTTTTTTAAATGTTTTATCTGCCATTTTATAGTTATTGGATCATCAAAATCACCTTCGGCAACCTGGTTTAAATAGTCTTTTGGATCAGGATAGACGTGACGAACGTTATATAGGAATGCGATATTCATATTTTGTTTAACAACTCAAACAAGTCATCTTGAAGTTCATATGATCTTTTTTTATTTTTTCCTAAGACAGTGTACAAAAGTTGATTATATTGTAGAGGCGTAGAAGAAGCCAAAATAACTCCTTCCTTTTTTTTCTTATCATAAAGTAGTGGCTTAATTGTGTCTATTACTTTTCTAAAGGTGATTGGTTCTTGATTGTTAAATTTATAATTATTACGATTTAATACGTAAACATCAGACATAAAATCTTCTCCATATAATTCATGAACTAATTTATAGATATCAGTCCCACCAGTATTTCTTGTGTTTGATTCGTCTACAAAAATATGTTTATTATTTGAAGCGATCATATCAATATCAAAATGTCCGCGGTATCCAGCCTCAGCATATTTTTCTGCAATGTAATAACCTGTGTCTATGATTCTTGCCGCTGTCCTTTCGTTGATTACATCTTCATGAATATCCAGTCCATAGTATTTACCTTCTTTGGTGACCATCATCACACAATAATAAAGCATTTCAATCTTTCCGCTTTTATGGATCTTAAACTCAATATTTGGAAAAGCTCCAGGAGTCGAATAATTAACATTGATTAATTCTTCAATAATTATCGGAAACCTTTCCCAATAGCCATCTTCACTTAATAATTCGTAAATTCTTTTTTCACAAGATTTATAATCACGTGGCAATTCTCCATCACGGAAAATCAAAACTCCCTGACCGCCACTCCCTTTATTGGTTTTTAAGACGACTCCTTTTTCTTTTATATAACGATTGGCAGCAATTTTGGCAGCATCCAATTTTCCCACGCATATCACGCCGTCGGGCATTATAAAATCTGGCTCTACGGCTCGACTTTGTTGAGCTAACTGTCTAATCCCAGATTTACTACCAAAAAAATTGACGGTCCAAGCATTTTCAAGTTCAGGAGCCTCAGGAGTCACTACGTTTATCCCAAGCTGTATCATTCTTTCTTTTAATTCCAAAAATTCCGGAGAAGTCGCATAACTAATCAACGTCACTTTGTGATATTTTTTTGCTTTGGCAATTATTTCTCCAAATAATTGCTTATCGGTATAAAAGTCTTTGCAGATTAAAGCCGTCTTCATTTGGGGAACAAAGATATCGACTTTTTTGTTATTGGTAATTGATTGAAAGTAATTTTTAAATGTATTTGAAATTTCAACCGGAGAGATGTAAATAAATTCACTTTCTGAGGCATTAGAAAAAAGATAACATTCTGATGAAATATTACAATCATTGATCATCGAATATCGTTTTTCAATTGGCTGAATTGAAGATAGGAAAGACCATTCGTCTTCAACAACATTGTAGATGTAAATAATTAATTCTTTTTTTTTAGAGGGAGGTTTTTTACTCGCCTTCTTTTTCATTTTTTTCATACTTCGGCTTCGCTCAGTATGATCCTGAATATCACTGAAGGATCATGGTTCGTGATTATCAAAATTATCAATTATTTTTTCAAAATGTCAAGGGCAATTATGGCAAAATACCTGTCAATATTTTGTAGAGACAAGGCATTGCCTTGTCTCTACATTAAAAACAAAAAATATATTTGGTCGATTAGCCCGTCGTGCTAACATAATCGCTTGACAAGAAGAAGAAGAAGTAAAATCGTTCATATGAAAAATGAAAAATACTTTAATGCATTAACTGCGAGAGAAATTTTTAATGATGTCAGAAAAGATTCCCTTATGCCAAAAATGTTTTTCACAATATCATTAATTAGGACAATAACTTCTGTTAGAAATTTAGTTAGCGATGGTTTAATGAATAAAGATTTAGGTAAACGAATTGTAGACGGATTATCAAAAATGCTAAAGCTATCTTAATAGAATCAATCAACTTTCTTTCCGATTGCCTTCGTTTATGATCCCAGTTGCATTTCCTGTAGTGGAACGATTCATCGTTCCATAATAATTCATTAAATTGATTATTCATGGTGTGATAAATCACACCACTACCTAAAAAGATTGACTTACTCTTAACAATTCTCGATTAATCCTCTATACTCAAAATATGAGGAAAAACTTTTGGCAATACTATCGGGATAGTCTTCATGATTTTGGCGAAGCCACTATTAACATATTTATTTTTCTTCCATATTTTTTTTCAATTTCCACGCTTTTCAAAACTTTATTTCATCCATGGAAAAATTTGATTGTAAAAAAAACTTTTGTAGGGTTTTCACTATCCGAGTGGGCTAACAGGCTTGCTTTTAATTTAATATCCAGATCTATAGGTTTTGTAATGAGACTCTCTATTATCTTTTTTTATTTTATATTTCAAACAATTCTGATGATCGTACTTCCTTTCATAGCCTTATCTTCTTTTCTTTTTACTCCTTTTTTTTACTTAATTTATTTAGCTCAAAAAACTCAACAAGAAGAAAAGGAAATTTTCAAGAAAAATTTTATCGAAACTCATTTACTAAATAACGAAAATTTACTTAAAGTAGAAGAATGGTTTGAAGATTATTACAAAGAACATGTAAGTAAAATTCAATGGTGGAAATTGTCAAATTTATTTTCCTATCCACCTTTAGCTCGCGATTGGGCAGTAGGGTATAGTCCAATATTGGATCAATTTGCAACTGACTTGGCTACCCCCACATATCTTCATCATATAAAAAATATCGTTGATCGAAAAAAAGAAATTACTGAAATCGAGCAAATTTTGACTAAATCGGTAGAAAATAATGTCATTATCGTAGGTGAGGAAGGAGTAGGGAAGCACACTATCGTTGACGCTTTTGCAAAAAAAATCTATCTCGGAAAAACCAATGTTAATCTGATGTACAAAAGAATTTTGAAATTAAATATGGAAAAAATCCTCAGTCAATTTGTTGACCAAAAACAAAGAGAAAATTTCTTTGAAGATCTATTAAAAGAAGCCGAACTTGCTAAAAATATTATTCTTTTTATTGACAATATTGATAAATATACAGATCTGACTGTTTCTTTCGAAAAATTTGCCAATAGTAATTTAGTTCAAGTTATTGGAATAACGACTCCCTTTGCTTTTCAAAATCTTATATATTCAAATGAAAAAATAAACCGTATTTTTAGCAAAGTGGATGTTTATGAAATCTCCAAAAAAGAAGCTGAGATGATTTTACTGGAAGCAGTTTATGATTTTGAATCAATTTATAGACTGACAATTCCTTACGAATCCATCAAAGAAGTTATTGAAAAAAGTGAATATTACCTAACCACAATTCCTTTTCCTGAAAAAGCCGTAGATCTTTTAGATTCAGCATGTGCCAGTACAAAACAAAAAATAGTAACGCCGGAGGTTATCAATAATGTCCTTACGGAAAAAACCCATATTCCAACGACTATCACCAAACAAATGAAGGAAAAACTTTTAAACCTTGAAACGTTATTATTTTCAAAAATCATTCAACAAAACGAAGCGATACATAAGCTTTCTTCGACACTGAGACGTTCTTTTTTGCTTATTGGTAAAAGAAAAAAACCTCTGGCTTCGTTTTTATTTTTAGGTCCAACTGGTGTTGGAAAGACCGAGACAGCCAAAGCAGTGTCTAATACATTTTTTAATAATATTTTATTGCGTTTCGATATGTCTGAATTCCAATCAAAATACGATATTCCAAAATTAATCGGCGATAATAGTGGCCCAGGATTTCTAACTAGTGCCATTAAAAAACAAAGTTATGGGGTTTTGTTATTGGACGAAATTGAAAAAGCAGATCGTGATTTGACCAACATTTTTTTGACAATTATTGATGAAGGTTATTTTATTGACGGATCGGGAAAAAAGATCGATTGTAAAAACTTAGTTGTTATAGCAACCTCAAACGCCAAGGACGAGAACGTTTTTTCTCCCGAATTTCTTAATCGATTTGATGGTGTAATTTCTTTCGAGTCCTTAAATCAAGAATCAATTAAAATTTTAGCTAAAAAAATCATCGAAAGAATATCAATTGATGTATTAAAATTATACAAAGTAAAAGTCGTTGTCACGGAAAAAACAATCGATTTGGTTTCAAAAAAGGGATTTGACCCTCATTATGGAGCTAGAAATCTTGAAAGGACGATAAGGGACGAAATCGAAGATAAGGTTGCCAAACTTATTTTGGAAAATAAAATTAAATCAGGTGAAACAATAAATTTATAAAAATGAAAGATAATAAGCTCATCGTTATTGAAGGTATTGACGGTTCGGGTAAGGCTACGCAACAAAAATTATTAGTAGAATATTTAAAGTCTCAGAAAATCCCATATGCTTCTTTTGACTTTCCCCAATATAAAAAAACATTCTTTGGCGATTTTGCCGGTCGTTTCTTAAACGGTGAATTCGGTCATTTTAGCCGAATCAATCCATACCTTGCGTCATTCCCTTATGCAGCCGACCGTTGGCAGGTAAAAGATCAAATATGGCAGGCAATCAAAGATGGCAAGCTTGTCATATGCAATAGATATACTCCATCGTCGATTTATCAAGCAGTCAAAGTCAAGCCCTCCGAGAGAGAAAAATTTTTAAAATGGGTTGAGACGCTTGAATATGAGGTCTTTAATATTCCTAGACCCTCATTAATCATATTTCTTTACGTTCCCCAAAAATTCACACAAACTTTGATTGCAAAAAAAATAAAAGATCAATACGAAAAAGATATTAAATATCTTAAAAAGGTTGAGTCGATGTATTTGGAAATTGTAAAAACAAATAAAAGTTGGGTAAAAATTGATTGTGTAGAAAATAATAAAATTCTTTCTCCTGAAAGAATACATACCAAAATAGTTGATATTATCAACCAATCCCTAGTTTGACAAATAAGGCATTAGTTGATAAGCTATCAATATATGGACAAAAAATTTCTCGCTTTGATGTTGTTGTTTTTTATAGTATTTGGGATTTTTATGACAAATACTATATTTAATAAACAGTTTAGTAATTTTGCCCGGGCATCAGCTGAAACTACTCCCTCACCAAAAACGTCGTTAATTTTTGCCTGGCCATTGACTGCAAAGATAGGAAATAAAGTAAACGTAAATGTTTTTATTAGAAATGCCAATAATTTACCATTGGATAAAAAAACAGTTAAATTGGTCACAAGTTTAGGTTTGGTTGATGGTGGACAAGAATCTACTCTGGAATCTGACAAGACTGGAAAAGCTACTTTTACATTAATCTCAAATAGTCCCGGAGTTGCCGAACTTACTGCCATAGTTGGGGACAATGTTCAGATTGATCAAAAAGTTTCAATAAAATTTGAATGAAAAAAATTACCAAAGTCGTAATTCCTGCTGCTGGTTTTGGGACGAGATTTCTACCCCAAACAAAAGCGATGCCTAAAGAAATGCTTCCAGTCGTCGATAAACCTGTCATCCAATATGTAGTTGAAGAAGCAATCGACTCAAATGTAGAAAATATTATTATAGTTACCGGTTCCAATAAACGAGCGATTGAAGATCATTTTGACGTACCCTCTGAGGACCTGGTTAAAAATTTAATACAAGGGAAAAAAGAACACTTACTTAAAGAGATTCAAAGGATCTCTAATATGGCTAATTTTATCTATATTCGTCAAAAAGGTCCGTATGGCAATGGCACTCCTGTCTTGACTGCAGAGCCTGCAATTGAAGATGAACCATTTGCGGTTCTTTGGGGCGACGAGTTTATCTATTCTAAACCTCCAAGACTTGCCCAAATGATTAAAGTTTACGAAAAATTTGGTGGTATTGTGATTTCAGGAGTTAAAATCGAAAATAAGGCAGATTTAAAAAGATACGGGATTGCAGATTTGACCCATGTCGAAAATAATGTTTACAAGATTAATAAAATAGTCGAAAAACCTGAGATTGACCAAGCACCTTCAAACATAGCAACTCATGGCGGATATATATTGCCGCCAGAGATTTTTGGTGCATTAAAAAAAATTAATCCTGGACGGAGTGGAGAGATTTGGTTAGTTGATGCTATAAACCTACTAAAAAAAGAAGGAATTCCTGTTTACACAGTTGTTATTGAAAATGGAAAGTATTATGACACAGGAGATAAATTTGAATATTTAAAAACTGTTATAGAATTTGCACTTGAACATGAGGAAATTAATGGAGAATTTAAAAACTTCATAAAATCACTTAAAATCTAATTGCAAAACCTCTGGCAAATTGATAGAATGTGTAGTTATGACAAATATTGATAAAAAAGTGGAAGAGTTATTTGCGGTCGGTGCCCATCTTGGTCATAAAGCCAATAGAGTTCACCCAAAGACAAATAAATATATCTATACGTTTGAAAATGGAGTTTCAATAATTGATTTGACCAAGACCGCCGATTATTTGGAAAAAGCTAAAAAATTTGTTTCAGAGCTTGGATCAAATGAAAAAGTTCTTCTTGTTGTCTGTACCAAAAAAATAGCCTCCAATCTCACTAAAGAACTGTGCACTAAAAACAATATATCTTTTGTAAATACTAAATGGCCTGCTGGACTACTTACTAACTTTGAGATGATAATCAAAAACGTAAAAAAGCTTAATTCAATGAAGGAAGCTAAAGAAAAAGGCGAGTGGAGCAAGTTTGTTAAACACGAACAAGTAAAACTTGATAAAGATCTAAATAAGTTGGAAAAATTTTATGGTGGAATTTCTAATCTAAAAAAATTACCAGACGCATTGTTTATAGTAGATATTAAAAAAGAAAAAAATTCAGTTAAAGAATCGGGTGAAATGAAGATAAAGACGATCGCCGTTGCAGACACCAATGCTAATCCCGACCCGATAAATTTTCCTATTCCCGGAAATGACGATTCGATAACTTCTATTGAATATTTCATGAATGAAATTATAGGAGCATATTCAAGCAGTCAGTCAAAGGCACAAGAAACAAAAGCTAAAAAAGCAGCTAAAAGTAAATCTTAAATAATAAATTACAATCACAAATAAAATTTAAAATTTTAAATTTATTTTGAACTTGATATTTAGTATCTAAGTTTTCCTATGTATGACATTAAAAAACTAAAACAACTTCGTGAAGAAACAGGTATTTCATTCTCGCTTTGTAAAAAAGCTCTTGAAGAAACTAAAAATAATGTTGAATCAGCAAAAAAATTGCTTAACAAATGGGGAATTGCCAAAGCCCAGGATAAATCAGAAAGAAGCACTGGAGCCGGTATAATCTTTTCATATATTCACCATAATAAAAAGGTGGCGTCTCTTATACAACTGGCTTGTGAGACAGATTTTGTCTCAGGAAATAAAGATTTTCAGGCATTAGGATCAGAACTGGCAATGCAAGTAGCTTCAATTCCTGCCGAAACAAATGAGGAATTTCTTAAACAGGAATATATTCGCGATTCATCCAAGACCATTGACGATTTGATCAAGGAAGCAGTACTTAAATTTGGAGAAAATATTAAGGTTGTAAAATTCATCCGCTGGTCTGTATAATGAACTTTATGGATATTGTTTCTACATTTGAATCACAAGCTACAAAAACAATTACGTCACTCAAAGAAGATCTAAAGTCTATTCGAACCGGACGGGCATCCCCATCTCTTGTTGAAAATCTTATTGTTGAAACTTATGGAGGTCAAACAAAATTGAGACTACTTGAAATGGCTACAATAATGGTTGAAGGTGCCTCATCAATTTCGATCAGCCCCTACGATCCATCAGTTATTCAAGATATTGAAAAGGCAATTTTAAAATCACCGTTGGGTCTAACTCCAGCAGCCCAAGGAGCTAAAATTATCATTAAAATACCATCTCTTAATACCGAACAAAGGGAAAAATATATTAAAGTCGTTGGAGAGAAAATTGAAGAAAAAAAAGTAACTGTAAGAAATCACCGAGATGACGCAAGAAAAACAATTAAAAATGCATTTGAAAAAAAAGAATTGAGTGAAGACGAAAAATATCGATTAGAAAAAGAAATTGATTTGAAATCTACAAAATTTATGGAGGAAATAAACACTATTCGTGAAAGTAAAGAAAAAGAAATAATGGAAGTGTAAATATGACCATACTTATATTTATTTTAACTTTGTCTATCCTTGTCCTAGTCCATGAACTAGGTCATTTTTTAATGGCTAAAAAAATGGGTGTTAAAGTTGAAGAATTTGGATTTGGACTTCCTCCGAAATTACTAGGAATAAAAAAAGGCGAAACCACATACACAATCAATCTTTTACCAATCGGTGGCTTTGTAAAATTATTCGGTGAGGAATACGTTGAAATTGAAGGTAGTGACAGGTCTAGACCTGTCACTACAAACAAAAACCGAATGTTCGTCAATAAAAAACCGTGGCAAAAAACTTTAATTATTCTTGGGGGAGTCATTGGTAATTTTTTATTAGGTTGGTTTATCTTTTCATTTTTAGTTACACAGGGAATTCAGGTTCCCATTAACAAGGTTACAGTTGATAAGGTGACAAAAAATTCACCGGCTTTTGTTGCCGGTCTTAAGGAAAAAGATATTATCACTAATTTTACTTCATCCGAACAACTGATAGCCTTAACAAAAAAATTAGCCGGAAAAGAAATTAAATTGCAAATTTTGAGAGGTCAAAAAAAATTATCTATTAATCTTATACCTCGAATTAATCCACCTAAAGGTCAAGGTCCTTTGGGCATTTCAATAAGCTCTTATGAAGTGAAAAAATATCCTTGGTATACCGCTCCATATTATGGACTGGTCGAGGCTTTCAATATCACCTACAAAATTGCCTCAGAACTTGGAAAAATGCTTTTTAATTTAGTTTCCTTTAAAAAACAAAGTGTTGATGTTGCAGGACCTGTGGGGATTGCTAATTTAGCTGGTCAAGCTGCAAGCTTTGGTTTTAATGCCTTTCTTCAATTTTTGGCACTTTTGTCTTTAAATTTAGCAATCATGAATATTTTTCCCTTTCCAGCACTCGATGGCGGACGATTAATATTTGTTTTGTACGAAGGAATTACTAAAAAGAAGCCAAACAAAAATTTTGAAAAATATACAAATTTGATTGGATTTACAGTCTTGTTATCACTTGCGGCACTAATAACAATTAATGATGTTATAAAATTATTTAAGAAATAAATTGTTCGATTGTTCCATTGCTTGATAGTTTTTAACAATGAAACGATGAAGCAATTTATCAATTGTTTTTTATATGCAAAACAAATTTGACCCCAAATATCGCTTAATAACTGTTTCAGGAAAAATCGCCGTTGGAACTTCAACTCTTACAAAAAATTTAGTTAAATCTTTAGGCTGGAAACATACTAATATTGGTGCTGTTCAGAGAGAATACGATAGAAAACATAAAAATCATGAAAATAAGATGGGTGCGTTATCACGTACAGACGATCATGAAAAAAAGATTGACACAATGACGAAAGAGTTACTAAAAACAGAAAAAGAAATCATCTATGAAGCATGGCTTTCGGGTTTTTTTGCTCGTGACTATAAAGATGTATTGAAGGTTTTGTTGATTTGTTCCCACGATGATATTCGGGTGGATCGCGTCGCCAATCGAGATAACGTCACAGTCGATCAAGCAAAAAATTGGATTAAACAAAGAGAGGAAGAAAATATTGCTAAATGGAAAAAATTATACGGAGATTACGATTTCTGGAATCCAGAATATTTTGATTTGGTGATAGATACTTATAAAGCTGGACCAATGGAAACGTTGGGCAAGGTTCTTGACATATTGTCATCATAATTACTCCTTATGATTTTTAACAAAATTACAATTTCGGGTAAGATCTGCACAGGTAAAACTACTTTATTAAAAGACCTACAAAAAAAATTAAACTGGCCAATTTTTATGACGGGAAAATTATTTAGAGAATATGTTGAAAAAAATAAATTGGATCTTGAACAAGTTGAGGAGCAGAATGACATGCTGACAAAAAAAATTGATTACCAAGTCCGTGATCTTTTACATGATAAAGGCAATTTAATTGTAGATGGTTGGATGTCAGGGATAATGTCTGCTAATTTACCTGACGTTTTGAAAGTTTTATTAACATGTGATGATAATATTCGCTACCAAAGATTTGCAGAACGAGAAAATATTAATATTGAAGAGGCAAAAAAAAGAGTAGAAGAACGTCAATTAAATTGGTTTAAAAAATTGGAAAAAATATACGGTCGAAATGATTTTCTCGATCCTAAAAATTATGACCTGATAATTGATACTTCAAATATTTCTTCGGACGAAGTCTTAAAAAAAGTTGTTGAAAAATTAAAATAATATGGGTTCTCACAAAAACGTAAAATTATTGTATTGGATTAATTTTTTTATAGATTTTGTTCCATACAAAGTAGTGGCGATTATTTATTTCACAAAAGTGACAGGTTCATTTACATTAGGAATGAGTATTTTTTCTGTAGCCATGCTTTCCGCAGCTATATTTCAAATTCCAACTGGTCTTTTTTCTGATAAATTTGGTCGGAAAAAAACAGTTATGGCTGGAGCATTAGCTGGTATATTTTCAACGTTGTTTTATGCGATTGGTTATTCTCATTTTGTACTTGTTATTGGATCAATTTTTGCTGGACTAGCCCGGGCATTCTATAGCGGGAATAACGACGCATTGCTCTACGAAACTTTAGCTGAATCACAAAATAATAATGAGTACCATCATCATCTTGGCAGGACAAGCTCAATGTTTCAAATTGCTCTAGTTATCTCGGCGGTTCTTGGCGGTATGCTTGCCAGTTGGTCTTTTGCCGTTGTCATGTGGGTATCGATTATACCGCAATTTGGCACTCTTATTTTAAGCTTATGCTTGAAGGAAACAAAAAACCTTACGGAACATCAAAATAATCCTTTTTTAATTTTAATCGAGTCATTAAAACAATTTATTAAAAATAAAAATTTACGATTAATGACATATGCGTCAATGATTAGTTACGGAGTAGGCGAACCTTCTTATTATTTTAGAACAACATTTATTAATAGTTTATGGCCATTATGGGCTATTGGTATTCCAAATATTTTATCAAATATTGGAGGAGCGTTGAGTTTTTATTTTAGTGGCAAAGTGTTAAATAAAGTTAAGCCATTAAAGGCACTGGAATTTCAAACTATTTCAAATCGAATTATTAATATCATCGCCTATATTTATCCAACCATATTCTCACCACTTATTCTTTCAGCTAGCTCTTTTACTTATGGCATTGGCTCTGTTGCTGAAAATATGCTTTTTCAAAAAGAATTTACTGATAAAGAACGAGCTACATTAAGTTCGCTTAATTCACTTATTGGTAATATAATGTTTGCTGTTGCTGGGATCATAATGGGTGTTGTTGCCGATAAAATCGGACCTGCAAAAACACTACTTCTTACTCAAATATTTTTAGCCATCCCACTATACTTTTATTGGAAAATTTACAAAAACTTACCTATCTCCAACGGCCGTTTTAAATAGGTAAATGAAAGTGGGTTTTTAGTTTGTTTTCATATTCGATTTTATCCGCAATGACATAGCTTAAATATTTACCTCCTTCAATAATTCTCTTAATTAAGGCAACTTCCTTTTCGCATTCATAAGGAAATACATAAACGCTTTGTTGATATTGATAAAAACCAACTACCTTTAAAAAATTTCTTAAATAATATCTTTTATTTCTTTCTATTTCTGGAACGTCAAAGATTACTAAAAACCATTTACCCGACCATTTTGTTTTTTGTTTTAGTTCCAACAAACTTTGAATAGAGTATTTCACAATTTCCGTATTCCAAATGTCTTCGATTTCAACATAAACTTCATCATCTTTTATTTCCAAATTTATGATTTTTCTTTTTTCTAATTTTTGCAAAGTTCTTTTTACTTTATTTTTCGGCAACTTTATTCCTTTGATTTCTTCTATTAATTTAATAAAAGAACCAATTATTATTGGAAAATTTGGAGTAACTAATATTGTCCCACCTAAAAGGGCTCCAATTCCAAGTGTTGCCAAAATTATTTTTGCGATTTCACCTTTCTTAAATTTCTTATTCATATTTCTTTTTTATCAATAAATACATTAACCTATCTGTGACGACCGTCACGAATAGGTATTTATATAATAAGTACAAATAGAGTTTATTTTTTAATAAAATTCTTGTCAATCGCTTATAACCTACAAAACTATTCAAACGGACTGTCACATTAATAATTTTTAATCAATATACACTTCAATTAATTTGCTTATTTCATGAATGTATCAATCTATTGATAGATTTATACGAATTTCAAACGTAGTGGTGTGATTTATCACACTTTTATATTATAATTACAAATAAATATGCTTTATTCAAAAGTTTTTGGAAAAACAGTCAGAGTGCCTCCAAAAGAAGCCCAGATGATTTCGTATAAATTACTTCATCAAGCAGGCTATATTCGTGAATCAACTGCTGGTCGTTACTTTTTCTTACCTCTTGGTCAAATTGTCCAACAAAAAATTATGAAGGTTATTAAGGAAGAGATGGATAAGGCTGGAGCCCAAGAAATGGTATCACCAGTTTTACACCCATTAGAATTATGGAAAGAAACTAACAGAACAAAAACAACTGGATTTGAGCTTATGACAATAAAAGATCGAAGGGGTGCTGATTTTGCTCTTGGAGGTACAGCTGAGGAAATGTTTGTGGATGTTGTCCGAAAATTTCAAATTAGCTATAAAGATCTGCCTTTCAATATTTATCAATTTTCTACAAAATTTCGAGATGAATTACGTGCTCGTGGTGGACTACTTCGTGTCCGAGAGTTTATTATGAAAGACGCTTATTCATTTGATATCGACGAAAAAGAATTTAAAAAAGAATATAAAAAAATGGAGCGAACATATACAAAAATTTTTGAAAGACTTGGTCTTAAAACTGTTATTGTTGAATCAGATAATGGCTACATCGGTGGAGAATACTGTCATGAATTTGTAGTTGAGTCCGGAATTGGTGAAACGATTTACCTTACAACAGAAGATGGTAGTTACGCCGCTCATCAGGAAGTAACTAAATTCAAAAAAGAAAATAAAAATCTTAATGAAACATTGCAACCCATGAAAGAAATTGATGCTAAAAGAGGAACGACTATGGAAGACGGAGTACAACTTCATAAAAAACCTTTGTGGCAACAAATTAAAGATGTTTTATTTGTTGATGAAAATAATCGTTTTATACTTGCCATAATCAGAGGCGACTTTGATGTTAACGAAATTAAATTAAAACATTTATCCGGTGCAATTGAGCTTCGCCATGCAACTGAGGAAGAAATAAAAAACATATTACATTCGGAACCGGGATTTATTTCGCCTGTAGGAATTAGAGAGATTATTGATAAAAAAAATATCTTAATTGTTGTTGCTGACGATTCACTGCGAACTATAAAAAATGCCTATGGTGGAGCAAATAAAAAATACAGGGATCTTCTCAATATAAATATTGATCGTGACTATAAACCTGATATTGAAGGGGACATTGCATTGGCTAAGGATGGATATATTTCTTTGAATGGTAAAAAATTAATTGAAAAAAAAGGTATAGAAGTTGGAAATATTTTTCAACTTGGACTTCACTATACCACCAAAATGAAAAACGCGAATTTTATAGATTGCGATGGAAAATCAAAACCTTATTATATGGGTTGTTATGGAATTGGAATTGGTCGAACCATGGCAACGGTTGTTGAAAAATATAATGATAAGTATGGAATAATCTGGCCTGAATCTGTTGCTCCTTTTCAAGTTCATTTAATAGGTCTTGATCTAAGAGATGAATCTATAAGGTCGAAAGTCTTTAAAGTCTATAAAGTACTTGAAGAAAACAATATTGAGGTGCTTTTTGATGATCGAGAAGGGACTAATGCTGGAGAAAAATTTTCCGACGCCGACCTCATTGGAATTCCTATTAGGTTAGTAATATCAAAAAGAACAGGGGAGAAGGTAGAATATAAGAGAAGAGACGAAGAAGAAGTAAAAATACTTAGTGCTGAAGAGGTTTTAAAATTTCTAATTTCTAATTGACCTAATTAACCTAATCAAATCTCAATGTCCAAATTGGTTATTGGTTATTTTTTAGAAATTAGATCAATTAGGTTAATTAGATTAATTTATGAAGATTATAGTCACCCATCTTTCTCCAGATCTTGATGCAATCGCGGCTTGTTGGTTGATTAAAAAATATCTACCAGACTGGAATGATGCTCAGATAAAATTTGTGCCATCTGGTACAACTCTTGAAAATCAAATAGTTGATAGCGACAAAAATGTAATTCACGTCGATACGGGCTTAGGTAAATTTGACCATCATCAAACAAATAGTTACACTTCTGCCACAAAACTCGTTTATAAATATCTTTTTGGTCGAGATTTTATTGAAGAAAAAGAAATCAAGGCCTTAGAAAAAATTATTGAATATGTAAACTCAACAGATCATTTTGCCGAAGTTTTTTATTCAGATCCGGCAGCTGACCGCTATGATTTTATGATTCGCCAACTGGTCGACGGACTCAAGGTAATGAGTCGTGAAGAAAATAAATTAATTGAAATTATTTTTTTACTTCTTGAAGCAGCTTTAATAGTATTTAAAAATAAAGTCAATGCTGAGGAAGAAATTAATAATGGTTTTGTTTTTAAATCTTATTTAGGTAGATCACTTGCCATCGAGAGTAAAAACGAAGAAGCCGTTAAATTAGCTTTAAAAAAGGGTTTTACTTTAGTAATTCGTCGCCATCCAGATGCTGGATTTACACGAATCAAAACTTTACCTGATAAAAATCTTACCTTAAAACCAATATATGAAAAAATATTAAAGTTTGATAAAAAAGGTAGTTGGTTTTTCCATATTTCAGAACACATGCTCCTTAATGGATCATCGGGCAATCCAAAACTAATTCCTACCACACTATCGTTAAATAAAATCATTGAAATAGTGAAGAGTATAAGATAGAATGAGTAATGACAAATGATAAAATTCAAATGTCAAATCAAATTTAAATATTAAATTTTTAATTCTTAAACGTTTGATATTTGTTATTGATTTATCATTTAACATTTGTCTTTGACATTTTGTATTTGAAGGGAGGTTGATCATTTATGGTTTTAGTAACAAAAAGAAAAGGTGAGACAAAAGACAGCATGTTTCGAAAATTTACTCGTTCTTTTATTGATGAAGAGATTGTTGATACTTTAAGAAAAAAAATGTTTTATAAAAAACCTTCTCTCAAAAGAAAAGAAGAAGAGAAAGAAAGAATGAAGAATAGATCTTTAAAACGTAGAAAGGTCGTTGTTAAGAAAGTATTTAAAAGAGTATGATCAATATCGTTTCTTCATCTCGATATAGGATTAATCGTAAAAAAATAAAAGTGTTTGTAGAAAATGTTTTTATTAATGAACAGATTAGTTCAAATTATTCGTTGAATGTTGTTTTTGTGGGTAAAAATAAAATGAAATTTTTTACCGAAAAATACAAAAACGAGAAAGAAACTTTGCCAATTTTATCTTTTAAATACGATGAAGAAGTGGGAGAAAAAGAGCATCTATTGGGTGAAATAATTATTTGCTACCCTCTTGTTATTCTGCTTGCAGCAGAACGTAACAAACGAGTAGATGAGATGATAAATGATTTGGTTGGGCATGGGATTGATAATTTATTAAAATAAATTAACCTAATTAATCTAATTATTCTAATTGATCTAAAAAATATCCAATAACCAATTGAGAATTGGATCTTATTTAGGTTAATTAGGTCAATTAGAAATTAGAAATTTATAATGTTTTACCTAAAGTATCGCCCTCAAACCATTTTTGAAATTGATAATCTTCAGGCTAAAGAAACAATTAGTAAAATATTAGAGTCTAAAACTTTACCTCACGCATTTCTTTTTGTTGGATCTAAAGGGACTGGAAAAACATCAACTGCCAGAATTCTTGCAAAAGCCGTCAACTGTTTAAACAATAAGTTTTCTCATAAAACATCTTCTTACGAACCATGTAATAAATGTGCTAATTGTAAGAGTATTGGACTTTCGTCATTTACCGATGTCGTCGAAATGGACGCTGCGTCCAATCGTGGAATTGAGGAGATAAAAAATTTGATTCGCGAAACTTCATTCCTTCCAATGTCTGGAGGATACCGGGTTTTTATAATCGACGAAGCACACATGATAACCAATGAAGGATTTAATGCACTTTTAAAAACACTTGAAGAGCCACCAAATTCAGCAATATTTATTCTGGCTACAACTAATTTAGAAAAGGTGCCAAAAACAATCGTTTCCCGTTGTCTAAAAATAAATTTTGGGAGAGCAAATGCAACTGATATGTTTTCAATGTTAAAAAGAATTACAAAAAATGAAAACATTGATTTGCACGATAATTTACTAAAACTAATCGCAGGTCATAGTGAAAATTCATTTCGAGATGCAGCAAAAATTCTGGAGGAAGTTACTTTTCAAAAGATTAAATCTGTCGATGAGCTAGAAAAATTTTTAGGAATTAGAGGAAGAGGGGACTTAATTGAAATCATTGAAAAAAAAGACGTAAAGACAGCACTTGCTTGGATAAATAATTTTTCTGAAAACGGTGGAGATTTTAAAAATCTTATAGAAGATATGCTTAATCAATTGCATCGTCAGATACTTATTAAAAATAATATTTCCGATATTGAAGGAAAAAAAACAACTTTAACTTTAAATGAAATTTCTTTGCTGATGAAATTGCTGATAGAAGCCTATCAAAATCTTAAAAATACACCTATTGATTCAATACCTGTTGAAATTGCCCTTACCGAGTTCTACAATAAGGTAGAAGGAAAAAAATTAATCTAATTACCTAATTATTCTAATTTCTAAATAAATCCAATTAACAACTGGGTTTTTGCATTTAGTTATTAATTAGGTTAATTAGAAATTAGTAATTAGAAATTTTTTAATTCAAAATATGTTAAATCCATTTGGTGCGTTAGGTGATCTTCAGAAATTACAACAGCAAGCGCAAAAGATGCAGGCAGCTTTACAACTTGAGCAGGTGGTTGTTGAGAAAAATGGTGTAAAAGTCATCATTCGTGGTGATCAAATAATTGAGTCAATTGAGGTTGATGGGATAGTTGAAAATCGAATCGCTGAGGCAGTCAATGAGGCTGTTAAAAAAACTCAAGAATTAGCGGCAAGAAAATTAATCGAAATTTCAAGCCAGCAGCAACAACAAGGTTAAAATTATATGTTTAAATTATTTTCTGGATCCTCTAATCCTAAATTATCCGATGAGGTTTCTAAGCTTCTCAACGTTCCGATTGCAAAATCAGAGGTAACTAGATTTGATAATTCTGAAATTAGAGTCACAATCCAAGAAAAAGTAAAGGACGATGTTTGCGTAATTATTCAACCAACCGCCAATCCAACCGATACTCATTTGATGGAATTATTTTTCTTTGCTGATGCATTAAAAAGAATGCAGGCAAAAAAAATTATTGCTTTTATTCCGTATTTTGGCTATGCCCGGCAGAATCGAGGTCACAGAACTGGGGAGTCAGTCTCCGTCAATGTTGTTGTTCGATTTTTTGAAACGATAGGTTTTAATCAAGTCTATACTTTTGACCTTCACGATGAAGGCACCGAAGGTATCTTTTCAATTCCATTCAAAAATATTTCTACTTTTTCGATCCTTGGACGCGAAGTTGCTCATTATTTAAAAAATAATAAAAATACTGAAGAAGTGGCGATCGTTTCACCTGATCAAGGAGGAGTTGAAAGAGCTCAGACTTTTGCGGAAAATTTTTTCCATACAAATAATGTCGATATTGCCGTTATTGAAAAACGACGCAATTTGGATAAAATTCATGTTTCAAAAGCTTTAAATTTATATGGGGAAGTTAAGAATAAAACTTGCATCATCGTTGACGATATCATCACATCGGGTGGAACTTTAGTTCACGCTGCCGAATTTTGTTTAAAGCGAGGTGCAAAACGTGTGCTTGCTTGCGTCGTCCACCATGATTTTTCACCAAATGCGGAAAAAATTCTCTCTGTCGGACCGATTGAAAAAATATTTATGAGTAATACGATTGCCCTAAAATCGGAGCAGAAATTTTCTAAACTCGAAGAAATCTCCATCGCCCCACTAATTGAAAAAGAACTCAAAAAATTGCTTTAAAACTTATTCCTTCCCTCAATTGCTTTTTCTACTCATTTTAATAAACATACACAATCGATTAATCAATTGTACATATTGTATTACCGATTAATCGATAATACAGTTAGGCGTCAATCATCTTTCTTTCCGATTGCCTTCGTTTATGATCCCACTCCATTTGCCAGTGACCAATTTTAAGTCCCGGTTGAATAAATATATCAGCAAATAGATCTTCAAAAAAGTGATTAATTGATTCTTTATTTAATAGCTCTCCAATTATTCCTATTAATTTTGATTCCTTTTCATAAAATAATAATGAAAACTTAGCAACTGTGGCTCTTGAACTTTTTAAATATTTTGCAATTGTTGTATTATCAACTCCTTTAATAAGAAGATAAATAATTGCAATTCTTTTGGCGATCATTAATTGCTCTGGAGGTGAAAGAATGTCTTTTATTATTCCAAGAAAATCATCTTTATCATCAGATTTATTTAATATCTCAAACATTAACTGGTTTATTTTGACTAATTTCTTCTCATCAACATATTTCTTTGTTAAATTAACCATATGTCTAATCGATTAATCAATTATGCAATTTGTAATATCGTTTAATCGATTGTGCATATTGATTAATCGTAAATACACTTTATTAATGGATAGAATTTTTGTCAACAGCTTATAACCTACAAAAACATATAATTAGACTGTTGTAAAGCTATTATTAGATCGATATACACTTTAAAGTTATTAACCTCATTTTGAGTAAGTGGTGAACGAAGTTGAACCACGAACCTATAAAAACATTTTATCTTATGAACCGATCGTTAATAAGATAATAAAATATGGAATTATTTTGGAATGATAAATCATTCCACTACAGTAGTGGTGCAATTTATTGCACTAAAAATAATCTTTTCAGCGCCTCTTGACGACCTCTTGACAAGTAGTAGTAGAATCTAGTAGAACCATGGCTTATGGTAGCAGAACAAAAAGGGCGGGAAATAATAATGGTCGGAAGTAAAGTAAAAATTGCGAGAATTCCCGATGGTTATTCAAGAATATATAAAAGCTTAGGTTTACATATTGGTCGAAAAGGTACAGTCGAAGAACTGAAAAAAAATGAAGAAAATATATTATTAGCTCAAGTATTATTTAGAAAAGATCACAGAGTATTAATCCCAAAATTATCTCTTAGATTAGCCTAGAATTTATTTCTCCCCTCAATCGCTTTTTTCAAGGTCATGTAGTCGGCGTATTCGAGATTTGCTCCCATCGGCAAACCGTACGCAAGACGGGAAATCCTAATCTCTGAATTTCCTAATTTCTTAATTTCTAAAAGTTTATTCTTAATATATACCGCCGTCGCCTCTCCTTCCATATCCGGATTAGTTGCCAAGATAATCTCCTTAATTTCAGTACGGAATGGTTTCAAACCGTTCCCTACGATACAATTAATCAACTCATTAATTTTCAAATCATCCGGTCCAACTCTATTTAAAGGATCAATTTTTCCATGAAGGACATGATAGACGCCGTTGTAAATCCGTCCTTGTTCAAAAGAAAGTAAGTCGAGAACGGTTTCAACGACACAGACAACTGAATGATCTCGTTCACCATTTTCACAGATTTCACAAATTTCTTTTTCCGTAAAATTAAAACAATTTTTACAAAGCTTTGTCTTTGATTTTAGATCGGAGACGTTACTTGCAAATTCTTTCAAGTCTTCTTCAGGCAAATTAAGCAAAAAAAAGGTTAGTCTATTGGCGGTTTTTTCACCAATACCAGGAAGACGCTCTAAAAACAAAGAAATATTTTTAAGACTGTTTGGAAGTGATGACATAAATAATTAACCTAATTGATCTAATTACTCTAATTGATCTAAAAAATAACCAATCACCAAATAACAAAAAATGTAATATTTAAATTATTGGTAATTGGTTATTGGCAATTTATTAGAAATTAGGTCAATTAGAAATTAGAAATTTATAGCTGTATAACCTCCACCACAACCAACGGTTTTCTACCGGTTGCTTTTCTAAAAAATTCCTCAAGATTTTTTATAACGTTATATTGCATCTTGTTTGCATCAAATACTTTGTCAATTGTCGTATGGAAAGCCTCCTCAATCATTTCTTCTGCTTGCTTATAAAGTCGACCTTCCTCTTTTTCAAAAATAAAACCGCGAGAAAATATTTTAGGGCGACCAATTAAAACTCCTTTATTATCGACTGTGGTAATTGCAAAAACGATTCCATCGGTAGCCAGTGTTTTTCTATCCCGAAGTATGACGCTTCCAACATCACCAATTCCATAAGCATCAACATAAATATTTTTGGTTTCAACTTTATCACCTTTATATGCTCTATTTTTTACAAACCAAATTGTCTCTCCTTCATCAAGTGAAAAAACATCATTTTTTTTATAGCCTAGTTGCTCAACCAAATTTTCATATTGCTTTTGATGTCGCAATGTACCACCAATTGGAATAAAATAACGAGGATTGGTAAATCTAACTAAAAATTTAAGATCTTCTTGATTGCCGTGTCCAGATGAATGAAGTTGGTCGGCAATATCAGAATAGACAACATCTGCTCCCTCTTCAGATAATTGTTCTATAGTTTCATAAACTCCATTTTCATTTCCAGGAATTGGATCTGACGAAAAAATAATTTTATCACCAGGTTTGACGGCGATATTTTTATTCTGTCGATCGGCAAGCTTTGAAAGAGCTGATCCATATTGACCCTGGCTTCCGGCAACGATCAGACAAATTTTAGCTGCAGGAAACCTGCCAACTTCCTCTTCTTTAATAAATAAACTTTGCGGAATTGGTAAATAGCCTATGGCGGATGCAATCTTAGTATTTTCCCTCATCGATCGTCCTAGGAAACATATTTTTCGATTAAATTTGATAGCCGCATCGACACATTGACGAATTCGAGAAATGTTTGAAGAAAAAGTCGTCATGATAAATTTACCTTTGGTTTTTCTCATTTCGTCTTCAAAAGTTTGTCCCACTATATTTTCAGAAAGCGTCAGACCTTCTCGTTCGCTTCCAAGACAATCGGATAACAAACACAAAATCCCATCATGCCCGGCTTTAGTAATTTTGTAAAAATCAGGTGATGGTCCGTAAGGAGGAGTAAGATCAAGTTTAAAATCGCTTCCATGATAAATAACTCCAACAGGACTTTTTATAATTATATGGGTTGTGTCAGGAATTGAGTGAGTCATTTTGACATATGAAATGCGAAAATCTCCAAAAATATATTCTTTATTAAAGTCAACCCTGTTAACGGTAATTTTTTTGTGTTTATCTTTAAATTTATTTTCGATAAACATTGAAGTAAGTAGACTTGCATAGACCGGTGGTCTGCCTAAATCATCATAAAGCAAAGGGAGAGCGGATGTATGATCCTCATGACCATGAGTAATCAAAATTGCTCGAATATATTGCTTTTTGTCTCTTAAATAAGCAATGTCAGGAATGACAAAATCTACCCCCAGTTCTTTTTCTTTTGGAAAACCAATTCCACAGTCGACTATGACGATATCTTTTAATTTATCATCATTGTATGACTCATAAACATACATGTTTTTTGTAACGCCAACGATCCCGCCAAGCGGGACGAAGTGAAGTTTATGTGTAGTCATTGTTTGATTGCTTCATTGTTAAATTGTTAAAAAAGCCAATGAAACAATATAACCATGTAACAATTCTGATTATACCATCTGTTAAAATTAATAGTATGATTAAAATTACTAAAAAATCAATTTTAAGTAAACTCACTGAGGTCATGGATCCTGAACTCAATATCTCAATCGTTGATTTAGGTTTGATTTATGAGATTAAATTAATGAAAAATAAAGTTAAAATAATTATGACACTGACCACTATCGGTTGCCCTCTATTTTCTTTGATCGAAAATGATATAAAAGATAAAATAAAAGAACTGGGAGTTAAAGAAAAAGACATTTCTCTTGAATTAACCTTTGATCCACCCTGGTCAATGGAAAAAATGACTAAAAAGGGGAGAGCGATGTTGGGAATATAAATATGACTAAAGGAAATATTTTACACGACACATTCGAAGAATTGACAGAGCTGGGTCAATCAACCGCTAAAAAAACAGTTGATTCAATAACTGGAATTGTAAATCCATTCGATTCCAAAACTTCCGCGGTTGAGGAGCGAAGCGGGAAAACCGCAGAGGTTAATAAAAACAAAAATCACACTCCTGTTGATTTCAAAAATCTTCAAAAGAAATTTGAAAATAAAGATAAACTTCAAGCAGAAGCTTTAAAAAACAGACTGTTTCAACTCGTAAAACGAGAAGACGAAAAATCACTAGACCGTGAAAAAATGGAAAAGCAGGAAAAGATTAGAAATGAAGAATATGCTCTCCAAGAAAAAAAGAGAAGAGAACAACAGCAAAAGCAATCTCAAATGCAGGATGGCATGCCAACTGGGAAAGCCAAGAGGGGAACTATGTCTCGTAAAAAAGTTTCCGAACAGCAACACGTAGAAAACAAACCTGCCTCAGGAAAGCAATAACGGAGTATAGCTCAGATGGCTAGAGCGCAGCGTTCGGGACGCTGAGGTCGGCAGTTCAAGTCTGCCTACTCCGACTTTAGAAACTCTTAAGCACACCATCCACGAGTCGTGTACGAATAGTACTGAAAAGGCGAGTGGTAAATTGTAGTGGATATATTAAGAATAGACCATGTTATAATCATACTATGAAAAAATATTTTGTAAAAAATTCTTCTTGTTGTACCTCCTACGTCTGCGGGAGGTTTATCTGTTAAAACTCAAAATTTTTTTTACAGACCCCCGCGAAAGGCGGGGTTTTTCTTTTTATTATTACAAATTTACAAATTAAATATGAAATATAAAAATTTATTACAAACAATCGGAAATACACCAATAATTGAGCTTAGTCGTTATTCGCCAAGTCTAAAAATTAAAATTTTAGCCAAACTTGAAGGTAGTAATCCTGGCGGGTCAATCAAAGATCGTATTGCTTTTTATATGATTAAAGACGCAGAGAACAAGGGCTTAATAAAATCAGATACAGTTATTATTGAGCCAACTAGTGGAAATACTGGAATTGGATTGGCAATGATTTCTGCAATAAAAAAATATAAATTTACTGCAGTAATGCCAGAAAGTGTTAGTGTTGAACGACAAAAAATTCTCAAAAAATATGGAGCGGAAATTATTTTGACCGATGGTTCAAAAGGAACCAATTATGCTATCGAATTTGCTCATCAATTGATAAAAAATGAAAAAAAATATCTTATGATCGATCAATTCAATAACCCCGCCAATGTTCTGGCACACTACCAAACAACAGGAGTAGAGATTATAAATCAAGTTCCAAATATTACTCACTTAGTTGCCGGAATGGGAACGGGTGGAACTTTAATGGGTGTCGGGAAAAGACTAAAAGAATTTAATAAAAATATTAAAATCATTGGTGTTGAACCGATGCAAGGCTCAAAAATTCAAGGATTAAGAAATATGAAGGAATACGTACCGTCTATCTATGAAGAAACAAAATTGGATAGTAAATTGGACATAAAAGATGAGATTGCTTTTGAACTAATGAATGATCTATTTAAAAAAGAAGGGTTATCGGTTGGAATATCATCTGGAGCCGCTCTTTGGGGAGCAATTGAGGTAGCTAAAAAAATTAAATCAGGAACTATTGTTACCATTTTTCCAGACCGAGGTGACAGATATCTAAGTTTATTATAATTTTGTTATACTAGTCACTATGAAACTCTACAATACCTTAACTCGAAAAATTGAAGAATTTATTCCATCAAGTCCTCCAAATGTTTCTTTTTATGCCTGTGGACCAACAGTCTATGACTTTACTCATATTGGTCACATGAGGACATACACCAACAATGATGTTTTAAGAAGGACACTAACATACCTAGGGTTTAAAGTTAATGAAGTGATGAATATAACCGACGTCGGTCATCTATCAGGCGATGACGATTCGGGAGTTGACAAGATGGAAAAAGGAGCAAAAAAATACGGAAAGACTGTCTGGGATGTAGCCAAATTTTATACTGATTTTTTCTTCAAAACTACCGATGCCTTAAATATTTTACGACCTAGCGTTACTTGCAAAGCTACTGAGCATGTCCAAGAGATGATTCAGCTGATCAATAGATTGAAACAAAATGGATTCGTCTACGAAACACCGGAGGCAATTTATTTTGACGTCATGAAATTTAATAGTTACGGAAAATTATCTGGGCAAAAATTAGAGGAAAAAATTCAAGCAAGTAGGGAAGAGGTGGTCGTTGATAACGATAAAAAACATCCTGCTGATTTTGCCTTATGGTTTAAAAGAGTTGGGCGTTTTGCCGACCATACTATGCATTGGTCGTCGCCTTGGGGTGAGGGATTCCCAGGCTGGCATATCGAATGTTCTGCTATGAGCATGAAATATTTGGGTGAAACAATTGATATCCACAGTGGGGGAATTGATCATGTCCCAGTTCATCATGAAAATGAAATTGCCCAGTCGGAAGGAGCAACTGGTAAACAGTTTGTAAAATATTGGTTTCATAATAATTTTTTGACTGTTGATGGACAAAAAATGAGTAAATCTTTGGGTAATTTTTATACACTTGAAGATATTGAAAAAAATAAAATTGACCCGCTATCACTTCGACTTTTGTTTTTACAATCACATTACCGTCAACCTCTTAATTTCACCTGGCAATCTGCCCGAGCAAGTCTTGAAGCTTTTAATCGATTAAAAGAAATCGCCACCAATATAAAACCCCACAACGCCCCCACACCCCTCAAATCCACCAAGGCAATCGCCTTTCAGCAGCAGTTTAAATCTGCTATAGAAAATGATCTCCAAACTCCCCAAGCCGTAGCCGTCATGTGGGATATGATCAAATCAGATATCACAAATGAAGAAAAATATTTTTTACTCACTGATTTTGATAAAGTTTTTGGATTAAATTTAGGAAGTATCGTAGAAGAAAAAATTGATGCCAATATTATTACACTTGCTGAAAGGAGACTTGAAGCAAGAAGACAGAGAAACTTTGATATGTCCGATCGACTACGAATCAAAATCGAAAAAGCAGGATTTAAGATTGAGGACGTAGGGGATGCTTACAAAATCAAAAAAATTTAATCAGTAGTGTCATTCCCGCGTAGGCGGGAATCCAGGAACATGGATCCCCGTTTTCACGGGGATGACAATTCAGTTAAGATTTAACCTTTTTATAAATCCTGATGACCGGGTGATCAAATACAGTCCACGTTTCCTCGGCTCCTTCATCAGGAAATTTCCATTGAAAAATTTTTGGGAAAGACTCAAACTCTGCCACCTTTTCAAACCCTAATTTTCCAGAAAACAAATCCTCATAATATTTATTTAAAACCGGATAAGTTTGTTTTGGATGATTTGCAAAAATTCTTCTCGAGGGAATAAAAATGTAATCAGCCTTCTCAATTTCATTTTTTAAATCTAATTGCAATTCTGGACTGATATCCAGGTCATAAAAATTAAATGATACGGTTTGATAAAATTTTTCAATTGATTTTTGATCTTTGATTTTTGATCTTTGATCTGTTATTGGTATATCAACAACATTTGCTGTTTCAAACAATATATTACTGTCATTTGGAATATTTTTATAGATCCAATCTGAAGCCTGGAAATGGACATCAGGATTTTGATAAACAGAAAGATAGGCAATACCGGGAATAGTCATCGTAAAGATTAAAGCGCAAAGCGCAAAACCAAGCCCAAAGCGCAAAACTTTTAACTTTTCACTTATTTTTGATATTTGATCTTTGATTTTTGATATTAAAAGAATCGCAAATACCGTGATTATCGGAAATATTGGTGCCATAAACCTACTCCACTTTGCAAAAATTGTCGCGCTGGGAATAAAATAGACTAGAAAAGCAAAACGCAGTAAATTTATTTTCTTATCCTTCCAATTAGCTCCAATTAGACCGATAAGCCCCATTAAAAATGCCGGAAAACCAAGAGCATAAGGAAATATTTTTTGAAATTGAAAAATAAAAGGTTGAGTATTAAAAAATTGTCTTGTGTAGAAAACCAATGACTTTCCAAGAGCAACCTCTGATTCATAATTTATTGAGCTTGAAAAATCTTGAAAATTTATTAAATTATGAGGAGAAAAAACTATTGCAAAAATCAAAGTACAAAGAAGAAAAACAATTATAAAAAATAAAGTTTTTAATTTTGAAATAAAGTTTATTCTTTGGTCTTTGACATTTGACATTAATACAATTGCAGGAATTATTAAAAAAATAGTCGCAGATATTTTTGTAGCTACTGCCAACCCTGAAACTAAACTTAACCATACAACTGACTCAGTTGTACGACGTTCTAATATCTGTAACGATAAATAAATAATTAAACTGTAAAATAACATCAGAAGTGATTCCGTCGTACCAAAATGAGCAAATTGAATCGCGTAGGGAGAAAAAATAATTATAAGACCTGAAATAAGGGTCAGGAAAAACGATTCTTTTTTCGTTATAAATTTTATAATCTTTATAATAATTATAAAATTTATAATTGAAGCTACTGCGGATATTATCCTCAAGCTTATGGCTGCTTCTTCATAGCCTATTGGAAATTTAAGATCTCCATCAAAAAACTTTAAGATATATACAATTATGTAACCTAGATAAAGCGGAACTTGCCCGTACGCAAAAAAATGTGGATTAAAACAATTTTGAAAACTTGTCCTGAGCGAAGTCGAAGGATCGCACTGCAATTGTTGCACTGCGTTAGCCATATTTCTCTCATCTGGGTGCATGGGATATGGTAAACCCCAACCTAAACCAATAAAACGACTATAAACCAACAAAACAAACAATAAAACAATTAAACAATAAAACAATAGATTTAGTTTACCGTTGATTTTTCCCATATTAATTAGTATTATTGTACAGACAAACATATGATCCTTCAATTATATTCAGGATCATAGTGAGCAAAGCCGAACTATGAAATATGAATTAACTTTCCTGTGCAAGGAAGAAGCAGAGCTAAAAAATATTAAAGACTTAATAGAATCCTACAAGGGAAAAGTCACCAAGGAAGAAAAATTGGGTGAAAGAACTTTGGCGTATGCTATTAAAAAAAACCATACGGCACTTTATTATATTATTCAGCTTGAAATTGATAAGAAAAGTGTTTTGGGATTTAAAAACAAGCTTAATTTAAACGAAAAAATTTTGAGATATTTATTATTAGTCAGAGAGTAATTATATATGGCAAGCCGTTCGCTGAATCGAATCGTTTTAATCGGAAATTTAACAAGAGATCCAGAGTTGAAGTATACACCAGCAGGAACGGCAGTTTGTACTTTTAGTATTGCCACCAACCGAAGTTGGACATCAAGCGACGGTCAGGCAAAGGAAGAAGTACAATACCATCGAGTAGTTGCTTGGCAAAAATTAGCTGAGCTTTGCGGAAAACTATTAAATAAAGGTAGAAAAGTTTTTGCAGAAGGCAGAATGACGTATAGAACATATACCGGAAAAGATGGAATTCAAAGAACAATTGCCGAAATAGTCCTGGATGATTTTATAGTTTTCGGTGAAGGAAAAAATGCATCAGGTACAACTGTAGTAGATAAAAAAGTTGAAACAATATCTGAAAGTGAAGAAGCAGCAATTAAAACAGAAGAAGTCAAAACAGAACCGTCAAAAGACGAAACGGTGAACCCTGATGATATACCGTTTTAAAAATTAATTTAAATAATATGAATAAATGTTTTTTTTGTCAATTTAAGACAAATCCGAGTTTTAAAGAAGTTGATAATTTGCAAAAATTTGTCACTCAAAGAAAAAAAATCTTGAATCGTGAAAAAACCAATGTCTGTGCCAAACACCAAAGAATTTTGACGAAAGAACTTAAGTATGCACGTTACTTAGCTCTAATTCCATACGTATCTTATCAGGGTTTGCGTTGATAGGTTTTTCTTCATATAATGGAATATTATGCATATAACTATCCCTTTATTTGAATCTGATAAATGCTTATTAAAAGAAGATCAAGTGGTTGGCTTTGAAACTCCTTTTATACAAAAAAAAGTTGAGGAAGAAATAAATATATCTATAGCTAAAAATTTAAATATTGATCCTCAAAAAATTTTTAATTACTTAAAAAAATTCGTTGGAGAATCTATCGAAAAAGGGGAAACTATCGCATTTAATAAAGGAATATTCTCAACTAAGAAAATTATTTCTAAATATTCGGGTTTGATTAAAGAGATTAACCATTCCGATGGATCTATTACAATTTTGAGTAAAACTGAAACAGAAAATACCGTCAATTCATATTTTAAAGGTAAAGTAACTAAAATTAAAAAAAATGAATTGATAATTGATGTTGGTCGCGGTGAAGAATTTCCGGGAAAGAACATCTCTCGTAATTTTGGTGGAAAGACATTTTATTTAGATGAAAATCCAGATTTTATTTTAGAAAATCTTTATAATAGCATTGTAGTTTGTGAAGACATAACTTCTTATTACAAAGCAAAAGCGGAAGCTCTGGGAACTAGCGGTTTTTTAAGTCTATCAAAATTAGCGGAGGATCTTGAATTTCCATCTGGACAATTAAAAAACTTTAATGATTATAAAAAAATTATTAAAGCAAAATTTACCTATTGCACTATTCTTAGTAATTCAAGTAGTATTTACTTTTACCAATGAAAAATAACAAATTAACAAATTTTTTACTTACTTTATCCTTTATCGTTTTAATTTTCGGTAGTGGATATAAGATCGGAGAACAAAAAAGTCGCTTTCTTTCACCATCAACTACCAACTACGAACTACGGGCCAATACAAACTTCAATCTTTTTTGGGAAACTTGGGATAAACTAAGTGAAAGGTATGTTGATCAAAAAAAAATTGATCCAAAAAAAATGTATCTAGGAGCTATTAAGGGAATGGTCGCATCTGTTGAAGATCCATATACTTTTTTTTTAACACCTGATGAAAATAAACAAACCAAAGATGATTTAGGCGGAAAATTTGAAGGAATTGGAGCTCAACTTGATATAAAAGAGGGAAGAATCATAATAGTGTCACCTTTAAAAAAATCTCCAGCTGAGGCGGCTGGAATAAAATCTGGAGACTATATAAATAAAGTCGATAATATTTCCACACACAAATGGACCCTGGCACAGGCGGTTTCAAAAATCCGAGGACCAAAGAATTCTAAAGTAAAATTAACTCTTGAAAGAAATGGTAAAGAATTTGAAGTAACAATAGTAAGACAACAAATCATCATTTCATCAGTTGAACTTAGTTACCGAAAAAATCTTGCCGTCCTTAAGGTAAACCAATTTGGCGATAATACAAATGATGAGTGGAATAAATCTGTTAAAGAAATAAATGCTAAATGGTCTAGTAAGCAAATTAAAGGAATGATTCTGGATTTAAGAGGTAATCCGGGTGGGTATTTGGAAAGCTCTGTTTACCTTGCTTCAGAATTTTTACCTCTTGGAAAATTAGTGGTCAAGCAAGAGGCAACTTTATATGGAGACAAAGAATATCGCGTCATAAGAGTAGGTCTATTGCAGGAAATTCCGTTGGTAATATTAATTAATAGAGGCTCTGCTTCAGCGTCTGAAATAATGGCAGGTGCACTTCGAGACCATGATCGCGCACAACTTGTTGGAGAAAAAAGTTTTGGAAAAGGATCAGTTCAAGAGGCACTTGATCTTTCGCAAGGTGCAGGTCTTCATGTAACTGTTGCCAAATGGGTCTTGCCAAATGGAGACTGGATACATGGAAAAGGCATTGAACCAAAAGTAAAAGTGACAAATGAAGTAAAAGATGGAAAAGAAATTGACAAACAGCTTGGAAAAGCAATCGAACTTTTAACAAAATAATATGTTAAAAAAAATTTTTGTTGTTTTAATAATCGGCATTGTTGTTTTTGTAGTAGCACGGCAATTTGGTTCTAAAACAACATCTAAAAAACCTTCTGTAGATATTACTAACAAAGAAAATTCTCAACAAAATAAAAAACCAATTCTTGGTATCCATTATCGAATGATAGATAAGAAAACCGCCGATCAGAACTCATTAATTGAAGGTGCCTATATCACCCAAATAGTCAAAGATACTCCTGCCGAAAAAAATAACCTTCAAGAAGAAGATATTATTACCAAAGTTGACAATATTAAAATTAACAGTGGTGACAAAGAATTTTTAAGTCAATTAATTTCTAAGAAAAAATTAGGAGATCAAATAGATATAGAAATATGGAGAAATAAAGAGATAAAAAACATCCTCATCACCCTCGATTAAATTCATTTATAGAAAGTTATATATCGTCAATTTATTATTGTTCTGACGATCCGATTATATATATTTGTAGGTTATAAACGACTGACAAGTAGATTGTTACAATGTAACATTACGATGTAACATATGGTAAGAATTTCATATCTACAATTAAAAGAAGAAGATTACGAAAAAATATTTTCTATTTTTTATAAGGTTCTGGGTGAAACAGATAATAAAGATGAGTTTAACAGAATACTTTTCGATCTTTTAACACCTGCAGAAAGAATAATGATTATAAAAAGAATTGCTATTATTTATCTCTTATTAAAGGAAATTGATTACAGAATGATTTGTAAGGCATTAAAAGTATCTAACACAACCGTGAATAAATACAAATTAATGATGGAAAGAAGTGAAGGTATTGTTCCAGTTCTTAAAAATATGGTTAGACAAGAAAAGATTTGGTTATTTTTTGAAGAAATATTTACGCATATTTTTTATCCAGGTCGTCCTGGAATCAATTGGACCGCAGCTTGGGAAATGAAATTAGCTTTAGAACGTAAGAAAGAAAAGGGATTATAGCTTTATTTTTTTATGTTACACCGTAACATTAGGGTGTAACATAAAATTCGAAGCTAAAATATATTAATTAAAATTTTGTATAATAATGTTTATATGGATAACAAAAAAATTACACCACAGACGCTGAAAGGATTTAGAGATTTTCTGCCAGCAGAGGCAATGAAGCGTCAGTATGCTATAAATATTATTAGAGAAACTTTTGAACTTTATGGATTTGAACCACTTGAAACACCCGCAATTGAATATCTCGAGGTTTTTACTGGAAATATCGGAGAAGATGAAAAGCTTTTTTATAAATTTGAGGATACCGGTGGACGAAAAGTTGCTCTCCGTTATGATCAAACTGTGCCAACCTGCAGACTAATTGCCCAATATCCAGACAAAATAACCATACCTTTTAAACGGTATCAGATTCAGACTGTTTGGCGAGCCGAAAAACCTCAAAAAGGTCGATATCGAGAGTTTCTACAATGTGATGCTGATATCTTTGGAGTAAACGATCGAGCATCGGACGCTGAATTAATTGCCTTAACAATTGATATTTTTAAAAATTTAGGATTTAAAAAACCAATTGCAATCATCAACGATAGAGCAATTTATAAAGATATTCCTTATAAGGCAATTGTTGCTATTGATAAATTGGAAAAAATTGGAGAAGAGGGTGTAATTGCAGAATTAATTAGAAAAGGTTATTCAGAAACGGACGCAAAAAAATTATTAGATCAAGTAAAATCTTCCGAAGCAAATGAAGATCTAAAAACAATTTTTAAGTTTTTAGACGACTACGGAATGAAAGAAAATTATAAATTTAAACCGACGCTCGCACGTTCTTTTTCATATTCTACTGGAACTATTTGGGAAATCGTCGTTGAAGAATTTCCTACCGGATCTCTAGCAGGATGTGAAAGGTTTGATAGTTTGGTTTCCAGATTTAGTAATCAAAATGTACCAGCCGTTGGCTTTGCTATTGGATTTGATAGGACAGTTTTGGCGATGGACGAATTGGGATTATTTCCTGACGCAAAATCTACTTCAAAAGTTTTAGTAACAATTTTTGAAAAATCTTTACTTAAAGAATCTCAAAAAATTACTCAATACTTGCGAAAAAATAAAATCAATACCGACCTCTATTCCGATCCCAACATCAGATTAGACAAACAATTAAAATATGCCAATAAAAAAGGAATTCCGTACGTCGCGATCATCGGACCGGAAGAGGTTGAAAAGAAGGTTGTTAAGATAAAAGACATGAAAACAGGAACACAACAAGAATTTGTAATTAAAGAAGTTATAAGATTTTTATCTGGAAAAAGTTAAATCAGTCAAAGTCGGTCAAGTCAGTTGAATCAGCAACTGATTAAACCGATTTAACTGATTAAACCGATTTAACTGACTATGCTTATTAATCCTAACGTCGCGATAATCGAAGCCCTGCCGGGAGTCGGAGGCGATGAATCCAAACTTTGGATGGAGGAACTGCTTGAATCATACTTATTATTCGCCCAAAAAAAAGGATTCAAATTTTCAAATCTTGATGAAAAGACGATTAAAATTAATGGTCCCGATGCTTTTAATTTGTTTAAAAATGAAACCGGTGTCCATAGAGTCCAAAGAATCCCTGATACGGAGCGAAAAGGAAGAATTCATACCTCAACTTGCATAATCGTAGTTTTACCACAAATTATTCAATCTGATGTTCGCGTCAATCCCAATGAGATCGACTGGCAATTTTACAGGTCGGGTGGACACGGAGGGCAAAACGTCAATAAAGTTTCAACCGCTGTCAGATTGATGCATCGACCTACCGGGATTGTTGTCACCGCCAGTCGGGAAAGAGATCAAGGGGCAAATAGAAAGATCGCGATGGACTTATTAAACGCTAAACTTTATCAGCTTGAGGAAGAAAAGAAAAAGGGAATGAGAAATTCTTATGTCACAAATGTTGGGATAGGAGATCGAGCCGAAAAAATTAGAACCTATAACTTTCCCCAAAACCGGCTTACCGATCATAGAATTGGAAAAAGCTTTCACAATCTGGAAGATATTATTTCTGAAGGTAAATGGGATAAGGTCTTTGCTATACAATGAACAAAAAATCTTTAATTTCTTTATTGAATAATCGCGATTATATACTACTTCAAATAGGAATTTTTATTTCTCGAACAGGCACTTTTATGCAAGATGTTGCAGTCAACTGGCAACTTTACGAGTTAACTAAATCACCTCTTTCTTTAGGTATTTTGGGTTTGGCAAAATTTATTCCAGTTTTAATTTTTTCAATGATATCTGGGATGGCAGCTGATGTTTTTAATCGAAAAAAAATTATTTTTCTTGTCCAAATTTTTTCTATCGTCAATACTTTGATTTTAGCTTTTTTAACAATTTCAGGAAAAATTACTCCTCTATTAATCTACATTATAGTTGGACTTGAAGCCGGGTTTTATTCTTTTGAAACTCCTTCCCGTCAAGCTATGCTTCCCAATTTGGTAAAAAAAGAAGATTTTCCATTGGCAGTCAATATTAATAACATTCTTTTTAATTCTACTAATTTTTTAGGTCCTGCAATCGCAGGGTTTGTGATTGCCTATTATGGAGTCCAATCGGTATATCTTATCAATGCTTTTAGTTTTCTTGGAGTTCTGATCGCTTTAATATTTATGAAACCAATAATAAAAAGTTTTGAGAAACGACCTAATTTTAATCTTAAAGGAATTAAGGAAGGTATTGATTTTGTTTTTAAAACACCAATTATTTACGGATCCATGTTTATTGATTTTGTGGCTACTTTTTTTGCCTCAGCCACAACCTTGATGCCTATTTTTGCCGTAGATATTTTAAAAGTAGGTCCAAAGGAATTAGGTTTTCTTTATGCTGCCCCCTCAATTGGAGCAATCATTGCGGGGATAATTTTTCCTTTTATGAACAGAGTAAAAAATAAAGGGAAAATGCTTATTTTTAGTGTTTGTTTTTATGGTTTTAGTATCGTCCTTTTTGCTTTTTCAAGAAATTTCTATCTTTCTTTATTGTTTATCGGTCTATCTGGAGCTGGAGATATGATTTCGGCGGTCATCCGTAATGTCATTCGCCAGGTTAATACGACAGATAGCTTAAGAGGAAGAATGACCGCTGTTAATATGGTATTTTACACCGGTGGACCACAACTAGGGGAGACTGAGGCGGGGATAGCTGCTCATTTGATGGGAACACCACTGTCGGTCGCTTTTGGAGGAATCGCAACGATCATAGCTACAATTTATATAGCCATTAAAAGACCTGAGTTGTTGAATTATGAGGATAGGAGTTAATTTGAAATCCAAAAAAATCAAAGATTAAAGTCAGGTTTAAAATTAAAAATCTAATACTTTAACTTTTATGAAATAGAATCAAAACAAGATTTTTTCGGTATTGATTATACTATAGGATCATAGTATAATCGACGGATGTTTAATAAGCTCGAATTAAGGGTTCTTACCAGTCTTATTGGTCTGAGTTTGTTAACACAAGCTTGTCTTGGTATGCAACCTAATCCTCAGACACTCCAAAACTCGTCTCTTACACCTATTGTTACGGATAACAATATTACTAAATTTCCATTAGTAAATTTAACCCCAACACCCAAATTAGCTGCTTTTTATAATCCAACCCCACTATCTGGTAGAGAGAATAATTTTTTTGGGTCGGAAACAGAAAATGGTTTAAAAATTCAAGAATTTAAAATATATATTGACCCTTTATTAGTGCCTGATCTAGAATTTGCAAAAGAAAATCTACCTAAATATGTTTACGACATGAATTTTATTCTCGCAAAAAATACTAATAGACGTTTAAGATTTAATCCAGAAACAGATATTATTCTAGCTAGTGAAAAACCTCAGTCTGATTCTTGTTCAAATTGTCCTAATGATGTGTATGAGATTTGGTCTTACATAACGCCTCGAGAAGACATAAATTACCCTTATTCATATGGTGGACAAGCAAGTTTTGATGATAGTGGTGCTGGTGTTTTAGATGGATTACATTGGACTAAAATTTATAACCCTGAAACGCTTATTCCTAACTCGGACGAAACTAGCGATTATTGGATTCAGATTGACCATATGCTTCATGAATTTGCTCATGTCCATGGTGCAGGGATTGGTGAATATAATAATCTTGTAATGGTAAAAGATAATACCGGGATCGAACCAAAAGCTGATATAAATCTTTACGATCCAAACGATTTTTTTTGGAGTAATAAAAAAGATTTTTACGCCGATCCTTTGCTTATCAACTCGTATAATAACGCTCTTATTGGAAATCCAACTAGTAGGAATGACTTATTAGCAAAGACAAAATTTAGCAATCTAACTGCACAAATTATTAATGTAAATTATCCTATGGTACCACCAATTGTTGATCTTTCAAATTTAAATATTCAACTGTTCGATAAGAGCACAAATTTACCAATTTCAGATACAAATGTAAAAATCTGGCTTGTCCGCGGTATTTCTGACAATCCAATTAAATTAATAAATGACGGTTTTTCAAATGATAAAGGTGGTTTCTCATTTATGTGGGGAACGCCGGGAGACCCTCATAATAACTACGACTTTCTGAGGTTGGTAAAGGTTTATAAAAAAGGTTATAAACCGTTAGCATTTTATATTTCCGTTTTTGACCTTGAAATTGAAAAATTACTGAAAAACCAAGATAGATATTCGACGACTGTTTTGATGGAGCCCGTTCAATGAAATAAATACAAAAAATCAAAGATTAAAGTCAGGTTTAAGGTTAAAAATCTAATATTTTAACTTGCTTTTAATATTTGATCTTTGCACCTTGAACTTTTGTGTTATAATAATTATCTTATGAAAGCAAAAATTCATCCTACATATTACGACGATGCTCAAATAGTATGCGCCTGTGGTAATACTTTTACATCTGGCTCAACCAAACAGACGGTTACTGTCGAAGCCTGCTACAAATGTCATCCTTTTTATACCGGTGAACACAAATTCTTGGATAGAAAAGGTCGTGTTGATT
>JAKAHA010000008.1 GCA_021825445.1 bacterium | reverse complement strand
TTGATTTTTCATTAGTAGTTAAAAATTATCTTTATATATAATGTATATTAATAGTAACAGGAAATCAAGAATGTAATTAACCTAATTGATCTAATTTTTAAAAAATAATCAATTGCCAAATTGGTATTTAGATATTGGAGTTTTTTTAGGTTAATTAGAAATTAGAAATTAGAAATTTTTATAAATGTTTAATCATCGCCTTCGTATCGCGTCCTCTCTCCTTCTCGCTTTTATTATTGTCAATATTTATGTTAATTTTACCGGGATCAAAGACGCGATTGCCGATTTTCAATTTCCAAAAATTAACGTAGGAAAATTATTTTCGTTAAATTTTAATGCCCCCAACAATGAAGTAGTGGAGCAATTAAACAATCAAGGCGGTGAACCCGTCAATTTTTATCAAACAACACCTGTTCCGACTTTGCCTCGCCGAAGTCCGTCAATTATTATGACGAAGGCGGGTCCGACAAATATTCCTGATTCCTCAACCCCTATGCCAACCGTACGGAACGGTTTTAAACCGTTCCCTACCAATATTAAATCAACAATCAAATCCACCAAAACTCCGCGCCCCACCAAAACACCCAAACCGACCCCAACGCCAAAACCTCCCCCAATTACCACAGACTTAAGACCTGGTAAAACTATGATGGAAATTTTTCAGGAAGTAAGTAAAAGAATGTGTTTCCCCCCTGCTCTTCTTATGGCTTTTCAAACAAAAGAAAGTGGACCTTTTTTCAAAAGTACAAATCCAGAATCGGTAATAAAAATTTACAACACTTATGGTTGGTGGAAGACCGGAGCTGGTAATCCTTGTTTTGGACTTGGATATCATACCCAAACTGGAATTGTGCCACCAGATTCCGTCAGTGCCGGGACTCGGTGCCGCAATGCAGTTGGATCCCCGGACGATATTGGAGTCATGGGAATTTTTCAAATTTCCCAATGGGAACAAGATGTTAGCCGTAAAAATACTTCTGCCACTCTTCCAAAAAATATTGATCGAAGAGTTCTTTTTGATAATGCTTTAATTTTTGCTTCAATTACTAAAAATCGTGCAGGGACTGTTCCTAAAGATTGTAATAATTGGCCCGATGACGTGATAAAAATGGTCGCCGAAAAACACCACGGAGTCTGCAACTATAATTACGGAAACGGAAACACGGGAAACTACTGCACGGATATTTTGAAATTATACAAACAATACAAATAAAAATAATTTCTAATTACTAATTATTCTAATTGACCTAAAGAATTCCCAAATCTCAATTAAATATTGGGTATTTTTTAGAAATTAGATCAATTAGGTTAATTAGGTCAATTCACTTTCTAATTCCAACAGTTTGTAGTAAATGCTCCTGCGTCACACCCTCCTTTTCCTCCAAATTTTCGATAGTTATTGCAGAAAGTCGTACAGTAGCCATTATTGCAACTTCCATAATATGAACAGGCGGCTTTGGCGACTTCCCGACCACTCCAAGATACGCAACTTGAAGCCCTAACGTTATACTTGATATTAAATCCTGCAAGAAGCAAAGCATCAAGTATCACACGACGATCGACTTGTTTGACACCGAGTGCGGACGCAGCATTTTTGGCAAATTTATTTTGTATGGCTATCGTCATCTGCATCGGACCCATGATCGTATTGTACTCTGAACTTGTTGAGCCATCGGAGTGACAGTTGTACCCGGCAAATTTACTGTCTGAGGGAATTATTCCTGTGGCATTGGCAAAATCATATCCTCCACAAGCTCTTTTTTCTTCGGTTAAATAAGGACTGTTCCACCAGTTGTAGGAATTATAAAGTAAAAAATATTTTGGAGAAACGACCGAAAAAAATTCTCCACTTTCGATGTAGGCAATACTTTTCAAGACCGCCTCAGGGACGCAGGTTTTCTGACTGGCAATTTTAAAGACTTCGTTAGAAGTTTTACCCGGACGGACAAGAGATGGATCGATTGGAAAAACGTCGGGGGTTTTGGTAGGTTTGGGAATTTTGGTGGGTTTAATATATTTCGTAGGGGTTTTTGTTATTGTTGGCGTAGAGACGTGATTAATCACGTCTGTACCATTCGTCGGAGATAGAATCGGATTCAATCGGTTCGTTGGGGCCTGCCCCGCGTAGCCTGTAGGGCGAAGTGGGGTTGGTATCGGTGATGTTTGGTAAAAATTGACGGAATTTATAACATTTGTTGTAGGGGTCAGGCGTGACTGACCCTTTGTTTGGTCAAATTGATCAAAATTTAAATTTGGAAATCGAATTTTCGAAATTAAATTCGTAAGTCGCCCCGGCGTCGCAAAAATTGGAATGACAAATAAAACAATTATTAAAGATAGAATGATTGATAAATATGTTTTGTAATTTTTTGTTATATATTCTTTCACAATTACAGTATATCAATTGCTCCATGAAACAATTTATCTTTGATATTTGCTTTTTGATATTTGATCTTTTATAATACAAACCATGTCACTTGCTAACAAAACCACACCCAAGGTATCACTTTCCGATTTACCAGATTTAATGACCATCCGAGAGGTTGCCGATTTACTTAGGATTTCTCCACTGACAATTAAGAGATGGGGTAAAAAAGGAAAGCTTCCAGCCATAAGAATTAATTCGCGTGGTGATAGACGATATAGGAAAGAAGTGGTGCTACGATTGCTTGGAGTTGAACAAGAAAAATAACCATCTTTTTCCGATCGGAAAAAGAATGTAATTTGACTTTAATTCATCTAGTTTAGATTAAAATATATTTTTACTCTTGTTTCATCCTCTATTTTTTCTGCAATTATATATTTCATATATTTTGCCCCTTCAACAATCTTTTTTATTAAATCTACTTCCTTTTCACATTCATAAGGAAAAAGATAAACGCTTTTTTGATATTGATAAAATCCTAATTCTATTAAAAATTTACGAAGATAGTTTCTTTTATTTCTTTGAGCTTCCGGGACGTCAAAAAAAACTAAAAACCACTTTCCATTCCATTGTTTATTTTTCTTTTTGAATTCTAATAGACTTTTAATTGAGTATTCAATAATTTTTGGATGATTTTCATTTTTCAAATAAACAAGTACTTTCCCCTCTTTTTCCTGTAGGTCTAAAATTTCTTTTTTCTCAAGAGTTTTTAAAACCCGAAGTAGTTTTTTATTTTTTTCTTGGTAAGTCTTTATAGATTTTAGTAAATCTTGAAGAGAATCTATTAAATCGGATGGACTTATTCCTCCCCGCCTACCTGAGATTGATGAATAACCTGAAACAAAAATATCTGAAAAATACATCAAAACCGCCTTAGTTAATTCACCATAATGATTTTTTTTCTTCAATTTAACATTCATGAAATTATGTTACCATCTTGGGACGATCGGTGTCAAGATGGTAATTATATTAAAAAACAGTTAGGCTTTCGGAATTATACCTTTCTGTTTTAGTTCATTTGTAAATTGGCTAATGTCAGATTTTCCCCAATTCCAAGGAAAAAATTTCTTTATTGAATCCCAAACTTTTGTCAAAAAACTTTTCTGTTCTTCTGTGATCTCTGTATTAATATAATTTTCTGTTGTTTGATTATCTTTAGTTTCAGTCACATCATTAGGTTTTTTTCCGCCTGATTGCATTTCTAATAAAAGTTTTTGCAATTCTGGTGGAATTGATTCACTATCATGTTTGGGTGATTGAGCCATGATTGGCTCCGTGTAACTTTCTACACCGGCAATTGTAGGCGGTTCGTATCTTGGAGGATTAATTTGATTTTCGTAAAATTTTTTTCCTTCAAGAGGTGTAAAACTATTTGGATTTGGTGGTCGTGCTTCAAATCTTGGAGGAGCCACTCCGGCCATCGTCATTGTCTCACCGCTACCAATTTGTCCGTCTAACATCCTTAAATTGTAGCAAACCTTGCAGAAAGTTTTTTTGTAACAATTAACTGTTGGTATTCTTCTTCTATCTCTTTAAAAAACTTAGGCTCAATTCCTTCTATAAATAATATGTCATAGACACTTTCCAATTTGTCTTTTTGGGTATATTTAATGAATATTTGAATAAATTTGGATAGATAATAATTTAAAATAATATAAGTTTCCGGTTTTTCTGTTGTTAAACCTATAAATCGAAGTGCATCAATATCGGTTGGTTTGCCTTTTGTATCTTTTAAATATTTTTCGAATTCCTTTTTATTAAAATTAATTCCAAAACTTACTTCCAAAGCTCCATAAAATCCATTTATAAAGGCGTTCTCCAATATTTCCATATTCCCATTAATATAATCTTTGCTAGCCAGCAGTTGGGAAACAGATTGAGTCAATGATTTGTAAAATTTCATTGGGTTCATAGTATTAGGCGGATGCCGGTTTCATAATTCCAAATGCTTTATTAAATAATCCAATAAATACTGATTTAACGGTTGGTTGAGTAATTTTGTTTTCTTCTTCAGGTTTTAAAATCGCATTTACTGCTTTAGCTGTAAAAAAACTGGCAACATTAGCAACTCCACTTAAAACCAAAGAAAAAAGACCCTTAATAGGTCTTATTAGAAAAAAATCATTTGGAGAAGAAATCTGATCATAAATTTGTTTCCACGCCGGTGCTTCTTTGACACCCATTCCTTCAGCCGCGTTTTTTAAATAAGGTTCCGCTCCAACTTTCATAAAATTTTTAAGCTCAACGACTTCGTGTGCTGCTGCTTCAGCTGATTGCTCTTTTATATCTTCGCTAGTTAAAAAGGATTTAACACCTTGCCGTATTACATCTTGTCCAAGGGGAGAACCTGCGACTTTCACAGCCGTTTTTCCGGCAACTGCCATAGCATAATCCTTAAAATCTTCTTTTGCACTACTAATTAATTCAACTATATTCCATGTCATAGATTTATTTTATCAAATTTTCTATAAATAATAATTTTGTCAAATTATTATGCTCCACCCGTCGCAAATTTCATGCCGAAAATCACTAAAAGTAATATTGCCAGACCACCTAACATAAATGGCGGAGCTTTTTCAAGGAACATTTTCAATTTTCCCTTTGCTAATCCCTGACCAGTTAACTTTTCTACTGCTGTTGCAATTGCACTATCACTATCAATTGCTTGTTGAGCTGCAGCCATAAAATCAGGCATCACACATAATTTTTGTACTGTTTTTGAATCTAAATTAAGATTCATCACTGCTTGACGAGAAATACTAATAAATGAATCTTTTCTAACAGTATCTCCTAATTTATCAACAACAGATTGATCAGCGGCAGTTAGGTAAGCAACAACATCGGGACTAAATCCAGTCAGGTCACCACTCCCGCCTGGAGTTTTAATTGTTGCTAATAAACCTCTAACAAATCCATCCGGATTTGCCATTAACTTTTCAAAATCACCACTTAATAAGCTTTTATCAATATCAAAACTTATACTGCCTTTATTAAGTAAACCCTTTAATCCATTTTTTCTTTTGGCAATTAAATATCTTTTTTCTAATGCTAATTTTATTTCTGCTTTTGCTTTATTTATCATATCGCCCTCTTTTGTTGCATCTTCGGCTTTTTTCTTTGCATCAGAAATAGCCTTTTCCCTGTTGGCAGCCTCTTGTGCTTGCATGTATTTATTCATACCTTCCTTCGCTGCTTCAGGTAATACAGTATTTAAAGATTTTAATAAATCATTAACCTTATTGGCTAAAGTCGTCCTTGCTGAAATTAAATCTCCGTTTGCCTTAGCTAATTGTTCGTTTAGAGTAGATATTTCAGCGGTCAAAGCATCTTGTCTTTGAAAAAATTGGTTTACTTTTTCAATATCATTTAACTCGTCTTGAGCATTTTGAATTTTTGTATCAATTGACTCATTAAATGAACCTGTACCATTTATTTCATCTTTAACTTTTATTAAATCATTACTATATCTTTGATAGTCAAGATTCGCGCTAAGACCCTGTTGATTAAGGTTGAGTATATTTCCATTTTCATCAACGTTATAATATCTATTTGTAATTTCCCTTATTGATGTTTCAAGGCTTTCTTGTCTGGATGTAAGTGCTATTTTTTTGTTGTTTAAAGTTGTGACGCTACGTGTTGCTACATCTTTATCCGCTATGATTTGGGATTTACTTTTTGGTTGACTATTTATCTGAGTTTCAACTGTTGTTTGTTCACTCGTTCTTGCCTTTACCTGTTTACTTATTTCCTCATATTTTGTTTTGGCGGTCATATAAGTGCCACTTTCTTGACCAATAATCATTTTTTCTGTATACAATCTTCGTCCAGCAGATAAAGCTCCGGTTTCTCTAATTGTTTTAATAAGTTCATCTTGCTGATCTGATTGCAAAGCATTAAAAGCATCCTTCCAACCTCTATTTGACAAAATTGTTGTTCTGATAGCATTATCTATTTGATCCGTTTGCATGGCTTCACCAGTCGCAAGATTATCAACTTTTAAATTTGCTTCAAGTTGAGTTATAAGTTGATTTATTCCTTCAGCTATTGGCTGTAATACCGGATCACCGAGTGTTGAAATGTCTTTTTTTCCAAATGTAGCCACGTTAAAATTATCTTTAGATCCAGATTGAATATCATTAGCAGCAGCAATATCAATATTTATTAATGAAAGATTCCTTACCGCATTTGCCTGATCTATTGCCTCTTGAGCAACCGGGGTTTTTGTTCCTGCTTCCAAAGCAGTTTGTGCTGACAAATGTGGAATGTCTACCTGAACTGCATCAGCCATACTATGTTGACAAATTTTTAAAATAACTTTCTAATTTACCGATTACTTGTTGTTCTTTTATTTCATTTAACTCAATATTCATTATTTTAGCTTCGGATTTTAAATAAGGATAATAATTTGGTAATTCATTTACTAAGATAAATAATTGTTCTTTTGTTTTGACAAAACTCAGCGTATCTGTGATATCAACAGCCATTTCTTGGATCTGTTTAAAAGGAAGTTCTTTTTTTACAAGCATGTCAACGATTTTTCTTGAAATAAGATCTTTGAGTTTGATCTTCAATAAATCCACTTTAATAGAATTCTGATCCATAATAATCAATATATCAATATCTTCTGAATAAAATCAAGGGCAATCTGTAAAAATTTTTTAACGGACGGAGTTTTTATATCTTTTTCAACTCCTCACTCGCCCGACTAGCCTCTACCGAATTGACCATAATCCCCGTTGAAAGTTCAAATCCTGCCCGCTCCATGAAACGGGGAATAATGCGAAGATACCAGTTTTTTTCTCCTGGAGAAATATAATAGTTATACCCAAATGGTTTTTTTGAATAATGAGGATTTGATCCATGAATCTTTTTCAATTTCTGAATTGTTGATTGTAATATTTTCGCCAAATCCTGTATTTGTTTTTCTTCCATTTGATCAAATCTTTGATCTTTGATATTTGATTTTTGATCTATCGTAATCCACGTCTCAAACCCCCATTCCGAATATTCAGGACAGTAACTGATAAACTCCCCCACCTGTTCAACCGTATTGATCACCGGTTGAATTGGCAAAGTACGGGTCGGAATCTCCTGCGGAATAATTGTAATTTGCGAATGAGGGTGGACAAGCGACGCTCCGCTAATTAATCCGTAGTTGTGAAAAATAAAAACTTTCCCTTTTTCTTTTAGCGCGTTGTAACGAGCAATGTACGTTTTGATTAAATCAGACATATGATCAATAGAAAAATCCTCAATATTTTTTTCATGATCGGGAGAATGAACAATTACTTCGTGGGGCTCAGTGATCGGAAAAAGATTTGCAAAAACTCTTATTTTCCAGCCAGGTTTATTTGCTTCCCCTTCCCCTACTCGACAGACTTCGGGAGGCGTATCAGATTCATTTCCGGGACAAAACGGACAACGAAAAGGCTTGCCGTCCATACCAGTGCGAGTGACACGGGCGGGATTGGAAACCATAAAGTGGGTTTTGGAAAAATCGGAAATGTAGTTTGGCATAAAACAAGTATAAAGTAGTAAGTATTAAGTAGCAAGTATTTCACATGCCTGATAATTTTTTGTCTTTATACTTAATACCTAATACTTTATACTTAATACTATGTTACTCATCGTCGGCCTTGGCAATCCCGGACCAAAATACCAAAATAATCGGCACAACGTCGGTTTTCAATTTGTAGACTTCATTGCTCCATTGTTAAATTGTTCAATTGTTAAGAAAGAAAAATTGTTTTCAACTATGAAACAATCAAATGATGAAACAATTGTCTTAGCCAAACCAAATACCTTCATGAACCTTTCAGGAGTTGCTGTCAAAAAACTAACTAGCCACTATTCTCTAGCCACTAGTCACTTGATTATTATCCACGACGACCTTGATATTCCTCTTGGCAAATTTCACATCCAATTTGCCTCCGGTCCTCAACTTCACAACGGTCTTGAGTCAGTCGAACAACATCTCAAGACAAAGGAATTTTGGAGAGTCAGAATAGGTGTTGATAATCGAATGCCAAAAAATAATTATCTTCAAGACGACCGTCCACAAGATAATAAAACACCTTGGATTGAGGGAGAAAAATATTCTCTACAAAATTTTTTACCCGAGGAAAAAAAATTATTGGAAGTTGAAATTTTCCCCAAAATTTTCGAACAACTAAAAGTTGACTTAAAAAATCAATTTAAAATCACGCTTTAGCCCACCCCCGCCACCCTTGTACTAACCTCCGAGGTTAGAACTAGCTTGGCAATTACTTGACAATATTTATGGGTTTATGGTAATATGGGAGATATGCAAATTCAAACAGTCAAAACCACTATAGAGATCGATTCAAATCTATTTTATTTGGCAAAGATGAAGGCTTTGCAAGATAAGACCTCCTTAAAAGAAGTGATTAATTTTAGTTTAGCTAAAAATTTGGGAGTCGACAAACAAAAAACCGTTGATCTAATTTCTAAAATTCAAGAAATAGTCGTCAGTAGCAAAGTCGATGAAAAAGAATTACAAAAATCAGGCAAAGATTTAAGAAAACAGTTAGTCAAGAAATATTATTCAGAAAAATGAAAACTTCGGTTTTTATTGACTCAAACGTCTGGTTCTCGGCTTTTTATCGAGATGGCACTTGCTCAAGACTTCTTAATCTTGTTGAATCATCTAAATTTCAAATTAACATATCTGAATTAGTCCTCGAGGAAATTATCAGAAATATCCAACTGAAAATCCCCCGTGCCCTTCCCTATTTTCTTGATTATTTAAAAAATAATAAAATTGTTATTTTAAAAAATCCCTATTCAAAGTTATTAGAAAAATATAAAAAATTAGCTCATTTTGAAGATTTACCAATCATAGTCTCCGCCTTTGAATCTAAATGCAATTATTTTATCACTGGAAATATAAAAGACTTTAATCTTATTTTAATCAATAAAATCAGTAAAATAAAAATCGTTACTCCTTCCGAATTTCTAGCACAAGTTTAGCCGATTTCTTTTCCCAAAATAAATGCTATAATTGAAAAAAATATGGACACGAAAAAGCTCAGGATTTTATATCTTCAGACATTTCCACTTTACGGCTCTGGATCGGGCACTTATGCTCGTTACCTTGCTCGTGAAGTCTCTCATCATCACGACGTTGCCATGGTCGCTCCAGATCATCGTCAAATCTCAAATAGCAATGTCAAAATGTATCCGATGAAGATGCCTTTCAATGTTTCGTTCACTGGACACCCAGAATGGAAAAATAGTCGACTTTATAAAGATATTTCTCATCGTGAAATTCTACAGATTTATAAAAGTTTTTTGAATCACACGGTCGACGCTGTTGAAGATTTTAAACCAAATATCATTCACGTTCATCATGCTTTTCCATTTTCTTGGGCTGCTCGTTTTATAAAATCAACCTATCAAATCCCATATATTATTACTATTCACGGTTCAGAACTTCCAACCGCTCAAAAAGACAAAAGGTATATCGCACTCACCATGGATGCACTTAGTCGTGCCCGTCGCATTATTCCAAATTCTTATTACACCCGTGACTGGATGCTTCAGGTCTTTGGTGATGAATATCGAGACCAAATTCGCATGATCCCTGGAGGTGTCGATATAAATAAATTTAAAAAAGTTGATACCGGCGGCATTGATCAAGAGTTCGGAATTAAAGGTGAAAAGATTGTTATCTTTGCTGGAAAATTAACTGTCTACAAAGGTGTTAAATATCTCATTCGAGCTGCCAAAAAAATAAAAGGTAAGGTGTTGATTTTGGGAGACGGACCTGAGAGAAAGAATCTAGAACAGATTGTTAAAAATGAAAAAATTACTAACGTTAGATTTATTGGTCATCTTGGAGCAGATACTGATTTCTTGATTAAATTTTACAGTCGAGCTAATGTTTTCGTTGCACCAAGTGTCTGGGATGAACCGTTGGGACTTGTAATTCTTGAATCAATGGCTTGTGAGACTCCGGTTGTTGTCACTCGAAAAGGCGGGATTCCACTAGCCGTAAAGGACGGTCAAAATGGATTTTTTATTAGACCAAGAAACTCGGTCGACATCGCCGAAAAAGTAAATAGACTTCTTGAAAATGAGACAATGCGACTCAAAATGGCAAAGCGTGCTCGCGAAATTGCAATCACAAAGTTTTCTTGGGAAATAATTGGTCGAAAATTTGAAAATATCTACGAAAAATTTGCTTACTTCAACCACACAAAATAAAATAAGAAAGTGTTATCATTAATAACAATGTCATTTCCGCGAAGACGGGAATCCAGAAAACATGGATCCCCTTTTTCAAGGGGATGACAAGAAATATATGAAGATTCTAATCGCCTCTCTTCTAAAGCGAGCAGTAAACGAAAAAACTCTTTCTTCGCGTCCTCGAATTATTTATGAATTAGTCACTGGACTTGTCAAAAAAGGTCATCAAGTGACGATGATTGGAACCGCCGATAGCCAAATTCCTGGGGTAGTGACTGTCCCGATTATTGATAAATCTTTTGTTGAACTACCTTCTTTTGAAAATCCTTTTTATGCAGAGACTTCTTTTTTGGTACGACTCGCCAAAAAAATCGAAGAGATTAGTCAGAATTTTGACATTATTCATAATCATACTTACCCTGAATTTCTCAATCTCTTAATCTCAAAAAATCTCAAAACTCCAATCGTGACAACCATTCATGCTCAGGTAACACCAGAGCTCGATGAAGTCTTAAGTTTATTTAATAACACCTATTTTATTTCAATTTCACAAGCTCATAAAAATCAATTTAAAAAAACCAAAATTTTTAAAGTTGTTTACAACGGTATCGACACAAATATTTATTCTTTTCAGGAAAAAAAAGAAGATTATTTGCTTTGGCTCGGACGAATGGCACGAGCCAAAAATACTGACAGTACTTTTATGGATCCAAAAGGCGTACGTCATGCAATAAAACTTGCTGAAGTTACCAACTCAAGATTATTAATGTCCGGAAATATTGAGGACATGAAATTTTATGAAACTGATGTCAAACCGCATCTGACTGAAAAAATTCAGTGGGTCGGTCCTTTGTCTTCAGAATTAGTCTTGACAAAACCAGAAGTCGCAAAGCTAATGCAAGGAGCAAAAGCATTCTTGATGCCGATTAATTGGTACGAGCCATTTGGTCTGGTAATTGCCGAGGCAATGTCTTGCGGAACTCCAGTGATTGGTTTTGACCGTGGAGCAGTAAAAGAATTGATCGTCGAGGGAAAAACCGGCTTTGTTGTCCCACCAGAATCAGGAGTTGAAGGGCTGAAAATAGCCTTAAATAAAGTTAATCAGATTAAACCCCAAGACTGCCGGGATCACGTCGTAAAAAACTTTTCCACGGAAAAAATGGTCGATAATTACGAAAAAACTTATTTAGAAATATTATATAAACTCATATGAAGAAGATATCCCTATTGCATTTCTCCTATCCCCCAAATATTGGAGGCGTTGAAGTATTTATCAAAGAACAAGCTGAGATTTTATCAAAAATAGGATATGAAATAACTATTATCACTGGTTCTGGCAAACCAACTCCCAACATTAAATTAGTTGAAATTCCTGAACTTCAATCTATATTCAATACAGACCAAAGACTTTACGAAGAAATTATGACCAATGGAACAAAAAGTAAAGGTTTCATGGAATTAGCAAAAATTATTGAGGAAAAAATCACTAAAGAATTAGAGTTCCAAGACATAATAATTGTCCATAATATGCTCAGTCTTACTCACAATATCCCCTTTATTTATGCCTTTAAAAACTACGTCCTTAAACATCAAGAAAAAAAAGTCATATCTTGGATCCACGATCATAAATATATCGGATTTGATAAAGTCAGAATTAACGATTTTTCACTTCCAGCTGACGTTAATAGTTTACTTACTGAAAAAATTGACGATATAAAATACGTGGCAATTTCAAACAGTCTTAAAAATTTGGTCTCAAAAGTCACCAATTTAACATCTGAGGAAATTACTGTCATCCCTAATGGAATAAATATTCGAGAATTCTTAGAAATTGATGATTCTATTTTTGAAATAGTTGAAAAAAACAATTTGTTAGAAAGGTTTCCTGTCATCTTATCACCGGTTAATATAATTGAGCGTAAAAATATTGAATTTTCCTTGGATATTCTTGCACACTTGAAGAAAGTCTATCCAAATTTTGCCTATGTAATAACAGGAAAAATATCCCACCATAAAGAAGGAGAAAAATATTTAGAAATGTTGAATAAAAAAATTGAAAAATATTCACTAAAAAACAACGTTTTATTTTTAAATGAATTCATTAAGAGAAGCCTCCACAAATCTGAAGTTCACGATTTTTATTCACTCTGTGACATTATTTTTTATTTTTCCAAAAGTGAGAACTTCGGTCTCCCCCTACTTGAGGCAACCTTAACCAAAACTCCAATATTTTTATCTGATTTATTGGTATTTCGTGAAGTTGGTGGCACAAATTTTAATTACGTCGACTGCGAAAAAACACCCCATGAAGAAGTAGCTAAAAATATTGTTGATTTTTTGGAAAATAACAAGCTAATTTCTATGAATCGCGTCGTTAAAGAAAATTTTAATCTAAATAACATCATCCAAAAACAATTAATACCGTTAATTGAAAAACAAATATGAACGAAGGCGGCGAAGGTTATAAACCACCTGTAACAAAAATGGAGGCTCCAAAAGCTCCAGAATCTCTAAAAAATCAGCACTTTGACTACACTTTAGTTTTTGGTCAAGGTCCGGTACAAGAAGTTGATAAAATTCCACAGACAGGACGAGAAGGTTTGAACTTTTATTCACGACTAGAGGCTAAAGCCGCCGCAGAAATGTTAAGACAAGGCAAAACAGATCATTTAATCTTGAGTGGTGGAAAAACAGGAGCTAGAGGAAAAACTGAAGAAGGTAAAACTGAGGCTGACTTAATGTTTGATTTGATTAAAGCAGAAATCGGAGTCGATGAGAATGATAATTTTTTTAACTTTAAAGGTGAATCTGTAAAGTTTTCTAAAGCTGTTCTAATAGAAAATTTAGCTAATGATAGCCTGGAAAATTTTGCTGAAATAGTTAATAAATTTATTGATAAAGATGGATTTAGAGATGCAAAAATGGCACTTCTCGGAGTCGGTTTTCATGCTAAACCAACTAGATATTTGGGGGTTGGGGGGGCAGACATCGGACGACTTGAAGCTTTATCAAATATTTACCAACTTAACTCCCCTGTCTTTTCTGCCGAACAAGTTTTACGTGAATTGGTCGTCGATAAACATAGTAAAGATTCTGCAATTGCATCAATTATGGGTCGATTGACTGATCTTTCAGAAAATAGTAATGTTACTATGTTAAAAGCCCAACAGGAAATGGTGCTTGTTGACATGTTAAAAGAAGGAGATTGGTTACGAAAACTTGGATCTTTTAAAAGCGAAGCAAGGATAAAGCAAGTTCTATTAAATCAACCTGAAACTTTAAAAGAAATAGGACTTTCGCAAGAAGAATTAAAAAATATTAAAATCGAACTATTAAGAGAAAAAATTCAAGAGCTTTTTAAGAAAATTCAGCTCACACAAACACTTTATCCTGAAACAAAAACGGCGGTATTTAAAGCTTTTGACAGTATGGGAATAGTTAATGGAAAAAATATGACACAAACTTACGCAAAAGGAGAGCTTCCAAAAAAATAAAGGCATGGATCCCCGCCTTCGCGAGGATGACAGGTGATATACTTGATACATGAAGGTTCTTTTTGTCGTTTGGGAATTGGTTCCGTTTTTTCAGGTCGGAGGACTGGGCGACGTCGCCAAAGCTCTTCCTAAAAAATTGCACCAGCAAGGCGTTGACGTTCGGGTAATCTTACCCTTTTACAAAGCCTTAAAGCTTCATCGTCAACAAAAAAAATTAATTAAAGAATTTACTGTTGTTTATGATGGTAAAAAACAAAAAGTGACAATTTTCCAAATTCATTTTCTTGATGCAAAAATCCCTGTTTATATATTAAAAAACGAGAAATGGCTTAATATTCCGTCTAAGGATATTTTTTCTTTTTATAATCTTTGCGTCTATGAAATTCTGAAAAATAATTATCTTGAATGGGTACCCGACGTTGTCCATTGCCAAGATCATCATACTGGTCTCATTCCTCTACTTATCAAAGATGGTAATTTAAAATTCAAAACCTTACTGACAATTCACAATCTTAACCACCAAGGAAAATATTCGCTTGATATTGTTAAAAAAATGGGTTTAAAACATAGTAAATGCCGAGTAATCCAATGGGAAACAAAGAAGAAACAAATAAATTTTTTACTTGAAGGCATTATCCACGCAGATCTAGTTAATGCCGTCTCCCCCTCTTACGCAAAAGAAATTTTTACTGAGGAATATGGTTGTGGGCTGGACGAAATTATTCGCAACGAAGGACAAAAAATATCCGGAATCTTAAATGGGATTGACTATGATTCCCGCGATCCGGTTCATGATAAAAATATCAACTTTAACTATGGAGTTGACTCAGCAATTAAAGGAAAACGCTTAAATAAAAAATTTCTCCAGGAAAAATTGGGCTTTACCGTGTCTGATGATATTCCCCTAATTGGATTTATTGGACGCTTTGAATCAAAGCAAAAAGGTCTTGACATTATGCACAAAATGATCAGACGTGTAAATTTACAGAAGTTTCAATTCGTCATTCTTGGACAAGGCGAGGTTGAATGGGAAGATCAGTTTTTATGGCTTGCCAGTTTTTATAAAAAAAATGTCTCCTATATCTCAGTATTCGATAAAAAGCTTGCATCACAAATTTATGCCGGAGCCGATTTTTTACTCGTTCCTTCCCGTTTTGAACCCTGTGGACTGATTCAGATGATTGCGATGAGGTACGGAACTTTGCCGATTGCCAGAGCAACCGGAGGATTAAAAGATTCAATAATTGATGGAGTTGACGGATTTTTATTTAAAAAATATTCTTCGTTTGATTTGGAAACCAAGATGAAACAAGCAGTTGAAATATGGAAAAATGATAAGAAAAAAATCAATGAAATGATTGTGACTGCAATGAAAAAAGATTTTTCTTGGGACAAAAGTGCCCGCGAATATATTAAACTATACGAAAAACTATGCAATCAGTCGCAGATATCCTAAAAAAATTTAATCCCGTTTCAGATAAATACGTTTCCCGTGAATTTCAGACCTTCGCTCTTCATTTATCTGAAAAACTTGGAGATACCAGGCGAAAAGGTATATACATGAAACTTGCCAAAACTATTCCCCGAGCTATTCTTGAGGAGGCTCTTCGATTTGTGATTGATGCCAATGCAAGAAATAAAACGGCTCTTTTTATGTGGAAACTAAAGGAACTGAAGGCATTCGAACACCAAGTCAAGACAGTTAAATTGGTTAAATCAGTCGGAGTCAGTCGAGTCCGTCGATCAAGTCAACAAATCAAACTGATTTAACAGATTAAACTGATTCAACTAATTCAACCGAATTAACTTAATTATCCGAAATGCTTATTGACATTTGTTTTGAAATACTTCATACTGAAAATTGAAATGATCCTTCAGTTAAATTTAGGATCATACTGAGCAAAGCCGAAGTATGAAAATTACAGTTTATACGATTAAAGATTGTGCTTTTTCAAAACAAGAAAAAGAATATTTAAATACCAATAAACTTGTCTTTGAAGAAAAGGATTTGGAGACAAATAAAGATTTTTTGACGGAGATGCTGGCAATTTCCAATAATTTTGCCGGAACTCCAGTAACGAGAGTTGAAAAAGATGATGGCACAATCGCCGTCCTTAAAGGATTTACAAAAGAAGAATTTGATACAACATTAGGGTTGACACCAGTCGCTCCACCTTCAAACAACGAAACTCCAATCCCACCAACACCCGTTGAACCCATTTCCCCCGCCCCGGTTGCAAGTGAAGTTCCAGTTTCCCCACCAAGTAACCCTGAACCAATTAACCAAGTAACCAATAACCAAGCTTCTGTTTCTCCTGACCCCTTAAAATCCGTCATGGATGATTTACAAGCAAAGGCAGAACCAGCTCCTGTAGTTGAACAAGCTCCCGTTGCTCCTCCTCCAATTGCCCCGCAAGTCAGCAATGAACCTATTGTTCCACCGACGCCACCTACAGTCGACCCAGCTGCCCCGGTAATCCCCGATTTTCCTGCAAAATGATTTAAATTTCCAATATTAACTCATCAGTAGCCGCAATTGTATTTGGGAAAATTTTTTGGGCTATTTTTTCTGCCTCTTTTCGCTTCTCTAGCGTTTTATATAAATGTGCACCAAAGTGAGTTAAAACGAGTTTTTTAACGTTCGCATCTTTTGCAAATTGAGCCGTTTGAATTGGATCGGTATGACCCCACTCGTCATTAGCGGGAGATATAATATTTGAACACTCATGAATGAGTAGGTCGGCATTTTTTGCTAGTAATAAACCTGCAGGAACGATTTTTGTATCGCCTGAGTAAACGATTGATTTTCCGTCTAGCTCAATTCTAAATCCGTGATTAGTAAACCCATGAAAAAGTTTTTTCATACTCTCCCCTTCTTCAAGTTCATGTAATCTAATTTCTGTTTTTAACGATAAAATATTTTTTTTGTTTTTAGTAATTCCAATCGTGTATGGCGGGTTAACAAAGATTTCAAAATCTTTTCTTCTGTCTTTAGCAAAATAGATATCAATCCCCTGTTTAAAATTAAATTTATTTAAAATATGAAGCCCTAAGATATGGTCAATATGAAAATGAGTAAGAAAAAGTGAAATTGGCTTATCTTCTTTTACATATTTATCGATCTTATAAAGTCCATTTCCGGCGTCAAAGATAACATAATGATCTTTACTGTCGATTAAGATACAAGGAGTGTCTCCCGTTGGACTCGAATACCAACCGTTCGTGCCGAGAAAATAGATTTTCATAATGTGCTCCCGAGCAGAATTGAACTGCTATCAGAGGTTCCGCAAACCTCTATTCTATCCGTTAAACTACAGGAGCTTGATATTTATTTTAGCATTTCACTGTTAAAATTGCTTTAGAGCTTGTTTTTATCTATAATTGAGTATAGAAAATAAATAGGGGGCGTAGTTCAACGGCAGAATAGATCTCTCCAAAAGATTAGATGAGGGTTCAATTCCTTCCGCCCCTGCAAGATTTTCACCAACTCCCACCGCCTCCTCCGCCACCACCTCCACCTGAAAATCCACCACCCCCGCCTCCGCTTGAAAATCCACTTGAAGATCTGGTTGGCGTTGCTGCGGTACTAAGTGACCTAAAAGAAGAATTTAAACTACTGACCAACAAATAACTATTGAAATTCGTTGATGAATAACTACGATACCAATTAGGCTGTGCAATATTCAGATTTTCAAATCTCTTTGCCCAGATTTTTTCAACCCCAAATGCAATCGCAAAAGGCAATAGTCGTTCAAACATCAACTGTTTGTCTGCTTGAAATTCCAACTGTCGCCTTTGACTTGTTAAAAAGTTTTTCAGTGAAAAAGAAACATTTTTTGCCTCAACTCCAAATACTGTTTTTCTTGGCATCGCTCTTCCAAAAAAGAACGCAATAATCGCCAGGAAAAAATTTCCGGAAAATAAAGCAAAACCAGCCAGTACAAAATATCCCGTCCGTGTTGTTTGTGGATTTTTGTCAAACAATTTATCTTCGACTACCTGCTCATACATTTCATTTTTTATTTGCGCAACTTCTGATGAAAGTTCCTGATCTTTAATTCTTATTTCTTTTTTGCTTCCAAAAAATTCAGTTATAATGCTTTTTTCATAAGTTAATAAACTACTATCAATATTTTTCTTTTTTATTAAAAAGAAGTCCCCCTTCTTTCTTTCATCAATTACAAGATATCCTCGTCTTGCCAGATCAACTATTGAGGCTGTTATGTCTTTCATATCAACAGTTTCGTCGCCCAGCGTTCCCACTTCCCCAGGAGTCAAAAATCTTTTTCCATCTTGAGTTTTTGGCGGATCAAACCAAGCGGTGGTGACACCAACTCCTGATTTAGGATCTCTTCCATAACGTATCCAGCGGTAAACTATGTAGAATGGCAAAAACATATACCAAATTAGCCCAACAAGCCCAATTAGTCCCAATATTAATTTCCCAAAAAAAGTATCAAAAAAAGATACAAACTCTTTCGGCTCAAGTACTGCTACGATATTTTTTGGAAAACTAATTACAATACTCATCCCTTCTCCACTTGCTAAAACTCTATTATTATTTTTAGTTACTATCTTGGTGCTATCGCTCTGATATAGTAATTCGGTAGAACACAAACTTTCTTTTGACCCGTAAGCACCGGTATAACAGACAGACTTGACATCCTCTTTTTTTATGCCAGGCGGCGTACTAACCTCCGAGGTTAGTACAAAGGTTGGCACAGTCCACCGATTACCATTTACGTTCCAGTAAAGCTCATCATGATCTGAAAAATATGTAAGGGCACCCGAAACTTTATAAGAAATAACGTAGTTTTTTATTCTTGTTACAAAGCGGTTAGCATCCCCTATCTTCAAACGAATACTTTTTTCATCGATAGTTGAAGTTGTAAAATTATAATTATTTCCGTTTTCATCTTCTACAGAAAAATTTTCAAAATCTAACTGAAATTTTTTTCCCTCTTGATTTGTTTTTATGAAGTCAATGTCCCGATAAATTCCATGTTTTTGTAAAGTATCAAAATCATATGCTATTGTTTCACGAACATCAATCGTCCCATCTTTGTTGATAATAATATTTGAATCAAAAGATCTTATGTGTTCGTCAGTTATCTCTGAATAACTTGTTGTTTCACTATTTGTAAATTTATAAACTTTTACCTGATCAGGTTGGATATCATCTATCTGTGCGTCGACAGATTGTCCAAATAACCCATAACCCATAACCAATAACATTATTGTCAATAATATTTTTTTCATTATTAAAATAATACCATAAATAAGGTCAGTCCTTATAAGGACTGACCTTGTATAATGACTGGATGAAATACAAACTTGCTCCAGAAATCAAGAAGCAAATCCGAGTTCTGATTAAAGAATTAAAATTTACTCACATTAAACCAAATCAGATCTGGTGTATCCGTAGTTTTGATGCAAAAACCAGAGCCTATGCCCGTATCTGGGGTATGTCTCGCCTATTTCATGAAGTGGCAGGTCTCCCGCCCACTTATATAATTGAGATTATCAATCAACATTTTGAAAAATTGTCTGATCGTGAAAAAATTAAAACATTAATTCACGAACTCATGCATATTCCAAAAACATTTTCCGGAGCCCTTCTCTCTCATCGTGGACCACATCATGAAATTAATGATCGAGAAGTGGAAAAAATAATTAAAAAGATTGAGAAATAAATTCCTATTGTGTTTTCAAATTTTTTTTGTTAGTCTTTTTTTACCATGAGGAAATATCGCAGATCTTCGCAGAAACTTAATTTTAAAACTATTCTTGCAATATTTTTTGTCCTTGGTGTGATTGTTTTTACCCTTTCTATTTCAAGAATGATTACAAATCAGAAGACCTCAATGTCAACTAAAGCTTCATCCACAACTAAGAAATATACAAGAAGAATACGAAGGGCAACCGACCTACAAAAAGATGCTTGTCGAAAAGACCTAGCTAATCAAAATAGTATCATTTATGGTCTTAATGTTTACGATGTGACTGGATATCCAAGCTATGGTGCAATTACTGAAAGCCAATTTGTGGCATTTGAGATAAAAGATACTTTTAATTCTCCTAAATGTTCTGCTGGATACATAAAAACTAGAGATGTTCAAAATCCCTATTTTAGCTGGACGAAAATAAATACTACTCCTAAAAATATCCGATGTTGTGTTGAGGCAAAGGCAGTGGCTGAAGCAAATAATCGATACTGCTCAGATTTTAACTCAAGTTCACCACCAAAACTATCTAAGTGCAAACCAAGTATTTCCTCAGATAATATTCTTAATCCTGACGCAAATTATAACAGTAGTGCAAGTAGAAAAAACGTGTGTGATGTTGTAAGCAATCAAACAATTAACGTAGCTAAAGGAAGTTGCTATGATCAAAACTTAAATAAAATTGGGAAGACCGATAGCGATTGCGGAAAGTACCATATAAATTGTAAAAATATAGGAAGTAATGTTAAATGTATATTTAATAAATATTGTGCAATTGAAACATTTGATACTGCTGGAGATAGGTTCATTTGCCTAGGAAAAGAACAAAAAGTTTATAATGTAAATATCATGGGAAGAAAGGCAACATTCTATACGCTAAACGGTCAACCAGTTGTTGAAAAAAACAAATTTTATTGTCCCTACTATGATGATGTTTACTATAGATAACGATTAAGACAATATTCTTATTATTTCTTTTATTTTTTTATTAAATTCTCCCTTTGCATTTGCCCCAGCTGCGTTTTTGTGCCCTCCGCCTCCAAATTTCTCGGCAATCTTTGAAACATCAAAGTCTCCTTTTGAACGAAAACTCATCGATACTCTCCCAGGCTCATCCTCAACCATTGCAATCCCAAAATCCATATCCTTTATACTTCTGAAAAAACTGTCCGCAACGGTTTCCCGTGCACCTCTTGGTTTTCCACATTTTTCGTAAGTTTTATAATTAACCGCCGACCAGACAAATTTTCCAATTGGTGCACTTTCTTGTTTCATGTTTCTAATAAGCTCTCCCAGTAGTTGCACAAAACCAAAACTTAAAGAATCGTTAAATTTTTCAATCAATAAATTATATTTAGCACCCATTTTCATAAACTCAGAAACGATAGCAAATGTTACGGTCGGATCTTTTGGATACTTAAAAAATACAGTATCGCCTGCATTTCCAGAAAGAAGCGATGTTGAAATATCTTCATCAATCTCCACTCCCCAATCTGAAAGTAAGCGATAAATTATCTCGGCGGTCGATGAAGCTTTAGTATCCAATAGTCGACAAACGTAGTCTGTCCATTTATTTGTCAGATGATGATCGATAACGATTTTTTTTATTGGTGGAAGATCGATTTCTTTGCTTCCTGTCACAATGTCGTATGATCCAGAATCGAGAATTAAAAACGAATCTGTAGGGGCGGGTCTTGTACCCGCCCATGTTTTAAAATCAACCGTTTGAACAAATTCCGCCCCTTTCATAAATTTAAAATTTTCTGGAATTTCATGAGGACAGATTAAAGTTACCTTTTTTCCCATCTTAATCAAAGCCTGGTATAAAGCCGTTGCCGAACCAACCGAGTCAAGATCTGGATTGCGATGGACGTTGATGAGAATGTTTTTTGATTTTTTTATCTCAGCTAATATCTTTTGAGACTCTTGATAATTAATCATTGTTTATATTTTACATAAAATTAAAGTGTTTTTTTATGAAAGCCCTCCTTCTCCCGACTCAGTCGGGATTCGGCGAGGCAAAGGCGGAGAGAGGGGGATTCGAACCCCCGGACCCCGTAAAGGGTCGACAGTTTAGTAAACTGTTACCATAAACCGCTCGGTCACCTCTCCAATAAAGTAATTATATTATGTTTTTGGTGAAAGAGTAATGAAGGCGGGACGTAATCCCGCTTAGCGGGAAACGTCCCAGCAACGTTAAAATTCCGTTGTATTCGGAATTTTTTACGTTGCGGAGGTAGTGGGGATCGAACCCACGAGTCCTTTCGGACGCAGGTTTAGCAAACCTGTGCCATACCACTAGGCGATACCTCCTGTGCCACAGAGAGGAGTTGAACCTCTACCCCATTGCTGGGACACGGTTCTGAACCGTGCGCGTATGCCAATTCCGCCACTGCGGCAAGATATTGATATTATACTATCTTGAATCTTGATATAATCTAAAAATGAGCGAGCATGCTTTGTTGAATGCTAAAAGATTTGAACAACCAATAAAAAATCCCAAAACGCAAACCATAAACAATCTTTTGAATGACTTAATTACTTCTCCATACAAAATGACGAGAATTGCTAAAGTATCTCCTGACCTTGTTCTACAATTGATAACCTTAAATTTTAAATACGCGGATCAATCAACGATTCATAATGCCAGCTGGTGGAAAACTTTTTGCGAACTTGCTGGTAGCGAAAAAAATGCTAATAAAATATTAGTTTCTACTCTTAAGATGATGGATAAAAATGAAAATAAAGAAAGTTTTTGGTTTCAAAAATTAATTGATGAGAGTAAAGACAAAACAAATAATACCAAAATCACCGGAGTTGATGGAGTCCATTATCATGATATGTTTGTCAAAGATTCGGATATGTCTCCGGCACTCGCCCTCTAAAAAGGATTAGCTCAACTTGGAGTCGAAATGACTGCTAATTTATCAAAATATGCTACTACTAATCACGATCTGAGTGGATCAAATAAACCAATTCCTCGGACTGGAAATATTAGAGACCGAGAGATGGTTAAATTACAAGCTGAACAAGCATTGGAAAAAATAAAATTTGACAAAAATCTGAAGAAACTTGGAGTTACCGAAGCTTTATCTTTAGACAGTCAGAATCATGACATGTCAATATGGATTGAGAATGGAGTCGTCCATGACCGCAAATTATTATTCAATAATAGCGAAATGAATTTCAAGGTAAGAGTAATGAATAAAGATGGAAAATATTTTGATGAAACTATCAACAAAATATTATCTTTTAATCAAGCAGAGTTGGATAATTATTTAGCTCATCCTGAATCTTACAAAGACGATCCTACAACTTTTATTCATAACGGTGATGACCCACCCATGTTTGTCCTCTCGATTTCAGATGGTGACAAAACTTCGGAAATATACAAAAAACGAGCTGATGAAGGTCGGGCTTTTGCTCATTTGGTTTTTGATAATAGTTCAAAAACGCTTGAGATTATGCACTCCCATGGTCCTGTTGATGGGGCTGAGGCAAAAGCGATGGCTTTTGCCGTCGGAAAAGTCGTTGGAACAAAAAACGAAGAAATTAAAAAAGGATACTTTATTTATCCGGCAAAAGATAAGAAGTCAGAAGCAGTCGATGAGCTTGGGCTTACAGACATTGTCTCTTTTAGAAAACTTGATTTTGATAAAATAAAACCCCATATAAAAACAATCAATGATTATTTTCAAGAGCCATTAAAGAAGGCTCTCAAAGAAATTCTTAAAAGCGATGGAATGAAGTTTAATGATGAACAAATAAATATCTTAATTAATTTATTAACTCCTCCTTTTGGCATTAGTCATCTTGTTTCTTTTTTAAGCGAATCTGAATTTGGAGGAAAATCAACGATTTGCGTCCAACCGATAAATTCTGAATATCGATTGAGTCTCGCATTAGCTCCAAATGTTGCAAGCATGGTAAAAAAGTTGATTGATCCAAATTTTTTACCAGAGAAAAATCGGGGCTTGATTGATGAAATCAAAATGAAATTATTAGAAGCTACCAAACAAACTAATTTCTATGCCAATCTCGGGCTAGGTCATATTTCAAAACTGTATTTAGCCGCTCAGAACCACCGATCGTTTGCTAGAGTTGGAGCTAGTGCACTCGCTCCAGATCTTGGAAATGCGACTGATATATACTCACAAATATCTTCACTCGGAGCAAATACTGACAAAAAATTTGAGGGTGTTTATTTGCATTCTTTTGTCTCTGCTTTGTCCGGTGAAAAACATTTATCAACTTCCATAGGGCTTGAAGGAAATACAATTAGTTTTAGGAATAAATTAACTCCAGAATTATTTGATAATCTTATGATAGGTTTCAAAATAGAAGATATTAATACTCCAACAAGCATTAATATCGTTGAACAACTTCTTCTAGAGTTTAATAAGAATATAAAAAAACCAAGAGAACCTGCAAAAAACGTTTATAATTTTCAAATGAGTTTATTTAGAAGATTTAACGATTTGATTTCAAAAACAAAAAATGGAAAAATAAAGCCTAGCAAAGTTTTAAAGGATCATTTAGATAAAGTCAAAAAAAATCACCCTAATGAATATCAAAGAGAACTATTTTTTATAAAAGCCATCACTATTATTGCTCTTGAAAATAAGATTGACGGCTTTACAGGAAATTTAGAAATACTGGCTAAGAATATTTCAGGCTCATTAGCTCAAGAAGTAACAAATACTACTCTACTCATGTCAAGTGAAGTCAAACATCCTTTACATGTATAATGTAAAATCCTTTTTATGATTCCACTCAAACCAATTTTTCTCTGGAAATATCTTAAATTTAAAAGAAATATTATACCGAAAAATGTCGGACGTCTATTTTATTTATCTTATGAAGACGCACTGTGGGATATTTTAGATAAAAGAAATGTTAAAAAAGGCTCGATAATTTTGGTGCCGGAATTTTTCTGTGGAGACGTTGAAAATAATATCAGAAAACATGGATATAAAGTTAGCTATTACCCTGTTTCAAAACATTTAAAAACTAGTAGTCGACAACTATCAATTGCCATTAATAAATATCACCCAACCGTTTTAGTCATTTTTCACGCTCTTGGAATTACAAATTCCCTTTTTGAAAATCCTATTTGGCTTAAAGATTTGAGTGGCAAAACAATTTTAATTGAGGACTGTGTTCACAAAATTGTCAATCCTCAAAAAATTAAATTTATTAAAAAAAACCATTTTATAATAGATTCGCTGAGAAAGGTTATTCCCTTGCAAGGAAGCGTTGTCTATACTCAAAAAAACGAATTAAATTTTACAGAACCTACTATTTTTCAATCATGGAAATATGCGACGGTCGTGACTTTTTGGTGGATGATTATGCAAATGTTATGGAATTTGACTCACTTCACTCGTAAGACTGATTTATCAAATTGGTTTTCCATAAAAGCTAATCAAGTAATGAAAATCGGTTATGACCTAATCGGAGACAGTATTTTGCCCGCACGTGGATTTTTTGTATTTAATTTTTTACAACAATTTATAGATTTTAAAAAGATAGAACAAATAAAAATGAAACAGATTGAGTTTTATGAAGAAACATTGTCAAATTTACCTAAAAACATTTTTCAAAAAGTTCCTTATAAAAACTCTGATAAAGGCAAAATGATTGCCTATCCGTTAGTTTTACCACTAAAAACTGCTTATAAAACCCTTGAAAAAATTCGTAAATCAGGTTTACTTTTAAATTTTGAGCTTGATGATTCTCATTGGAGTAAAAAGCAAAAAATCATATATCTCCCCTGCCCGCCGGCGGGCAGGTTTGTCAAAAATTTAGCAACAACCATGATCTCCACAACAACCATCTTCTCCGCAACACAATTCTTTTATTGCTTTTAATTTTTTTTCTAAACCAGCAATTTTTTCTTTTTCTCCTTTTACAGTAATAACTAAAGATTCTCCTTTATTTTCTACCGTATGGGTAAAGTTTTTTAAAAAATTTCTCATCATTTGTCTCTCACCTCCCTTCATTAGTAACTGTTAACGAGCTATAGCGAGTTTTACAGTTACTTATGTCCACCAAATATCGCTCTTCAAGCCGTGTACGAATAGTACTGAAAAGGCTTGAAGTAAGATATGGTGGATTTAATAACATATGGATACATTATACATCGAAGTATTTCGATATGTCAATATGTATTTGACATACAGGAGTTAGCTAGAAATTTTGTGTAAATAACCTAGACAACAATCTGCAATTGCTTCTTTTTCAACAGAGTAAATAGCATTTTTCCCTTGTTTTGTAACCTTGATCAAACCTGCATCAGTAAGGATTTTAAGGTGATGAGAGATAGTCGACTGGGAAAGTTTTATTTTTTTAATTATTTCGGTGGCGTTTATTTTTTTATGTTCATTGACCAAAAAAAGGATATTTTGACGGTGACTATCTGATATCGCTTTAAAAATGTGAAGCCACTTTGGCGGACAACAGCTTTTCATATTTATCAATTATATATCAAAGTGTTAGGCTAATCTTTCGATTAATATTGATTTTTTTAATTTATTTAAAGTATTTTTTGCATAAAGTCGGGCTTTTTTTATTTCTTCTTTTATATTTGGAACTGTTTTATACTTACCAGCCTCAATATCTCGTAAAATTTGTTGCTCTTCTGGATCTAGCTTATATGTTTTCATGTTTTAATTATATATCATCGTCATTTGTCATTCCCGCGGAAGCGGGAATCCAGAACAATAAAGCACTGGGTCCCCGTTGTGATACAGTTTTGTCAAAGCCCGTGAGTTCTTACCTATTTTCGATTGAAAATTAGTAGTAGTAGTAGTAGTAGAATGCCCCTATGGCAGAAATGAAAAAGATGTCAGAGTGGGATTCATTGTTTTGGCCTGAGTTTGTTGTAGGTGATGCGACCAAGCCTGATTTTGTTCATCCAGGAGATAAAACTGCTCATAAGTTTAAAAACAGAGTTTTTTACAATACAATATCTTTTGTTGGTTCTAATGGAGTTTTATATTTTGGAAACAGTCTTTACCCTATTGGAAAAAAAGTTAAGATTCTTTGCTTACATAAAAAATAAATCTTACTGCTATAATATTTTGATGCTCAATTCTTTGAAGGTTGCATTTTTTTTGGCATTTAAATCGCTCAAAAGAAGCAATAAAGCAACCATTATTTTGACTCCGATCATTATCGGTGTATCTTTTATCAACATTGCCTTTTCCTCAGCCTTATTTTCCGGAATGTTGAAGACTCTCGATAATCAACTTATCAACAACTGGCTCTCTCACGTCATAATCCGACCTGAGCGAGGTAAACAATATCTCGAAGATGTCCAAAAGAAAAGAAAACTGATCGAGTCAATCCCAGGAGTCATCGCAACTGCCTCTCACTATAAATTAGGTGCGCAGTTTACTTTTGACAGATGGGCGGACGCCAAAAATATTGAGTCGGGTGGATATCAAGTCATCTCAGTAATTCCATCTCAAGAAAAAAAGGTTATTGAAGTATACAAACACGTCATTAAAGGGAAATTTCTTGACGACAGCGATACAAATTCAGTTGTCATCGGCGTTGAAATCGCAGGAGGAGCTGGCTCATCTTTCAACGAAAATTCTTTGAAAGGTCCAACTATTGGCGATAAAATTTATATAATTTTCCCTAATGGGGTCAGAAAGAAATTTATAGTCAAAGGAATTTACAAGACAGGTATTGATGGGATCGATATGGCAGCTTACATCACTCAAAAAGAAATGGAGTCAATACTTGGAACATTCAATCAAGCTAGTGAAATAAATGTAAAACTGTCATCACCAGATAATTATCGTCCTTACATAAGTAAAATTCAAAAATTAATAATTGATAAAGAAAAGATCAGCGGCTGGGATCAATTTTTGACGATGACCAAACAGATGAAAAGTAGTTTTGTAATTTTAAACGGTATTACGGTTTTTATAAGTCTAATTATTGCCGCGGCAACTATTTTTATTGTTATTTTTATTAATGTTATTAATAAAAAAAGACAGATTGGAATATTAAAGGCAATTGGTGTTAGTAAAAATATCATTATCGTTTCTTATTTAATTCAGGCAGTTTTTTATGTCATAATTGGAACGCTTATTGGCGTATTCGTTTTGTATGTGATATTGGATGCTATTTTTAAAAGCTATCCTCTTGACATGGGATTTGGGAAAGTTTCTTTGGATATTGTGTTTAGTGATATTTTAAGTAGTCTTAATAGTTTAATAATTGTCTCGGTGATTTCGGGCTTCATACCAGCCTGGAAAACAAGTAAAGAACCGATAATAAAAGCCATATGGGGAGCGTAATTAGCGTAAAAAAACTTGGTCGCACTTATCCCGGAAAAGTTCCAACTCCTGCTTTAAAACAGGTTTCTTTTGAAATAAAAAAAGGCGAATTTTTGGGCATTATGGGAAAGAGCGGTTCGGGAAAATCTACTCTTCTCCGTTGCCTTGGGCTACTTGATACGGCAACATCTGGAGAATTTTTTATGATGGGAAAAAACGTATTTGAAATGACCGACCAGGAAAAAACTCAATTTAGACTACAAGAACTTGGATATATATTTCAAGAATACGCGGTTATTTTTGAACTAAATGCTGTCGAAAACGTCATGGTTCCTTTATTAGTTGATGGTAAAATGAATTATAATAAATGTAAAGAAAGAGGAGTTGAAGTTTTGACTGATGTCGGTTTGGAAAATCGTATTGAGCATTTTCAAGATGAACTATCGGGAGGAGAACAGCAAAGGGTTGCAATTGCCCGTGCCCTTGGCAATTCTCCTCATATTTTGTTTGCCGATGAGCCATGTGCAAATCTTGATAGCGCAACTTCAAATCATATAATGAAGCTTCTTTCGGATTTAAATAAAAAATTAGGTCTAACAATCATTATGGTAAGCCACGAAGAAGAAGATATTAGATGGATGAATCGAGTAATCTGGCTTAAAGATGGATTAATTGATAAAATTCAAGTAATTAAAAAGTAATTTATATTGAGCGAAGTCGAAATATGAAAAAATATATTATTTTTGGAATAATTTTTGCTTTGATAATAATTATCTTTTTTTCGATGTCCAAAAAAAATGGAAAAAAAAGCCCAACCATTGAAGTTAAAAGAAAAAATATTAAAGAGATTGTTAAAGTTGAAGGAAAAATTGAAGCCAATGAAAAAGCCGACCTGACTTTTAGTGTTGTTGGCAGGGTAACTTATTTACCAGTCAAAAAAGGCGATAAGGTAAAGCAAGGTCAAATATTAGCTTCAATCGACGCGACCAGTGTCGTTGCCGAAAAAGATAATGCTATGCAAGATTTTTTAATTGCCAGGTGGAATTTTGACCAACAAAAAGATGATAACAAAATGGAAACAATTGAAGAGCGACGAGCCGAGGATATTAAGCAATTTTCTTTAAATAAAGCTGTAAGAAACTTTGAAGTTTATAATCACAATCTGATAAATACTTATATCTATGCTCCTTTTGCAGGAACTGTTACGAACGTTGATATTAAAGTTGGAAACTACACTTCGTCAACTAAGACTGCAATCACTATTCAAAATCTTGATAATTTAAAGCTTACAGTTAACATTCCCGAATCTCAAGTAACTAAAGTCAGAGTCGGACTTCCAACTATTTTGACTCTTGATGCTTTTCCTGGAAAAAAATTATTTGGCGAAATATCTTCAATTGATGAGGCGGAAACGATTTTAAATAATATTACCTATTATCAAGCCGAGATAAAGCTTCCGGAAAACCCCAATTTCAGATCTGGCATGGCGGTTGATGTCGATATCGAAACAAATAAAAAAATTAATGTTTTAACGATTCCTCTTTATACGATTTCGGACATTGACGGCGATCATGCCAAAGTAAATGCTTTTGTAAACAACAAACCAGTTGAAAAAGATATTATCGTCGGACTTGAAACAAACGATGGCTTAATTGAAATTATTTCAGGATTAAATGAGGGAGATAAAATTATGGTAAATGATTTGTTACAATGAATCATGAGGTTATTTTTATCTCTTCTACTTCCACAGTTGGCTGGAGCAATTGGTGCTTCGTTTACAGTTAATTCAATTCCGACCTGGTATAAATTTCTCAATAAGCCGTCATTTTCCCCACCAAATTGGATATTTGGACCCGTTTGGTTGACGTTATATTTTATGATGGGAGTAGCTGTTTACCTTAATTGGATAAAAAAATCTAAACAGGCAAAATTTAACGTTCGACTATTTTTTATTCATTTATTTTTTAATTTAATCTGGACACCGATATTTTTTGGAGCAAAGAATTTATTTTTAGCCTTGATAATCATAATTATTATCTTGTTCACGATCGTAATACAGATAATCTTATTTTGGAAAGTTAATAAAATATCCTCTCTTTTATTAATCCCCTATTTGCTTTGGGTTACTTTTGCCAGTTTTTTAAATTATTGGATTTGGAGGTTAAATTAAAAGTAAATAATGTTATAATATAAAAATTATGGAAGATTCAGTAAAAGTAATTCTTAAAAAATTAGACGAGATTGACTCAAGATTAAAATCAATTGAAGAAACAAAGTCGACTACTACAGTCACTCAAAGGGTGTCTGAAGCCCAAGTCACCAAAATCGAGCGTGATCCTCTATTTAGTAAAGCTCTTGAAATGATGGATAAGTTTGACGAGATGTCCTCAACTCAATTAATGGAAACGCTTAAGATTGATAAAAAAAGAGCCGAAGCCATCCTTGACCAACTTGAAACTGCCGGTCTTGGAACTTGCTATATGAAGGAAGTTTAATTCCATTATTTTTCTTTTGAAGTTTTGTGAACCTTTTCCGTCTCGAAACCATTTATTCCTAAAGCAGCCTTCGTAACAAAATATTGCCCTTCTTTTCCACCACAAGCCCCATCATCGACTACTCCATCAGGAATTCTAAATGCCCATCCTAAATTTCCATCTTTTCTTTCGGTTCCCAAACGTATTGTTTGCTTGGGAATTTCACACCAAACTATGGTCCTACTATCATCATTTAAAACTTGATAAACATCACCTTCATACTTTCCTACCATTCCCTCAACAAAATTTACTTTTGCACGACACATTGTTAATAATAATGAAGCAACAATGAATATTGAAAAAACCTGTTGTTCTCGTGTTCTTTTCACAATCCACTAATCTTATCAAAAAATGTTATCTTTTCAATCTCAACCTCTTCTCAAAGTCATCAGGATGGAACCAAAGCTGGGAGGAGGTAATGATTTCGGTAGTTTTATGTTTATTAATTGAATTTAATTGAAACTTTTTAAGTAATTGTTCAATTTTATTAGTTAAAGTATTAAGTATTAAGTAGTAAGTATTAAGCGTCTTTTTTTTGTTTTTTCTTATACTTAATACTTCATACTTACTACTTACTACTTCTCTGGCATTTGGAAATAACCTAAACACCCACCTATTTGCTTTCAAAAACCTCTCGTAAATGTCACCTTTGACAATGATCGGCTTCATTTGTAGCACTTCATGACCAACGAAAAGAGTTTGCTTAAACTTGGGTACTTTAAGATTACGTTCGTCGAAAAATAAGTTAAGGCAAACTTTGTCAGCAAAACCATTGTTAAATTGTTTCATTGCTAAATTGTTTCTTGTTCTCCTTAATCCTAATATTTGTGCTAAAGCTACGACGATGAGTCGACCGGTAAACAATCTATTTTTTTCCGTGATGATAAATAGGTCGATATCATCATCTTCCCTCGCGTTCATCATTGATATCGAACCAGATAGACCAACCAGCTTGATTTGAGGAAATAATGAAATAAGCTTTATATATACTCTAAATCGCCAATTATTTAGTTTTTTTTGAGATATTTTTCTTCGTATACTATACTCTACTGGAGTATATTTTAGCTTGTTTTTATCAACTTTAATCGGTAAAAAAGTATAAAGTTCATCTAAGGTAGGCCTGTACCCAAAAATTGAAAAGTATTTGAGGACTTTAGCGATTGATTTTTTAGTTTGCTTATTCATAAATAGAACAATATTACACTATGTCATTCCCGCGAAGGCGGGAATCCAGAATAAAATTTGCATTTGACAAATATGATATTGTATTTATAATTACAAGAATGAAAAAAGTACCTGTAATTATATTTATTCATGGGTTATTAAAACCATTCAACGTTGTGTACGAACAATGGGTTTATAGAATAGGAAAGCCAGATAAAGAAGGTCGAAGTCTTCATAGTGCTATTCCTATAATTCCACATGTTTCAACATCAGCCAAAAAAACACCTGAGATATCACCCATAATAAGTCGTAAGGAAGGTTAGTTATTAAAAATAAATAAACAAATAAATCTTATCAGTCTCATCTGTCTTCTCCATCTCCATGGCTGATGAAGTAGTCGATATAGCCATTCAAGTCCGAGCTTTTGTATGATAGTCGGTGGACGATTAATGTTGCCGGACAAATAATCAAAAGCTCCCCCGACCCCCATAACAACGCAATTATTAAACTCCTTTTTATGACGCTCTATCCAAAGCTCTTGATATGGCGAACCAAATGCCACAAATACTAAATGGGGCTTATAGTCGGTCACTATATCAAAAATGGTCTTTTCTTCAGTTTTTTTTGGATTTTGGATATCGGAAATCCCTCCAAGACCAAAAAATTTAGCCTCAGGATATTTTTTTTGGTAGCACTGAGCAAGTCGGAGTGCTAGATTTAATTTTCCTCCAATCATAAGCACTCGCAAGCGTCTGTCTGACGCCATCTTTAACAGATCTTCCATTAGTCCCACTCCAGTCACCCGCTCGCCAGCCTCAACACCTAGCCATCGGGCTGCCAGGACAACCCCCACTCCATCAACTATCTTAATTTGGGCTGTCTCAATAACCTTTTTAAAGGATTCATTTTCAGTAGATATAACCAAGTTTTCCGGATTAAGAGAGACAATATGAAAAAAACCTGTTGGTTTCTTGATGTACAATAAGATTTTCTCTAGGATACTCGTTTTACTTTCAGGATTTATCGTAATATCTAATATTTTTTTTGATTTCATTTTTGTATAATTTCTATAAGATAATTTCTCATTTCTAATTTTTAATTTCTAAACTGGTTTTGTTCAAATTATTTTATAATAGTTCATGTCGTTATATAAATATTTATACTATTTTAGTGGTAAAACAAAAACAGTAATAATATATTTTACTATAAACCTATTAAAATATTTGAGTTTGAAAATTTATTAGTAATTAGTAATTAGAAATTAGAAATTTATTTTTTACTATCGGATAGCATCCTTAAACGAATCCAAATTCTCTATCGCCATTCCTACTCCACGAATAACGCAAAATAAAGGATCTTCAACGACAAAAGAAGACACGCCAGTGTAGTAAGTTATATACCTATCAATATTTGTAAGCAGAGATGTCCCGCCAGAGAGAACAATTCCTTTATCGACAATGTCTGCCGCAAGTTCCGGTGGAGTTTGTGATAATACTTCTTTGATCCCATCAAGAATTCCCTTTAAAGGTTTAATTAATGCCAAATTTACATCCTTTTCTCCGATCTCATATATTTTTGGGAGTCCACTTTGAAAATCCCGTCCTTTCACTTCCATCTTTCGTTCTTCGCCTACTTTATCATCCACCAATGCATTTCCAATTTTAATCTTAATATCCTCGGCTGTTCGCTCCCCAATAATCATGTTATGTTTTTTTCGAAGCTCTGTCATAACTGCTTCATCTAATTTTGTACCTGCGACTCGAACCGTCTTATAGACCACCAACTGACCCAAAGAAATTACGGCAATCTCAGTCGTTCCTCCACCAATATTGACAATCATTTGCCCTGACGCTTGAGAAATGGGTAATTTAGCTCCGATGGCGGCTGCCAATGGTTCTTCAATCAAGTAGACGTCCGATGCCCCCGCTTGTTTACAAGCTGCAACCACGGCTCGTTTTTCAACCTGTGAAGAGCCACCAGGTATTGAGATCATAACTTCCGGCCAATAGACACCACCTTTTAGTCCTTTTTTTAAAAAATATGTGATCATTGCCGAAGTAGTCGTGTAGTCAGCTATTACACCTTCCTTCATTGGACGGGAAGCAACGATTGACCCTGGAGTTCTCCCAATCATCTCGCGAGCATCCTCACCCACAGCTAAAATTTTTTTATCTTCAATAGAATAGGCAACGACAGTCGGTTCATTTAAAACAATTCCCTCTCCGGCTACGTAGACTAAAGTATTTGCAGTCCCAAGATCAATTCCAATTTTTTTTCGAAAAAACATATATATAAATATTGTATAATATCTGATGACAAAAATCTTTTTAAGATTGATATTCTTTGTTCTATTTGTGACGATTTTAGTTATAGTAATTGGTTATGCTAGAGGATATCGATTCGACATAGAAAATAGGTCTCTAAAATCAACTGGAATAATTTCTGCAAATTCTATCCCTAAAGCTGCAAAAATTTTCGTTAATGGAGAATTGAAAGGAGTAACCGACACCAATCTAACACTTCCTCCAGCAAATTACTTAGTCGAAATAAGAAAAGAAGGATATACCAGTTGGAGCAAGCAAATAAATCTAAAAGGAGAATTGGTCATTAATATCGATCCAATTCTTTTTCCTATCAACCCATCCCTTTCGCCTTTGACAAATCTTGGAATTATCAAAGCGATAGCTATAGATGACAGCGACAAAATAGTAATTTTTGCCAGCGGCTCAGCATACCTTTTTGATGCGAGTAAAAAAACACTTCCATTTTTTCCTCCTTTAAATAAAATTGTTGATTTACCTCAAATTTCAAATACTGTCGACATGAAAAATATAAATGTAATATTTTCTCCCGATCAAAAACAGGCAATTTTTGAATTTTCACAAAATAGCTACCTCATAAATCTTGAAGAAGACAATCTTAATCCATTGGAGATAACTCTTTCTAAAGAAGCACTCGTTGAGGCTTGGGCTACCGAAAAAAATAAAAACTACACGAAGATTTTGGAAACTTTTCCCGAGAATTTTGATAAAATTGCGTCTGCTTCTTTTGATATTATTTCTTTTTCTCCAAACGAAACTAAGGTTTTATATAAATCAAAAGAAAATGTTGAATTGCCAATAATGATTAATCCACCTTTAATTTCGACCAATCAAACTCCTGAGGAAAGGTCTCTAATAAAAAATATGATATACGTCTACGACCGTAAAGAAGATAAAAATTTCCCCATCCTACTCCCTACCTCCTACTCCCTACTCTCCAATATAAAGTGGTACTATGATTCTCGTCATTTTGTCGTTGAAGAGGAAAATAAAATTTCGATAATTGATTATGATAATACTAATAAGCAAACAATATACTCAGGACCGTTTGAAAAGACATTTTTTAATTCAACCAGTGATGGAAAGATTGTCGTGCTTATTAACCTAAATTCACAGGTGAACGAACTGCCAGATCTTTATCTTGTGGGGATTAGATAATCTATTCTGCTACTCTTACCGCAAATATAAGTAGTCTCTTGAGTGTCGTCCCTGGCGGCCAACAGGTCTGCAGAGTCAAAAATTCTCTATTTGTTTTTCTGGTGAGATATTGAACTTGAGAAGGATCAACCACCTCCTGTCCAATTACTTTGTAAACATAGCGTTGACCTTTATAAAACAAGTCGACTTCATCACCACTTGTTAACTTATACAAAAGATAAAATATTGCATTGTAGGTGCTGATATTCCAAAAATAATCAGTTGAGTGAGCAAATAGAAATATATGTCCGCCTTCTCCTGGGAAAGCAGTCCCGAGAGTATGCGCAACTCCTTTATTTAAGGCAGTTAAATATATTTTTCCATTTGAAGCGTCAATATTTGATTGGACTTTGGCATTGGCACCAATTTTGGGGATAACAATACTAAAGTTTGGGTCAACTGGAGCTAGAATTTCCACTTGCTTAATATTGAAGGTTTTTGCCAGCAGACCCTTAGCATTTTCCTCATTTCGAATTTCGAATTTCGAATTTCGAATTTCACCAACTAAATACTTCTTCTGTATCCGAACATTGACAAAATAGATCAATTCCTCCTTGATCGGCTGCCAAAACGTCTTGGCAATCATAAAAAGTGACGAGAATAACAAAAAATTCCCGACCGTACGAAGAATAAGAATACGTGCATATTCGCTCGTTTTCAAACGATGAATGTGGTGACGAATGAGGTGTTTTTTGGACAAGTTTGTTGAGTTTTTCATAGGCTTTACTTATATTGTATCTAAAAAACCAAAAGAAGTTTGATTATCAATTATTATTTTGGCATAATTAATCATATGAAAAAAGCATTTTGGGAAAATGTTGCAAAGAATATTATAATTATTGTCATTCTTATTTTTACTCAACTCAACATACAATCATCTCTTGGGGGCTTGGTTAACATTGATAAATCCATACTTGGAAGCTTGTTAGTTGCAGTAAGTATCTTGTCAGTGACTGCCTGTTTTGGAAACTTTGCTTTTACTTATGAAAAGACTGAACATAGAAATGAAAAATCTCGTTATTTATCTCATATGACGACTGGGCTTTTGATGCTATTGATTGGTCTTTCCTTGGAAATGACATCAGTGATTGTGACGCTGCTCATCGGGAATTTTTTCATCTTTGATTTAAGTTTGATAATCCTTTATAGTGCCTCTGTTTTATATGATTTTTGGGATCTTGCGAGAAGTTTTTAATTTTGTGTCCCCGGGCGGAATCGAACCACCATTAGACGCTTAGGACGCGCCAGTTCTATCCATTGAACTACGGAGACTAAAACAACTCTACTAGCCTTTTTTTAATTGCTATTACATATTTTAACAAATCCCCACCTTTTTTGACTCTGACCCGACACATACCATGATTAAGCTTACCTTTCTTCCCTCCCTTTAATATGTTTACGCGTACAAATTTATTTACGGGAACACCCGTTATGGTTGACCAAAATTTTAAACATTCGCTTTTATTTAAATCTTCAAAGATTCTTATACTAATTTTTAAATCATCTTTTTTAACATTGAAAAGGCTCGCCAATCCATTAATAAAAACTTTAATTAGGTCAGGGTCAGAATTAATCAAGTTGAAATCTTTTTTATTCCCTTCTCCCCAATACAGAGCTGAAAGAAATATCATCTTTTCTTTATTTGATAATGAAAAAATGGCTTTTTTTGCTCTTTCTTCAGCTAATTTTTCGTTACGTTTCATGCGTTTGATACTCCCACCTTGTTTTCCATGCCATTCTTTCCAATATTTAGGTAATATTTTTACGCCTTGAATATGACGAAAAACGCTTCCATGAGACGCTTTAACTTCTTTCTTAATTTCAGGCAAACTATACCCATGTTGTCTTAATAATTTAATTTTTTTTATTGTTTCTTTTGGAATTAATTTAGGCATTAATTCAATATAATTTATTGGAACTGTAAAGTCAACATATGACTTATTAGCTCTTTCATTAAAATTTTAATTTTAAATGCTATAATAAATTTATGTTTATCGTCATCGAAGGAATTGATGGGGCGGGGTGTGAGACACAGGCGAAAATGATTTTTGAAAAACTTAAAAATCATCAAGTCCCGAGCGAAGTCGAGGGAGAAAAAAAACCAGTTTTTTTGTTCAAATACCCCGATTATGAAAGAAACGTGGGGAAAATTATTCGCGATTTTCTTTATGAAAATAAGGGTTTGACGGCGGAGCAACAGTTTCTTCTTTACACAATGCAGTTTGTCATGGATAAAAAAATGATCCAAGAAAAACGCGGATTAACCCTACCCCCTACCCCCTACAACCTACAACCTATCCTAATCGCCGACCGTTACTTTTCAACTACTCTCTGTTATCAGACCTTGGAGGGAATCGATATGAAAATGGCAGTTGATTTTGCCAAAAACTTTCAGATAGAAGTACCTGATGCTATTTTTTATCTTGACGTTGATCCAGATATTGCCATCAAGCGAAAACATGGTGAAGATAAAATCAAAAACTTTCGAGAAAAAGACTTTGATTTTATAAGAAAGACGGCTAAACAATATAAAATGCTCGTCGAAAAACAACCTTGGGGAAAGTGGATTAATATTGATGGAAATAAAGGGATTGAAGAAATTACAAAAAACATCTATAATGAAATCCTAAAAATATGATTGAACGAACTCTTATCATTCTTAAACCCGATTGCGTCAAGCGTGGACTTGTTGGAAAAGTCATCGAAATTTTTGAGACTGTTGGTCTTAAATTAATGGCTGCTAAAATGCTTAAACCCTCAGTTGATGTAATAAAAAATCATTATTCCGGGACTCCGGAATGGATAAAAGAAATGGGAGAAAAGACCATTGCTTCTTTTAAACAATCTGGTGGAGACATCGCCAAGACCTTCAAAACACAAGACCCGGCTCAACTTGGCAAGTTTATTTACGACCGTTTAATTAAATATTGGATGGAGGGTCCAATCGTCGTTATGGTATGGAGCGGACCAAATGCTGTAGTTGTTGCTAGAAAGCTTCGTGGACATACTATTCCAGCTCTTGCTGTTCCCGGGACATTACTTGCTCAATATTCTTTTGATTCCTCTACTCTATCCTCGTCTCTAGATCGAGTCGTTAAAACTTTTATTCATGCGTCAGGATCAGTCGAAGAAGCCGAACGAGAAATAAAATATTGGTTTAAAGATGAAAAATTTAAAGAGTATGAGAGAGAAGTTGATGAATTATATTTAAATTAAATTAACCTAATTAATTTAATTATTCTAATTGGTCTAAAGAATACCCAATAACCAATTTGGAAATTGAGATTTTTTTAGGTTAATTAGGTCAATTAGAAATTAGAAATTCTTATGCAAAAACAGCGTGCTTTGCTAATCATCAAACCCGACGGCGTTCAACGTGGAATTATTGGAAAAATAATTAGTCGTTTTGAAACGGTTGGTCTTAAAATAATTGGCTTAAAGTTTGAAATGGCGACCTCTGAAAAAGTGATAGCCCATTATCCAGAGACAGAAGCGTGGTTCAAAAAGGTTGGAGAACGGACGTTAACTAATTATGCAAAAAAAGGTCTTGATGCGAAAACAGTTTTCAAAACTGACGACGCGGTATCTATTGGAAAAATTGTAAAAAGTTGGTTGGTCACATATTTCCAAGAGTCCCCCGTCTTCATGGCGGTTGTTGAAGGCTATGATTGCATTGAGATCGTCCGTAAAATTTCCGGTAATACTATCCCCGTTCAGGCTCTACCTGGCACCGTTCGTGGAGATTTTTCCCATGATACAATTGATCTGGCTAATGAACAAAACCGACCGCTTAGAAATATAATTCATGCTTCAGACAGCCCTGAAGATGGAGAAAAGGAAGTTAACCTCTGGTTTACAAAAGACGAACTATTTTCCTACCAACTCGCTGGAGAAAAGTTTATGTATAAATAATTTCATTCATGAACATCTATTTTACTGCTTCAATTGTTGGTAAAGAAAAATTTCTTTCCAACTATTTAAAGATAATTGACATTTTACAATCCCAGGGACATAAAGTCATCTCCGATCATATTATAAAATCATCTGAAGATCAAATAAATGCTGAATCTCACGAAGAATTAGAGAAATTCCACAAAAGTCTTAAAAAATGGATCATGGAATCCGACTGCGTCGTCGTTGAAACTTCATTCCCTTCAATCAGTGTTGGATTTGAAATATCCCTTGCTTTAAATCTTGGTAAACCTGTTTTATTACTCTTTACAAATGACCCTCCATCGCTCTTATCAAGTTATGAAAATGAAAAGTTGATAAGTATGTTTTATAAAGTTTACGATTTAAAAACAATATTGGAAGATTTTTTAAATTACGTCCGTGGAAAAAGCGAACATAGGTTTACTTTTTTTATAAACTCAAAAATTGCTAATTTTCTTGAAGAAACTTCACGAAAAAAACACCTCCCCAAATCTGTGTTTGTAAGAGGGTTGATTGAAAAGGAGATAGAAAAATAAAATACATACTAGTGATGTATTGGTAATCAAGCTTGATCAGTCTAGAATCAAGTCATGCTTGTTGAATTAACGCCTAAACAAAATGAGAACCTTGCAAATATTCATTGGATTGTGTCAGATCCAAAAGTTGGAAAAGCACCTTTAAAAATTGCTTTTCCTGCTAACGAAAACCTTATAAAAGGTATTATAAATAACACATCTTTAATAATACCTTTTTCAAGATTTACACGAGGGAGGCACGAAAATCCAATTTTTGGCACAGGAGCGGGATTAGAGGGACATCTCAGAGCATACCCACAAGAGTTAGCCTTAAAAATATTATTAGAACTTGAAGATGATGCAAAAAGAATGATAAAAAATGATATTGGATCAATACTACTTAATCGATTTCTAGACGACCCAACGACGGTTGTAAACTATAGATTATTTGGTGCATTATATAGTGCCTTTAATATCACACTTGCAAAAGTAAGAGCCATAAGAGGAATGGCTCATCAAGGATTTCGATACGAAAAGGACATTAAGGTTAAATTGAATGAAGAAGACGTGGCACAATCAAAAGCATACGAGGCAAGAATATATTCTTCACCTCCTATTGTTAGCATGGATTTATTAAATACTGAGAAAGGAATCTTGACTATCAACCAAAATGTTGATTTAAACCATCTTAAAAAAACCCCAGGAATAGATATTGAGCAAGACAAAAAGTTTCCTCTTCTTGCACAAATAGGAAGAGTCGGACATCCTGTATATAGAATGGTCAGAAGTACTCTATAATTTATATATTTTCTTTACAATTTCAAGAAGTTTCTCTCCCCAAAACAGCATTATCACTGTTCCGATGACGAGAAATGGTCCGAAGGCAATCTTACTTTTTAGTTTTTTATTTTTTAAAATAATTACGATTACTCCAAATATCGCGCCCGTGACAAATGCAATGTATAGAGCTAGCAAACCCGCTTGCCAGCCCAATAAAAAACCCATAATTGCCGAGAGATAGACATCTCCCAAACCCATCGCACGTTCTTTAGAAATAAAATAAATCAAGAAAATTGGCAAACACACGATCAATCCAGATAATATATAAGTAGTTAATGGTTGTAAATAGTTATAAATAGTCGTAGGGGTCGGGTTTTCCGACCCTACAAATAAATGAAATAAAACAGAAAAAATAAATAGCCCAAGTAAAACATAATCAGAAATTAATTGATATTTAAGATCGGAAACAAAGATGACAATGAGACAAGAAAGAATTCCAAAAATAAGGACAGTCCTTGTCAGCGACTCAACATAAGGACTGTCCTTAAAAACTAAAACAAAAATAACGCCCGTGAGAAATTCGATCAAGGGATATTGAAAACTTAATTTCTTTTTACAGCACCTCGTTTTACCACCCAATATAAAGTAGGAAAACACAGGAAACATATCATACCAATTTAGTTTTTTTCCACAATAATCGCAGTGACTACGACCGTTGATCGATTGGTTATTTGGCAATCTGTCAATTAACACATTTAAAAAAGAACCTATTGCTGTTCCAAAAATAAAGATAGAAAAATATATAAAATTTATCATAGTTAATTATAATTGATGTCATTCCCACGTAGAAAATATTGATTTATTGTTTGTAAATTTTGGCTTTCAGGAAATATCATCAAAGCTTTTTGTAAAAATTCTTTTGTTTTCTTTTTATCTTTTCCATACAAAACTAATATTTTTGCTAAATTTTCATAAGCCAAATAATATTGACCGTTAGAAACTGATTTTTGATAATATTCGGCAGCTTTTTGATAGTTTTTTTCATGCTCAAAAGAGGCTCCCAAATTGTTCCAATTGACCCACCAATATGGAGCTAATTTTGTAGATTTTTCGAAATATTTTTTTGCTTCGTCATAACGACCAATCCTAAATAACTCTACTCCATAATTATTATTAAGATCAAAGCTACTATTTGCTCTTATATCATGACCAAACAAAGTTAATCCATTTCTCCAATTTTGAACACGGATAAAACTCCGAATTGAAAAGGTGGTAATTATAATTATTAATAAAATAAAAACCGTTTTTGATTTTATTTGAGACTTAAAATTTATTTGTGATTTGTGATTTATTATTTGTAATTTGCTTAACATTGTTCCTATCATTCCCAACATCCCAATTATGGGAAAATATAACCAACGTTCAGCCACGGTCATATTTAGTGGGATTAGTTGCAGATGTGGAATTAGTCCGATGACAAACCAGATAAAGAAAAATAGAAAAGGTTTTTTTTTAGTTTTAATAGAATACGTAACTGCTCCAATAAATAATGCAATTTCTATCATCAATGGAAGCCAAAAATTTTGAAAACTAATTGTCTTAATAACCCAATGCTGTGCAATGGCTAAATTCATCGGATAAAAAATTTTAGTAAGATAAAACAAAATAATTGCAGGAATATTTATCAGTCGAGTTAAAAGAGAAACACGCATGATTGGAAAAAGACCCGTCTGACCTTGAGTATAAAAATTGCCTCCTGAAAATCTAAACAAGAGATACCCTATCAATAAGATCGCTGAAAGGACGAAATAATTAACCAAAATCTTTCGTTTGTCTTTTATAAAAATAAGTATGTAGAAAAAAACCAAAGGAAAAAATACAATTGCTGTTTCCTTCATTAATAATGCAATTAATAAAAAAATGATTCCCTTTGTGTCATCCCCGACCTGATCGGGGATCCAGTTTTGTTTCTGGATTCCCGTTTTCACGGGAATGACAAAAAGATAAAGACCCACTAACCCTACAAAAGTAAAGGCACTTTCCTGCATCGCCGATGCAAATGAAACAGCCTCGACAAGTGCTGGATGGACAAGAAAAATAATAGCTAAAATTAGCGCTACTGTTTCTTTGAAAAAACGTTTAAATAAATAGAAGATTAGAACTGCTGTGGCAATATGAAAAGATAATTGAAATAGATGAAAAAAGAACGGATTGATCCCAAAAATACTATGAATTGTCGAATAAATAATCGAAATTGCCGGTCGAAAATAAGTAGTTGGAGAAATACCTCCCACTTTTTCAAACATTACTTCATCGTCCCAAACAAATCCGTTAAAAAATATTGGAAAATAAACAAGCAAGCCAAGAAAGATTATAATTAAAATCTTTTTCACAATAAAATTGTATCAAAGTTCTTTTCTTCAAAAGGTCCGATGATGGCAAAATTAAGTTTTTCTTTTACAAAAATTTCTTTTGCTAAATCAACAATTTCTTGTTTTGTCACTGAAAGAATTTTTTTGATAACCTCCTCAGGAGTCTCCATTTTATGCTCTAATAATTTTTTATTGCCAAAAAAATGAGCAATATTAAAAGAGTCCTCCATTGAAAGAAGTAGTCGCCCTTTCAACATTTCTTTAGCACGAATAATATCTTCCTCAGAAAACAAACCCTTAACCATATTTTCATGTTCGGCTAAGGTCGCCTTGACGACTACCTTGACTTTTTCAACGTCCTTGGCAATACCGGCTTGAGTAATTACACTACCCGTCTCAAAATACTGTTCTGCTCCGGTACTGATGTAATAACAAAGTCCTTTTTTTTCTCTCACTTCTTGAAATAGTTTTGAAGAGGCTCCTCCACCTAAAATTGTAATTAAAACATTCAAGATTCTGCGTCTTTTATCATTAATTCCAAAAGTTGGAAAACCCAAGCAAAAATGAGCTTGCTCAGTTTTTTTGTGGTGAACCAATATTTGAGGCTTTGTCTGGCTCTTTGTAAATTTCTCGAACGTTGATTTTTCCCCAGACTTCCAAGTGTTAAATTTTTCATCGATAATTTGTAAATATTTTTGTAGGGGCAAACCTTCGTGTTCGCCCTTTTTGTTTGGAACGACACGGGGGTCGTTCCCTACGGTATTTAACCCACCGGCGATCACTAATACCGCATTATTTGGATGATAAAGACTATTCATATAATCCAGAAATGTATTTCTATCAAAAGACGTGACTGTTTGTTTGTTCCCTGCAATATCAAAACCCAGAGGACTGTCTTTATAAATCAACCCCTCAAATATTTCGCCAATTCTTCTCTGAGGCGTGTCTTCGTACATATTTATTTCTTCAATGATCACGCCTTTTTCCTTTTCAATTTCTTTTTTTTCAAACAAAGAATTAAGTAAAATATCGGAAAGAATGTCGACGATTTTTGGGAAATGGTCGGTCGAAGCTTTTATATAATATCCTGTGTAGTCTTTTGAAGTAAAAGCATTCCAGTGCCCACCCATCCCTTCAATAATTTGGGAAATAATTTTGGGGTTTGGATATTTTTTGCTTCCTTTATAAAACATGTGTTCCAAAAAATGGGCTATCCCGTTATTTTTTTCATTTTCATACCGACTTCCAGCCCCAATCAAAAGTAGAGTGGTCAAAGTTGGAAAAGTCTTGGTATCGATGAAAATCACTTGAAGACCATTTTCTAATGTAAATTCTTGCGGTTTCATTGTTTAATTTTACCAGAAAAATACCTTAATTTTCGCTTTAAAAATAGAAGTGTAAATGGTATAATTCGATCCTTATGAAAAAGAAAAATACAGAAGAAAATAGAGCAGAAACATTATATAGGGCTTTTTCTTCCTTTTATATACCAAATTCTAAACCTGTTCCTGTGAAGCCTCCAAAACTCAGGACTACTTCCAGTGCCTCAGAAGATTTTCCTGCCCCAGAGATAGTACCAACTAAAATACGATTACCTATAGCTCCCATCACAATCGCCGCTTTGCTTGGCGTTGTAGCTGGCGTCGCGGCTGATATGCATTTTGTTCATAATATTGGTATGGAAGTTTTTAGTATTTATCAGTACCCAATAGCATATTTATCAAGTGTTATAAAAGAAAACCTTGTTGAAACAGTTGCATCTGGATTAACGGGAGGAATAATGGGTGGCGGAGTCGTTGGTTTGCTATGGCATGGATTCATTAGGACTACACCACAATTAAAACCCTCTCATAAACTAAGCGCCAAAGGAAACCGTGGCGGAGGCGGCAGTAGAGGATAATTTATCTCAACAAAAACACTCCCATAACCGCTATCACTCCCGCGAGGATTTTTTTTACTAAATGATTTTTTTCATTTAGGAAAAAAACGCCAATTAATACCGTTATTATTGTTGACAGTTGAATTACTGGAATAACTTTTGTAGCATCAGCCAGAACAAAAGCCTTTAATCCCAAATAAAAACCAATAAAGTTAAAAAATGCCAGGAGAATAATCTTCCAAGAAAATTGTTTAAACTCTGCCTTAATTTCTTTAATTTTAATTCCTGGAAAATATAGAACAATAAACGGCACTACCCAAGCCAATATATTGTAAGTT